>CAZSQX010000001.1:0-25695 GCA_964609125.1 uncultured bacterium
CCCGCTTCGCGGCCCCACTCGCGAATCGATCCCGGCCCGACCCGGCGGTGATGCGGAATCCGTGAATGCCATCGGGGCGGCGCCGCGGCGGCGGGGCCGGAGGAGGCGTCAGGGCGCGTCGAGCGCGCGCGCCCACGTGCGGCGCGTGCGCGTCACCTCGAAGCCCTCCGAGCGGTAGAGCCGCAGCGCTCCCTCGTTCTCGCCGTCCACGACCAGCGTCACCGCGCCGGTGCACTCGCGCTCGAGCCACCCCACTCCCCAGCGCAGGAGCGCGCGCCCGAGTCCCAGCCCGCGCGCGTCGCGCGTGGTGCCGAGCGCGCCGATCTCGCCGCGCTGGCAGTGGATCTCGCAGCGGCAGAATCCCGCCGGCCGGCCGTGAAGCCGCGCGAGCAGCACGCCGTCGGCGCGGAAGCCCGGCTTGCGCACCTGCTTCCGCAGCCGCTCGAGGTCGCTCGGCACGAACCGGAAGTGGGCCGCGAACGAGTCGTTGTAGGCGGCGTTCCACTCGGCGAGAGCCTCCTCGCTGCCGTCGAAGACCCGGCCCTCGAAGCCCTCCGGCCAGGCCGGCGCGGGCGCCGACTCGCCGCGCGGGCGCGCCATCATCCAGAACCAGCGCTCGGGGACGTAGCCCAGCGCGGCCATGAGCGCGTCCGTGCCGGGCGAGGGCTGCCACGCCCCGGCCGACAACTCGCGCACGCCGGGCACGATCACCTGCGCGCGCACGTAATCGTGGAGCGACGCGTGCAGCGCGCGCCCGATGCCGCGCCGGCGGAACCGCGGCAGCACGGCGCCGCGAGGCGCGGCCCATGCGGGCGAGCCGGGCACGAGGATGGCGAAGCCGAAGCCCGCGGGCTCGCCGTCCACGGTCGCGAGCCGCACTCCGGCTTCGGGCACGTAGGGATCCCCGAGCAGGAGCGCCACGCCCTGCGGGGAGTCGAAGCGCTCGAACTCCTCGCGCACCCCCGGCGCGCGGAGGAGCGCGAGCAGCGCCGCTTCGTCGGCCGGCGCGTAGGGACGCACGGTGATGAACATGGCGTCAGGCTAACGGAGCCGCGCGCGCGCGGCATGTCGGCCTCCCGTTGACCCACTCCGGGGCCGCGCCTAACCTGCCCCGCATGTCCGCCACCGCGTTCGCGCTCGACGCGCTCCAGACGATCGTGGACCGCTTCGCCGGGCGCCGGCTGGTGGTGCTCGGGGACCTGATGCTGGACCACTACCTGTGGGGCCGCTGCGAACGCATCTCGCCCGAGGCGCCGGTCCCGGTGGTCGAGGTGCAGCGGGAGACGAGCTCGCTCGGCGGCGCGGGCAACGTCGCGGCCAACCTGAGCGCGCTCGGCGCCGAGCCCGTGCTCATCGGCCTCGTGGGTGACGACGAGCGCGCGCGCAAGCTGTTCGACGTGTTCGCCGGCCGCGGCGTGGACACGCGCGCGATCGTGCGCGACCCCAGCCGGCCGACCACGATGAAGACCCGCATCATCGCCCACTCGCAGCAGGTCGTGCGCGCCGACTGGGAGTCGCGCGCCGACGTCGAGGGCGCCGCGCGCGCCGCGCTGCTGCAGGCGCTCGAGGCCGAGCTGCCGCGCTCCGAGGGCCTGATCGTCAGCGATTACGGCAAGGGTGTCGTGACGCGCCCCGTGCTCGAGAAGGCCATCGGGATCGCGCGTGCCCGGCGCATCCCGGTGAGCGTGGACCCCAAGGAGAGCCACATCGACGCGTACCGTGGCGTGAGCATCCTGACCCCCAACCAGCACGAGGCCGGCTGGGTCATGGGCCAGCGCGTCACCGACGAGGCGAGCCTCGCCGCCGTGGGCTGGGGGCTCCAGAAGCGGCTCGACGCCGAAGCCGTGCTCATCACGCGCGGTCCGGACGGGATGAGCCTGTTCGAGCGCTCGGGGCGCACGACGCACCTGCCGACCGTGGCCCGCGAGGTGTACGACGTGACCGGCGCCGGGGACACCGTCGTGAGCGTGGTGGCGCTCGCGCTCGCCGCCGACGCGGACTACCCCGAGGCGTGCTACCTCGCCAACCATGCCGCCGGCGTCGTCATCCGCGAGGTCGGCACCGCGACCTGCTCGCCGGCCCAGCTGCGCCGGTCGCTGGCCGGCGCGCTCGCGTGACGGAGCCGCCGGCGCTGCCCGCCGAGGCACGCGCCCGGCTCGACGTCTGGCGGGCGGCCGGGGCGCGCATCGTGTTCACGAACGGCATCTTCGACCTCGTCCACCGCGGCCACGTCGAGTACCTGGAGGACGCGCGCGCGCTCGGGGACCGGCTGGTGGTGGGCCTCAACTCCGACGCCTCCGCGCGCCGGCTCAAGGGCCCGTCGCGTCCGATCGTGACGCTCGAGGACCGCGCCGCGGTCGTGCGCGCGCTCGCCTGCGTGGACCTGGTCGTGCCGTTCGACGACGACACCCCGCTGCGCCTGATCGAGGCGGTGCGCCCGGACGTGCTCGTGAAGGGCGCGGACTACGAGCTGACCGGCATCGTCGGGCGCGAGCTCGTGGAGTCGCGGGGCGGACTCGTCACCACGGTGCCGCTGCGCGAGGGGCTGTCCACGAGCGAGATCGCGCGCCGCATCCGCGAGGGGAAGGGCGTCTAGGGCCGTTCCCGCCAGCCGTATCCGCGGCATGGCCGGGGCCCCGGCCCGGGCGTATGCTGCCGGCGCCCGGCTGACCCGACACCCAGGGCCCGCACCAACCGGGCGACGTGGTCCACTCCAGCGGAGGAGGACGCCCATGGACGTGGTCGGTCTGCTCACGAGCCTGGCGAGCGGCGCGGTCGGCGGCAACGTGGCGGGGGCGGTCTCGAAGGAGCGGAACCTGGGTCCCTTGCTCAACACCATCCTCGGAGCGGTCGGCGGCGGCGTCGGCGGCCAGTTCCTCCCGATGCTCGTCACCGCCCTCCAGGGCGGGGGCATGGCGCAGAACGCCGGGCTGTCCGCCGTGGTCGGGGCGGTGCTGCCTCTGGTCGTCTCCATGCTCCGGAAGAAGGCCTGAGGTCCACGATGTCGGTCGCCAAGGTCACCGAGATCATCGCCTCGTCCCCCACGAGCTTCGAGGACGCCGTCCGCGAGGGCATCGCGCGGGCGAGCCGGACCCTCGAGGGCATCCAGGGCGCGTGGGTCGCCGAGCAGAAGGTGAAGGTCGCCGGCGGGAAGATCACCGAGTACCGGGTGACGATGCGGGTGACGTTCGTCCTCAAGTAGGGCGCGGCCCAGCCGCTTGCGCGGACCGGGGGGCACGACTAGTCTGTCCCGTCCTTTGCGCCTGCGTGGGAGCCCGCTCCCGCGCCCGGCGGCCGGCGCGGGTCCCCGCGCGGCGCCGCCCCCCGGCCCCGGAGCGGTCATGCCCGAGACCTTCCACAACTTCATCGGCGGCCAGTGGGTGCCGGCCCGGTCGGGCCGCACGTTCACCAACCGGAACCCGGCCACAGGCGAGGCCCTCGGCGAGTTCCCCGACTCCGGCGCGGAGGACCTGGACGCGGCCGTCCAGGCGGCCCGCGCCGCCCTGCGCGCCTGGCAGCTCACGCCCGCGCCCAAGCGCGGCGAGCTGCTGTTCCGCCTCGGCGCGCTGATCGCGCGCAGGAAGGAGGACCTCGCACGGGCGGCCACGCGCGAGATGGGCAAGATCCTCATCGAGACGCGCGGTGACGTGCAGGAAGGCGTGGACATGGCCTACCTCGCGGCCGGCGAGGGGCGCCGCCTCCACGGCGTCACCACCCCCAGCGAGATGCCCGACAAGTGGGCGATGAGCGTGCGCGTGCCGGTGGGCGTCGTGGGCGTGATCACCGCCTGGAACTTCCCGTTCGCCGTGCCCACGTGGAAGATCTTCCCGGCCCTGCTCGCCGGGAACTCGGTCGTGTTCAAGCCGTCCGAGGAGACTCCCGAGATGGGCTGGCACCTCGCGCGGCTGCTCGAGGAGGTCGGGCTCCCGCCCGGGGTGTTCAACGTCGTGCACGGCACGGGCCCGAACGTGGGCTGGCCCATGGTCCAGCACCCCGGCGTGGACGTGATCTCGTTCACCGGCTCCAACGCCGTGGGCGCGAGGATCGCCACCGAGGGAGCCCGGCTCGGCAAGCGTGTCTCGCTGGAGATGGGCGGCAAGAACGGCGTCATCGTGCTGGACGACGCCGACCTCCCGCTGGCGGCCGACGCCATCGCCTGGGGCGCGTTCGGCACCACGGGGCAGCGCTGCACGGCCACCAGCCGCGTCATCGTGCACGAGCGCGTGCACGACGAGGTCGTGCGCCTGGTGGTGCAGCGCGCGCAGGCGCTCAGGCTCGGGAACGGCCTCGAGAGCGGCGTGGACATGGGCCCGCTCGTGAACGAGCGGCAGCTGGAACGCGTCTCGGGCTACATGAAGGTGGCGCGCGACGAGGGCGCGGCGGTCGCGACCGGGGGGGCCCGGGCGGGTGGCGCGGCGCTCGAGCGCGGCTGGTTCTTCCAGCCCACGGTGCTCACCGGCGTGGAGGCCGGCATGCGAGTCGCCCAGGAGGAGATCTTCGGGCCGGTGGTGGGGTTCGTGAAGGTGAAGTCGCTCGGGCAGGCGATCGAGGTCAACAACGGCACGCCGTTCGGGCTCTCGTCGTCCATCTTCACCACGAACGTGAACGCGGCGTTCACGGCGATGCGCGACCTCTCGACCGGCATCGTGTACGTGAATCACGGCACGACCGGAGCGGAGACCCACCTGCCGTTCGGCGGCACGCGCGGCACGGGCAACGGCCACCGCGAGGCGGGGCACACCATGCTCGACGCGTTCACCGAGTGGAAGAGCCTGTACGTGGACTTCAGCGGCAGGGTGCAGCGCGCGCAGATCGACAATTCCTGAGAGTGAAGCGAGCCGAGGACGGCCCGCTCGCAAGCCGGCCACGAGCGACGAGCCGGCGCCGCATGCGGGGCGTCGTCGGCTCGCGGAGCAAGAGGACATGAATCTCCACGAATACCAGGGCAAGGAGCTGTTCGCGCGCTACGGGCTGCCCGTGCTGCCGGGGCAGGTGGCGGCCAGCCCCGAGGAGGCGCGCGACGTGGCCGCCTCGCTCGGCGGCACGGTCGTCATCAAGGCACAGGTCCAGGCGGGCGGGCGCGGCAAGGCCGGCGGCGTGAAGCTGGCGACCTCCCCCGAGGAGGCGTTCGAAAAGGCGAGTGACATCCTCGCGCTCACGATCAAGGGCCTTCCGGTGCGGAAGGTGCTCGTGGCGCAGGCTGCGGACATCGCCCGGGAGTACTACTGCGCGATCGTGCTCGACCGCGAGAAGAAGGCGCCGCTCGTCATGCTCTCGGCCGAGGGCGGCGTGGACATCGAGGAGGTGGCGCGCTCCGCTCCCGAGAAGCTCGTGCGCTTCCACGTGCCGCTCGAGGGCCTGCGTCCGTACATGGCGCGCAACCTCATGCGCCCGCTGTTCCCCGACTTCGCCCAGGCCGCGCAGGCGGCGGACATCCTCCTCAAGCTCCACCGCGTGTTCACCGACGGCGACTGCTCGCTCGCCGAGATCAATCCGCTCGCCGTGACCCCCGAGGGCCGGGTCGTCGCGCTGGACGCCAAGGTAATCCTCGACGACAACGCCGAGTTCCGGCACCGGGACTGGGAGGCCTGGCGCGACCCGGCCGAAGAGACGCCCGGGGCTCGGCTGGCGCGCGAGAAGGGACTCTCGTACGTGAAGCTGGACGGCGACATCGGCTGCGTCGTGAACGGCGCCGGGCTCGCGATGGCCACGATGGACCTCATCAAGCACTACGGCGGGGAGCCGGCCAACTTCCTGGACATCGGCGGCTCGTCCAACCCCGAGAAGGTCACCGCGGCGCTCAGGATCATCACCGGCGACTCGCACGTGCGCGCCATCCTGTTCAACATCTTCGGCGGCATCACGCGTTGCGACGACGTCGCGAACGGCATCGTGACGTCGCTCAAGGAGTCGCCGCTCGGCGTGCCGCTCGTCATCCGGCTCACCGGCACCAACGAGGACAAGGCGCGGCAGATCCTCAGCGACTTCGGGCTCGGCGCCACCACCAGCATGGACGAGGCGGTCCGCATGGTGATCGGCAAGGCGCAGGAGGTGGGCGCGTGAGCATCCTCGCGGACCGCAACACGCGCCTGCTCGTGCAGGGCATCACCGGGAGGGACGGCGCGTTTCACACCCAGCAGATGCTGGCCTACGGCACGCAGGTCGTGGGCGGTGTCACGCCCGGCAAGGGCGGGGGCCAGGTGCACGGCGTGCCCGTGTTCGACTCGGTCGCCGAGGCGGTGGCGGCCACGCGCGCGAACGCCTCGGTCATCTACGTCCCGGCGCCGTTCGCCGCCGACGCCATCCACGAAGCGGCCGACGCGGGGCTCGGGCTCATCGTCTGCATCACCGAGGGGCTGCCGGTGCGCGACACGCTCGGCGCGTTCCACAAGGTGCTGGCGATGCGGGGAGCCTCCAACCCGCTCGGGCGGCCGCGCCTCGTGGGCCCCAACTGCCCCGGGCTCATCACGCCGGGCCAGGCCAAGGTCGGCATCCTGCCGGGCCACATCTGCACCCCCGGCCCCGTCGGGGTGGTGAGCAAGAGCGGCACGCTCACCTACGAAGTCGTGAAGCAGCTC
Organism: uncultured bacterium; assembly: GCA_964609125.1. GTDB lineage: Bacteria > Eisenbacteria > RBG-16-71-46 > RBG-16-71-46 > RBG-16-71-46 > JAIOPA01. The sequence continues at coordinate 6,579 of CAZSQX010000001.1, forward strand.
ACCGACCGCGGCCTCGGCCAGACCACCTGCCTCGGTATCGGCGGCGATCCGGTGATCGGCACCGACTTCATCGACGCGCTCACGCTGTTCGAGGCGGACGGGAAGACCGAAGCCATCGTGCTCATGGGCGAGATCGGCGGGAACGCCGAGGAGCAGGCGGCGCAGTTCATCCGCCGCCACGTCAGCAAGCCCGTGGTGGCGTTCGTGGCCGGGCAGACCGCACCGCCCGGCAAGCGCATGGGCCACGCCGGCGCGATCATCTCGGGCGGCACCGGCACCGCGGCCGAGAAGATGGCGGCGTTCGAGGCGGCGGGCGTGCCCGTCGCGCGCATCCCGTCCGAGATCCCGGACCTGGTCGGCGAGCTGCTGCAGCGCCGCCGGGCGCGCAGGAGGAACGGTGCGGCGAAGGCCGCGGCGAAGCCGGCCGCCGGCCGGCGGGTCGGGGCCCGCGGCGCCGCACGCGCCAAGCCCGCCGCACGCGGCGCCGCCCGCGGTGCCCGCGCGGCGGCACCCCGAGGCAAGGCACCCAAACGCAAGCAGTGATCGGAGGAGATCGTGGCCGTCGAACGCACCCTGTTCATCGTCAAGCCGGACGCCACCGCGCGGAACCTGGTCGGCAAGATCCTCGCGCACGTGGAGGCCGACGGGTTCAAGCTGGTCGAGGCGCGCTACGCGAGGCTCACGCGCGAGCAGTGCCAGGAGTTCTACGCCGAGCACGTGGGCAAGGGCTTCTTCAACGAGCTCGTCGAGTTCATGACCTCGGGCCCCGTGATGCTCTGCTGCCTCGAGCGCGAGGGCGCCGTGGCCCGGCTGCGCGAGGTGATCGGCTCCACCGACCCGGCCCAGGCGGCCGAGGGCACGGTGCGCCGCCTGTACGCGGAGTCCAAGGGTCGGAACTCGGTGCACGCCTCCGACAGCCCGGCCTCGGCCGATCGCGAGGTGAAGCTGTTCTTCGGGGTCGCCGCGCTCTCGCGCTAGCCTGTGGCTTGTACGGCGAAGATTGTCGGGACCCCGGCTCCGGAGCCATCGGGCGCTCCCTCCGGACGCTCCGGCAAGTACTTACACCCGGCAGGGCGAGCGCCGACGATCTTCGCCGCACAGCCTAAGTCGTTGAGATTCCGTCGCCCGAGCGACTCCAGGGCCTGAGCTCGATCGCGACCGCGAGCTTCGGGGCACCCTGCCCGTCACCCGGTGGCCGGGCGGTCCGGACGCTCGTGGGGGCCTACCATGGCACGATCGCGCCAGATTCCCGCCGGGTGGACGCTTCGGAAGGCGCTGTGCTAGCTTCCCCCCGTTTCACGGGGACGGCCTCCGGCCGTCCCGTATCCGTATGACTGGATTCGTGCTCGACCTCTCCACCCTTCGCCCGGCCATGGACCGGGTCGAGGCCGAGGGCGCCGCCGCCGAGGTCGGACTCTCACAACCCGAATGGCGCGAACAGGTTCGCGGCTCGTTCGTGGTCGAGAAGTCGGGCGAACGGGTGTCGGTGCGGGGTACCGTGCGGTCGCGGGCCCACCTGGAATGCATGCGCTGCCTGCGGGAGTTCGACCTGCCGCTCGAGGCGCCGCTGGTGGTGTACGCGGAACGATCCGGTTCGACGTCGCGGGACGAGCAGGAAACGCTCGAGCTCGACGACTACATGCTGTTCCACGATGGACGGCGGCTCGACCTGCGCGAAGCGGTACGCGAGGCGCTGCTGCTGGAGATGCCGATCACTCCCGTCTGCCGGGAGGATTGCCCGGGCCTGTGCCCGAGGTGTGGTGCCGAGCTCTCGCTCGGGGCGCACGACTGCCCCCGCGCCTGAATCGCGGCCACGCCCGGGGCGCCGGTCCCAGAGAGGACGAGGACCATGGCGGTTCCCAAGCGACGTCACTCCCACACGCGCGGAAAGAAGCGGCGCACGCACTGGAAGCTCGGCAAGCCCGGGCTGTCGAACTGCGCGCACTGCGGTGCGCCGCGCCTCCCGCACCGGATCTGCGCGAGCTGCGGGTACTACAAGGGAGAAGAGATCGTCACGCCGCGCGAAGCATAGCGGCGGACGACCCACATGACCTCCATCCCGCGCATCGGGATTGATGCGATGGGAGGCGACTTCGGCCCGGTCCCCGTGGCCGAGGGCGCCGCGCTCGCGCTCCGGGAGTGGCCCGGGCGCTTCCGTCTCACGCTCGTGGGCGACGAGGCCGAGATCCGCGCCGCGCTCAAGCGCGCCCACGTGGACGGCGGTTCGGTGACCATCGTGCACGCCGCCGAGAAGGTGGACATGGCGGCCAAGGCGGCCGCGGCCGCGCGCCGCTCCGGCACCTCGCTCGGCGTGCTCACCCAGCTCCACAAGGACGGCCAGCTGGACGCGATCTTCAGCGCCGGCAACACCGGCGCGGTCGTGGCCACCGCGCTGCTCGGCCTCGGCCGCCTCGAGGGCGTGTCGCGGCCGGCCCTCGCCGCGTTCTTCCCGAACGCCGGGCACGGGACGGTCGTGCTGGACGTGGGGGCGAACGCCGAGGTGAAACCGGCGTGGCTGGTGCAGTTCGCGCACATGGGATCGTGCATGGCCCGCTACCTGCTCGGCCACGAGAACCCGCGCGTGGGCCTGCTGTCGATCGGCGAGGAGGAGAGCAAGGGCAACCAGCTCGTCCAGGAGACGCTGCCGCTCGTCAAGGCCGCCAAGCACCTCAACTTCATCGGCCCGGTCGAGGGCCGCGACCTGTTCCGCGGCACCTGCGACGTGATCGTCACCGACGGCTTCACCGGCAACGTGCTGCTCAAGACGGCCGAGAGCGCCGCGACGTTCCTCGGCCGCTCGGTGCGTGAGGAGGTCAGGAAGGATCCGCTCGCGCTCGTGGGCGCGCTGTTCATGCGCGGGGCGCTGCAGCGGCTGCGCCTGCGCCTCGACTGGCAGGAGTACGGCGCCGTACCGCTCCTCGGCGTGCACGGCGTGTGCTTCATCGGGCACGGCTCGAGCGGCCCGCGCGCGTTCCGCAGCGCAATCCGCACGCTGATCACGTTCGTCGAGCGCCGCGTGAACGAGCACATCCGTGAGGAGATCCTCTCCGACCATGACTCGGCGGCCTGACGTGCTCCGCGGGACGACCATCACCGGCACGGGCATGTACGTGCCGGACCGCGTGCTCACGAACGACGACCTGTCGCGCATGGTGGACACCTCGGACGAGTGGATCGTCGAGCGCACCGGCATCCGCGAGCGGCGGATCGCGGCGCCGGACCAGGCGTCGAGCGACCTGGCCCTGATCGCCTCCCGGCGCGCGCTGGAGATGGCCGGCGTGGACGCCGTGGACGTGGACCACATCGTGGTCGCCACCACGACACCCGACCGCATCCTGCCGTCGTGCGCCTGCACGCTGCAGCAGAAGCTGGGCGCCTCGCGCGCCGCGGCCTACGACGTGTTCGCGGCGTGCACGGGGTTCGTCTACGGGCTCGGGGTCGGCCGCGCCCTCGTCAGCTCCGGGGCGGCCGGAAGCGTGCTCGTGGTGGGGGTGGAGACGCTGTCGCGCATCGTGGACTACACCGACCGCAACACCTGCGTGCTGTTCGGCGACGGCGCGGGCGCGGCGCTGCTCCAGGCGTGCGACTCGGGCGTCGGCGTGCACGCGGTGGACATGCACAGCGACGGCGAACTGGGCGAGGTGCTGGAGGTGCCCGCGGGCATCTCGCGCAACCCGGCGAGCGTCGACACGGTCGAGGGGCGCGAACACTTCATCCGCATGCAGGGGAAGAAGCTCTACCCGTTCGCGGTGCGCAGCATGGAGGAGTCCACCCGGCGCTGCGCCGAGGCCGCGGGCTGGTCGCTCCGCGACATCGACTTGTTCATCCCGCACCAGGCCAACCGGCGCATCATCGACGCGGTGGGCGAGCGGCTGGACCTCGCGCCGGAGAAGGTCTACGTCAACATCGACCGCTACGGGAACACGTCGTCCGCCTCGATCCCGATCGCGCTCGACGAGTGCGTGCGCGCGGGCAGGCTCAAGCCCGGCGACAAGCTCGCGCTCGCGGCGTTCGGCGGCGGCGCGACCTGGGGCGGCACCTCGATGACGTGGACGCTGCCCGTGGCGCGCGCGACGCGCGCGAAGACCGCGCCGGGCGCGGTCCGGGAGGCCGTGTCGTGAGGCTGGCGTTCCTGTTCCCGGGCCAGGGCGCGCAGGCGGTGGGCATGGGCCGGGCGCTCGCGGAGGCGTTCCCCGAGGCGAGGGCCGCGTTCGAGACCGCGGACCGCGTGCTCGGCTTCCCGCTCTCCGAGCTGTGCTGGAACGGCCCCGCCGAGGAGCTGAAGAAGAGCGTCCACACCCAGCCGGCGCTGCTCACGCACAGCGTGGCGGCCTGGCGTCTCGTGGACGCCGCCGGGATCTCGCCCGAGTACGTGGCGGGCCACAGCCTGGGCGAGTACTCGGCGTGCGTGGCCGCGGGCGCGCTCGCGTTCGAGGACGCGCTCCGGCTCACGCGCCGGCGGGGCCAGCTCATGTACGAGGCGGGCCTCGCGCGCCCGGGCGCCATGGCGGCGGTGCTGGGCCTGTCGCGCGAGGAGGTCGAGGCGGCCTGCGCCGAGGCGGGCGCGACGGGCATCGTGCGCGCCGCGAACCTGAATGCCCCCGGGCAGGTGGTGATCTCGGGCGAACCGGCCGCCGTGGACGCGGCCTGCGAGCGCGCGAGGGCGCGCGGCGCCCGGCGGGCGATCCGGCTCGAGGTGAGCGGCGCGTTCCACTCGCCGCTCATGGAACCGGCCGCGAAGGGGCTGGCCGAGGCGCTCGCGGGCGTCACGTTCCGCGACGCCCGCTGCCCGGTCGTGAGCAACGCCTGGGCCCGGCCGGTGCAGAAGGCCGGCGAGATCCGGCGCGCGCTCGAGGAACAGCTGCTCGCCAGCGTGCGCTGGGAGGACTCCATGCGCTGGCTGCGCGCGGAGGGGGTCGAGGGCTTCGTGGAGCTGGGCACGGGCAAGGTGCTGCGCGGCCTGCTCAGGACGCTCGACGCCTCGGCTTCGAGCTGGAACGTGGAGGATCCCGAGAGCCTCGCGGCCACGCGCGCGGCGCTCGCGGGGGCGGGGAGGAGCGCATGACGCAGACCCAGGCGTACGCCGCCGCGGGCACGGCCCGCGAGCTGGCCGGCCAGGTGGCATTCGTGACCGGCGGCGCCACGGGCATCGGGCTCGCGGTCTCGCACGCGCTGGCCGCGCGCGGCGCGGCGGTGGCGATCTTCGCGCGGAACGGCGCTCGGGCCGAGGAGGCCGCCGCGACCATCCGCGGCCGGGGCGGGAACGCGCAGGCCCACGTCGCGGACGTGAGCCGGAGCGAGTCGGTGGACGAGGCGTTCGCGAAGGCGCTCGAGCAGCTCGGGCGGGTGGACATCCTCGTCAACAACGCGGGGCTCACGCGCGACGGGCTGTTCGTACGCATGAGCGACGCGCAATGGGCCGAGGTGCTCGAGACGAACCTGGCGGGGGCGTTCCGCTGTGCGCGGGCGGTGTCGCGGGCGATGATGAAGGCTCGCTACGGCAGGATCGTGAACGTGTCGTCGGTGGTCGGGCTCATGGGCAACGCCGGGCAGGCGAACTACGCCGCAAGCAAGGCGGGCCTGCTCGGGCTCACTCGTTCGCTCGCACGCGAGCTGGCCTCGCGCGGCGTCACGGTGAACGCCGTGTGTCCGGGCTACATCGTCACCGAGATGACCGAGGCGCTCCCCGAGGCCGCGCAGGCGGAGCTCAAGGCCCGCATCCCGCTCGGCCGGCTCGGGGTGCCCGAGGACGTCGCCGAGGTCATCGCGTTCCTCGCGTCGCCGCGCGCGGGATACGTCACGGGCCAGACGTGGACGGTGGACGGCGGCATGGTCATGCAGTGAAGCGTTGACGGAGACCCTCACACGGGAGGTGGAACCAACATGGCATCGTTCGACGAGAGCAAGGTCAAGGAGATCATCGCCAGGGAGCTGGAGGTGGACCTCAAACAGCTGCAGCCCGAAGCCAAGTTCATCGAGGACCTCGGCGCGGACTCGCTCGACATCGTCGAGCTGGTCATGGCGCTCGAGGAGGAGTTCGGAATCGACATCCCGGACGAGGACGCCGACAAGCTCAAGACGGTCGGTGACGCGATGAACTACCTGCAGCAGCACGCCAGCAAGTGATGCACGGAAGGCCCCGCGACCGCCGCGATCCGGGACCCGAGCGCCTCGAGGGAACGACTCCGCCCGCGCGTGAACGCGCCGGCGCGAGCGTGCCGTCCCGCACGATGCGCCGGCCCCGGGCGGCCGGAACCCCCGCAGGAGGAAGCACCCCGAGATGAACGGCGATCGCCCCAGGGTGGTCGTGACCGGCATGGGAGTCCTCTCCCCGGTCGGGAACAGCGTGGACGCGTGCTGGGATGGCCTCACGGCCGGGAGGTCGGGCGCGGGCCCGATCACCCGCTTCGACGCCTCCGACTACGAGACCCGCTTCGCGTGCGAGGTGAAGGACTTCTCGCTGGACGGGATCCTCGAGCGGAAGGAGGCGAAGCGCATGGACCGCTTCGTCCAGTTCGCGGTCGCGGCCTCGCACGAGGCGCTGCGCTCCGCCGGGCTGGCGGATGCGCGACCCGATCCCGAGCGCATCGGCGTCATCATCGGAAGCGGCATCGGTGGCATGGAGACCTTCGAGGAGCAGCACACGAATCTGCTTCAGAAGGGCCACCGGCGCGTGAGCCCCTTCTTCATCCCCATGATGATCTCGGACATGGCGGCGGGACAGGTGAGCATCACGTTCGGCCTGAAGGGCCCGAACTTCTGCACCGTCTCGGCCTGCGCCTCGGGCGCCCACGCCATCGGCGAGGCCCTTCGCCTGCTGCGGGATGGCGACGCCGACGTGATCCTCGCGGGCGGCGCCGAGGCCACGATCACCCCCATGGCGGTCGCGGGCTTCGGCAACATGCGCGCACTCTCCACCCGAAACGACGATCCCCAGCGGGCCAGCCGTCCGTTCGACGTCGGACGCGACGGCTTCGTCATCGGCGAAGGCGCCGGCATCCTCGTCCTCGAGACGGAGGCGCACGCGCGCGCGCGCGGCGCCAGGCCGATCTGCGAGGTCGCGGGCTACGGAGCCACGGGCGATGCCTACCACATCACCGCTCCATGCGTGGACGGCGAGGGCGCTGCGCGCGCCATGAAGCGCGCGCTCGCGGACGCCGGCATGTCCCCGGAGGAGGTGGGGTACATCAACGCCCACGGCACGTCCACGCCGGCGGGGGACCCGATCGAGGTGACCGCGGTGAAGTCGGTGTTCGCCGACCACTCGCGTCGCCTGTGGATGGGGTCCACCAAGTCCATGACGGGACACCTGCTCGGCGCTGCCGGCGGCCTCGAGGCCGTGGTGTGCGCGCTGGTGCTGCAGCGGGGGATCGTCCCACCCACCATCAATCTCGACACACCGGATCCTCAATGCGATATCGACCTGGTTCCGAACACGGCCCGGAACGCGAAACTCAAGGCCGTGATGTCGAACTCATTCGGGTTCGGCGGTCACAACGTGTCCCTCGCGATGAGGGCCGTGTCGTAAGGGCCCGCCGCCGCGGCGGGCGGGGCCGCCGCCGCGTGCGGCGCGAGGCGCCGGCGCCGGCGCCTCGGCGCTCGTTCTGGAGCTGGTTTCGCTCGCTGTTCGCACCCCGGCGCGAGCGGCCGCGGGATCGCACGCCCGGCGCGCAGGAGGCCCGCGTGCTGGCGGAGTTCTGCCGCCAGTTCGGGCTCCCGTTCCGCGACCCGGGCCTGCTCCGGCTCGCGCTCACGCACCGTTCCTACCTGAGCGTGACCGGCCAGGGCCCGCGCGAGTCCAACGAGCGCCTCGAGTTCCTCGGCGACTCGGTGCTCGGGCTCGTCACCAGCGAGTTCCTGTACCGGCGCCACCCCGACGAGCACGAGGGCCAGCTCACGAAGACCAAGTCGCTGCTGGTCTCCAAGGCGATCCTGTCGCGGCGCGCGCTCCGCATCGGCCTCGGCCGGTTCGTGCTCATGAGCCATTCCGAGGTGGAGTCGGGCGGCCGCCAGCGGCTCTCGATCCTCGCCGACGCGTTCGAGGCTGTGATCGGCGCCATCTACCTGGACCAGGGCTTCGAGTCTGCGCGCAATTTCATCCACAAGCACCTGCTCGAGGACTCGGACGCGATCACGGCCGACAAGCGCCACACGAACTACAAGAGCCACCTCCAGGAGTACGTCCAGAACTCGTTCCGCACGCATCCGGTGTACCGGATCCGCAGCGAGTTCGGCCCCGACCACTCCAAGCACTTCGTGGTCGAGGTCATGGTCGGCCGGCGCACGCTCGGCGAGGGACGCGGCCAGAACAAGAAGGAGGCGGAGCAGGCGGCCGCGCGAGACGCGCTCGAGAAGGTCGAGCGCCTGCGCCGCAAGGTGCGCGAGGATGACGATCGCGCCGAGGAGGCCGCGCGCGAGGGGCGCGTGATCGAGCGGCCCGGGCGGGAATCCCGCGGCGGGACGCCCGCGCGCGCCGGCGCCGCATCGGTGAGCGAGGAGGAGCCGGAGGAGGAGGGACCCGAGGAGCGCGAGACGGTCGAGGCGGGGGACCGGGACGAGGCGGAGTCGCCCGGCCGGCGCCGCCGGAGACGGCGTGGAGGACGTCGGCGCCACGCCCCGGCCGAGGAGGGCCGTCACGTCGCGGAGCCCGCGCCGGGCGAGGGGGCCCGCACCCGCGTGCGCTCGCACGAGACCGGCCCCGTGGCCGTGGCGAACCCGGTCGCCCCTGCCGGGCCGCCTCCGGCGGAGCCCGCGCACGAACCACTCGTGGACCCGTTCGAGGCGGAGATCGACGCGGTGCCGGGCGGCGAGCGGAGCGTCCCGGTCGTGGACCTGCCGGAGCCCGGATCGGCGGCGTCTTCCGAGGGCGAGCGCGACGCGCGCATCGAAGAGATGGAGCGGGCGTTCGACAACTTCGGGCGGCGCCGGAGCGCCGACTACGGCCGGCGCGGCCGCCGCCGCTGAATGGCGCGCCCGCTCCTCGCGCTCCTGCTCGCGCTCGCAGTGCTGACGGCCCCGGCCGGCGGGCAGCCGGCGCGCGGGACCCGTGCGGGCGCCGCCGCGACGGTGCGGGACTCGGCCGCGCCGCGCGTGGCGAGCGAGGAGGCGCTCCGCCGCTACGTCCGCGGGCGCCTCCTCGAGCAATCGGGCAAGCTGGCCGAGGCGCTCGGCGAGTACTACCGCGCGCTCAGCCACGACCCGCTCTCGCCGGATCTGCTCGTCCGCATCAGCCAGGTCTGCGCGCACTTGGGCGATCCCACCCGCTCGCTCGAGTTCGCCGAGCGCGCGCTGCAGCAGGACCCGGACGACTGGCGGGCGCTGTGGCTCGAGGGCGCGGCGCTGTTCAGCACCAACCGCGCCCCGGAGGCGCTGGCGCCGCTCGAGCGCGCGTGCGAACTGGATTCCACGCAGGCCGAGGTCCTGCGCACGACCGCGCGCGTGGCCGAGGTGTTGTCGCGTGCGGACGTGGCCGAGCGGTCATGGCGGCGGCTGGTCTGGGTGGACGACGAGGACGGCGAGGCGTGGTTCCAGGTCGCGGCCGCGCAGGCGCGTCGCGGCGATCTCCCGGGCGCCGAGCTGTCGCTCGAGCGCGCGAACGCGCTGAACGCTGACCGGCCCGGGCTCGTGTTCCTGCGCGGCTGGGTGCAGGAGAACCTCGGACACCCGGAGAAGGCGATCGACCTCTACCGCCAGCACCTCGAGCTGCACGCGGCGGACGTCGGCACGCGCCGCCGGCTGGTGGCGCTGTACACGCGCTCCGGCCGGCTGCACGACGCGTACGCCGAGGCGCGCCGCGTGTCGCAGGCCGACCCCACCGACGCCGAGGCGATGCAGGTGCTCGCCGACCTCGGGTTCAAGACCGGACACGCGAACGATGCGGAACGCACGCTCGGGCGGCTGCGCGCGCAGAACCCGGGCGACCCCGAGAACACGGCGCGCGCGGTGGCCGTGCTGGCGAGGAACGGCCGCGGGCGAGAGGCGGCGCGCTGGGCCGACCGATGGGCGGCGGCGCACCCGGGGCATCTTGCGGGGCCCATGCTCTCCGTGCGCGCTTGGACGCTGGCCGGGCTCCCGGATTCGGCCGTCGCGCGCGCGCGCCGCGCCGTGGCGGCCGCACCCGACTCGAGCGAGCCGCGCCGGCTGCTCGCGCGAACGCTCGTGGCGGCCAGGCGCTACGACGACGCCGAGCGCGAATGGCTCGCGCTCCACGAGAAGCACCCGTCCGAGCCGGGCTACCTCCTCGACCTGGGCGGCTGCCGCGAGCAGGCGGGCGACGTGGACGGGGCGATCGAGGCCGGCCGGCGCGCGCTGGCGCTCGCGCCCGAGTGGCCGCCCGCGCTCAACTTCCTCGGTTACGTCATGGCCGACCACGGCCGCGGCCTCGAGGAGGCGCGCGGCATGATCGAGCGGGCGCTCCGCGTGGAGCCCGAGAACGGAGCGTTCGTGGACTCGTTCGGCTGGGTGCTCTACCGGCAGGGACGGCTCGAGGAGGCCCGCGAGCAGCTCGAGCGGGCGGTCCGGCTCACCGGCGGCGACCCGATCGTGCGCGAGCACCTCGGGGACTGCTACCGGGACCTCGGGCGGGTCCCCGATGCCCGCGAGCAGTACCGGCTGGCGCAGGAGATCGAGGGCGACCACCAGAAGCGGGTGGCGGAGAAGGTGCGCGCCCTCCGCTGATCGACCGCGTGTTGGGGCGGACCGGGGGCGGCGCGGGGAGGCCCTCCTGCTCCAGAGGTCTTGGCGAGGCGCCGATCGGCGGCTTGCAAGGTATTGTCTTGCCGGAGCTTGTGACTGCACGCCAGACTTGACGTCCGGCGTCCGTGTCGCGCCCGCCTGACATCGCCGGAACCTGCGCCCCGCGCCGGGGTATCCACCTCCCAGAGTGAGGTCCCGCTTGGCCCCAGATCGAGACCCCCTGCCGCCGCAGGTCGTGAGCCTCTCCGACGAGGACCTCATGGGCCGGGTCGCGGAGGACGACGACCGGGCGTTCACCGAACTCGTGCGGCGGTTCCAGGGCCGGGTGGGCAACCTCATCGCTCGGGTGCTGAACGATCGCGAGAACGTGGACGACCTCGCGCAGGAAGTGTTCGTGCGCGTGTTCGTGCACCGACGGAACTACCGGCGGGGCTCCCGCTTCTCGACCTGGGTCTTCACCATCGCCGCGAACCTCGCCAAGAACGAGATCCGGCGGCGGGTGAGGCGCCGGAACTGGTTCTCGCTCGACGCGCTCACGGAGGTGTTGTCGGACAGCCTGCCGCAGCTCGCGGATCCCACCGAGAGCCGCGAGCAGGGGATGGAACGCGAACAATTGCAGGGCACCTTGGCGCGCGCCATCGCCACGGTCCCCGAGAAATACCGGCTGGCGCTCGTGCTTCGCGACATCGAAGGGCTGGCCTACGAGGAGATCGCCGAGGTGCTGGGCCTGCCGGGCGGAACGGTGCGTTCGCGCATCAATCGCGCCCGGGGGATGCTCCAGCGCAAACTCCAACCGCTACTCCGAAAGCAGGACGCTCCATGAACCGTTGCGACCAGGCCCGGCGTCTGTTCGACGCCTACTGGGACGATGAGGTGACGCAGGCCGAGCGGGAGTGGCTCGAAGGCCACTTCGGGGCCTGCCCGGGCTGCCGGCAGGCGTACGAGCAGTTCGCGCGCACGCTCGAGGCGATCGGCTCGCTGCCGCGCGTCGAGACGGCGCGCGACCTGGCCGAGCGCGCGCTCGCCGGCGCGCGCCGCGCCCAGCCCGTGCCGGACCGACTCGCGGTCGCGCCGCCCACGCCGCGCTGGGTGCCGGTGACGGCGGCCGCGGCGCTGGTGCTGGTGACGGCCGCGCTGCTGCTGCCGACGATCGCGCCGCGCGTCGGGATGCGTTCCGCCGGCACACTCACGGCCCGCCCCGAGCCGGCCGCCCCCGTGGCGGAGCCGCGGCTCGTGGCGGCATCCGAGCCCGTGCCGCAGCCGGCCACGCCGGGAGCCACGCTCGCCGACTCGCTGTTCGACCATTCCGAGGACGTGGAGTTCATTCTCGACCCGGTGGTGCTGCACCGCGGCCGCGCGCGCACCGCCGCGAACCTGCCGGCCGGCGTGCAGACCGAGCAGGCGGTGATCTCGTTCTGAGGCCCGGCGTGTCCCGAGCGGCGCGGTCCGCGATCGTCCTGCTCCTCGCGCTCGCCGCTTCCGTGACCGGGGCCCGGGCCGCGCGGGCGCAGTCCACGTTGTCCGCGATCGAGGACGAGGTCGAGCGCATCGCGCGGTACGCGCGCCCGTGCGTCGTCACCGTGGTCGCGCAGCGGACGACCGGGAAGAGCGCCGCCACGCGCCGCACGCACAGCCGCGTCGGCTCCGGTGTGGCGATCTCGTCCGACGGCATCCTCACCACCGCCAGCGTCGTGCTCGGCGCCGAGCGCCTGCGCGTCATCACCCACAACCATCTCCAGGTCGAGGCGCGCCTCGTGGGCATGGACCCGGTCCGCAACCTGGCGCTGCTCAGGCCCGAGGAGCTCGAGTTGGTGGCGCTGCCGCTCGCCAGCCGTCCGGCCGGGAGCGGGGACTGGGCGATCGCGCTCGGCAACTCCTACGGCGGCGCGCCCACCCAGTCCGTGGGCACGGTGGCGATGCGCTTCGCCGAGCCGGGCACGAGCCTGCTCCAGCTCACGAACGAGGTGCACCCGGGCAACAGCGGCGGCGCGGCCCTCAACTCGCGCGGCGAGCTGCTGGGACTGGTCCAGGGCGAGCTCGGCGCGCCGGCGGCACCGGGGCAGCGCGAGCGGGCCGAGCGCCGCCCGGGCGGCATGAGCTTCGCGATCCCGGTGGACGAGATCGCACCGTTCCTGGACGGACTCGCGCGGTACGGGCGCGTGCGGCACGGGAGCTTCGGCGTCTCGACCCGGGCCGCGTTCCTGCCCGGCGCCTCGAACCCGGCCGAGCGCGTGCCGCTCGGAGCGGTGGTGGAGGCCGTGCAGCCGGGCGGCGCCGCGGCGCGCCTGGGACTGCGGAAGGGCGACCTGATCGTGGCGTTCAACGGCGTTCGGGTCGAATACCCCGAGCAGCTCGCGCGCTGGGTCGCCGTGGCGGGGCCGGGCGCGCAGGTGAAGCTGGTGTGGGTGCGCGACGAGATCGGGCGGGAGGGCGTGACGCGCCTCGACGAGGCGCCGAGCGCGATCCCATCGTGGATGCGCGTGGAGCCGGTGGCGGCCTCGGGCCCGGGCAGCGGCGCGCCGCGCTTCGAGCCTGGCCCGGCCGCGCGCGCCACGGCGCGCACGCCGGTCCTCCCGCGCGGCGCCGCGGACACGACCGCGAACTGAGCCCCGCCCGGCCGCGAGCGAGGCCTCGTGTATGCTGCGCGCGTGGGCCGCGATCTCCTGCTGAGGTTCCCTCGCGACGCCGTCCGCACGCGCGTGCGCATCGGCCGCGACTCGCTCCGGCGGCTGGGCGCGTTCGTCCGCGTGACGACGGGCGCGCGCCACGCGGTGCTCGTCACCGACCCGCGCGTGGGCGGGCTCTACGGTTCCGAGGCGGCCCGATCGCTCCGGCGGGCGGGGCTTGTCGCGGACACGGTGCTCGTCCCGGCCGGCGAGAGCGCCAAGCGCCCGGCCGTGCTGGCGGCGGTCTGGGACGCGCTCTCGGCCACCGGGCTCGGGCGCGACGGGGCGGTGGTGGCGCTGGGTGGGGGCGTCGTCGGCGACTTGGCGGGCCTCGCCGCGGCCACCTGGCTCCGCGGCGTGCCGTGGGTGGCCGTGCCGACCTCGCTGCTCGCGCAGGTGGACGCGAGCCTTGGCGGCAAGACGGGGGTGGACCTCGACTCCGGGAAGAACCTGGTGGGGGCGTTCCACCAGCCCGCGGGCGTGCTCGCCGACCCGGACGTGCTGGCCACGCTCCCGAGGCGGCACCTCCGGAACGGCCTCGCCGAGGTGGTGAAGACGGGCTTCGCCGTGGACGCCGGCCTCTGGCGCTGGCTCGAGTCGCGGCTCGACGCGCTCGCCGCGGGCGAGCCCGCCGCGCTCGACGGCGCGGTGGCGCGCGCGCTCGCCGTCAAGGCGCGAGTGGTCCAGGCCGACGAGCGCGAGCGTCCGGGCGGCGGGCGCACGGCGCTCAACTTCGGGCACACGCTCGGCCACGCGATCGAGGCGGCGCTCGGTTACCGGCGACTCCTCCACGGCGAGGCGGTGGCGATCGGCATGCGCGCGGCGGCCTGGCTGTCGGTGCGCGCGGCGGGGCTCGCGCCCGAGTCGCACGTCCGGCTCGAGGCGGCGCTCGACCATCTCGGGCTGCCCGTGAGCATGCCGCCGATCCGGCTCGCGGCGCTCGAGCGCGCCATGCGCCACGACAAGAAACGATCCAACGACATGTCGCGCTGGGTGTTGACGCCCCGCATCGGCGATGCTAGCGTGCCGCGCGCTGTGGAGTCCCGACTCGTGCGTGCCGCGCTGGCCAGGGTGGGCGCGCGCACGGCGCGTGACTGAGGGCGGACCCGATGCCACGCATCCTCATCCTGCACGGCCCGAACCTCCAGGCGCTCGGCACGCGCGAGCCGGAGACCTACGGACGCGTGACGCTGGACGAGGTGGACACGAGCGTGGCGGCGCTCGCCCGCGAGCTCGGCTGCGAGGTCGAGTTCCTGCGCAGCGCCCACGAGGGGGTCCTCATCGACGCGCTGTACCAGGCTCGCGAACGCTGTGACGGTGTGGTCATCAACCCGGGCGGCCTCACGCACACGAGCGTCGCGCTGCGCGATGCGATCGCGGGTGCGGGTCTCCCGACGGTCGAGGTGCACGTGTCGAATCCGTCCGCTCGCGAGCCTTTCCGGCACACGTCGCTGGTCGCAGGGGTCGCGCTCGGCACGGTGGCCGGATTCGGCGCCGAGAGCTACCTGCTCGCGCTGCGCGGCCTGCTCGCCCGGCTCGAGCCCCATGGCGCCCGTGGCTGAGCGCCGCCCAGCGCGCCCGAAGCGCGGCCGCACGAAGCCGGCGGCCGCCGCCGCCCCCGCCACCGCGGCGGGCAGGGCCGCGAACGTCTCGGTCGCGGGCTTCTCGTTGCGGGAGCTCAACCGGCTCATCCGGCTCGTGCAGCGCACGGGCATCGGCGAACTGGAGCTGAACGCGGCCGGGCGCTCGGTGCGCATCTCCGCGAACTCGGCCGCGCCGGGGGCAGGATCTCCCATGCCGGGCCTGGCGCACGCCACGGCGGGCGCCGCGCCCCCCGCGGCCGCCCCGGCGAAGGCCGCGACCGCGCCGGCGAAGGAGCCGGCGGCCGACCACAAGCCGATCGTCTCGCCCATGGTCGGCACGTTCTACCGTGCCCCCGCCCCGGATGCGGATCCGTTCGTCGACCGGGGAGACGTGGTCGAGGCGGGCCAGACGGTGTGCATCATCGAGGCGATGAAGCTGATGAACGAGATCCAGGCCGAGTGCAGGGGCCGGGTGGTGGAGATTCTGGTCGAGAACGCGCAGCCGGTGGAGTTCGGGCAGAAGCTGTTCCTGCTGGAACCGCTCTGACAGGGAAGTCCGTTCGGGCCGCGCGCCGCGGGCCGCTTCCGCGGCCGTGCCGGGCCCCCAGGGAGAGGGCGACATGAACATCCGCACCGTACTCGAGAAGATGATCGCCGCCCGCGCGAGCGACCTGCACCTCAAGGCCGGCACGCCGCCGGTCGTGCGCGTGGACGGCGTGCTGTACACGCTCGACGAGCCCGCGCCGACCTCGCAGGAGCTGCGCGAGGTCTACCAGCAGATGTTGAACGAGGAGCAGCGCGCGCACTTCGCGACGCACCACGAGATCGACTTCGCGTTCGGCGTCTCCGGGCTGGCACGCTTCCGCGCCAACATCTTCATGCAGCGCGGCACGCCGGCGCTGGCGCTCCGGCACGTGCCGGTCGAGGTGCCGTCGCTCGAGGACCTCGGGCTGCCGCCGGTCATCCGCGACCTGGCGTTCTCGCCGCGCGGCCTGATCCTGGTCACCGGCCGCACGGGCTCCGGCAAGTCCACGACGCTCGCGGCCATGATCGACACCATCAACAAGACCACGACCCGCAACATCATCACCGTCGAGGACCCGATCGAGTTCCTGCACCGCGACCGGCTGTCGTTCATCCACCAGCGGGAGGTGGGGCTCGACACGGCGTCGTTCCAGGACGGCCTGCGCTACGTGCTGCGCCAGGACCCGGACATCATCCTGGTGGGCGAGATCCGCAACCTCGAGACCATGTCCACTGCGCTCATGGCGGCGGACACGGGCCACCTCGTGATGAGCACGCTGCACACCACCGACGTGGTCCAGAGCATCCAGCGCATCATCTCGTTCTATCCACCGCACCAGCACGACGAGGTGCGCATGGCGCTGTCCGCGAACCTGCGCGCGGTGGTCTCCCAGCGCCTCATCGCGCGCCGTGACGGCGCCGGCCGCATCCCCGCGGTCGAGGTCATGATCACGACGCCGACCGTGCGCGAGTACATCCTCGATCCGGAGAAGATCCCGCTCCTCCACACGCTCATCGCCGAGGGCGTCACCCAGTACGGCATGCAGACGTTCGACCAGTCGGTCCTGGCGCTGCTCCGCGAAGGGCTCATCACCGAGGAGGAGGCGCTCAGGAACTGCAACAACCCCAACGAGCTGTCGCTCAAGCTCAAGGGGTTCGCCTCGGCCTCGGACCGGACCTGGCAGGCGGTGGACGCGGCGAACGAGGGCGACCCCTCGGCGCCCGGGCGCTCGCCGAGCGGCGCGGCCGCGACGCCCGGCGGGAGCGGGGCGCTGCACAAGCCGGACTGGATGTCGCGCGAGTAGGTCGACCGCGTGTTCAAGAAGGTCCTGGTCGCCAACCGCGGCGAGATCGCGCTGCGAGTCATCCGCGCCTGCCGCGAGCTGGACATCGCCACCGTGGCGGTGTTCAGCGAAGCCGACCGCGACAGCCTGCACGTGCGGCTCGCGGACGAGTCCGTATGCATCGGCCCGCCGGCGCCGGCCCAGTCCTACAACTACATCCCGCGGCTGATCTCCGCCGCCGAGGTGACGGGCGCGGACGCCATCCACCCGGGCTACGGGTTCCTGTCGGAGAACGCGCACTTCGTCGAGGTCTGCGAGTCGTGCGGGTTCACGTTCATCGGCCCGAGCCCCGAGATGATCCGCCGCATGGGCGATAAGGCCGAGGCCAAGCGCACGATGAAGGCCGCGGGGCTGCCGATGGTGCCGGGCAGCGACGGCATCATCGACGACGTGGAGGACGCCGCGGGCATCGCGCGCGAGATCGGCTTCCCCGTCATCATCAAGGCCGCCGCCGGCGGAGGCGGGCGCGGCATGCGCATCGCCTGGGACGAGAAGACGCTGCGGCTGGGCTTCGGCATCGCCCAGGCCGAGGCGGGGGCCGCGTTCAACAACAACGCGGTGTATCTCGAGAAGTACATCGTCCAGCCGCGGCACATCGAGATCCAGCTCTTCGGTGACGGGAAGGGGAGCGTGGTGCACCTGGGCGAGCGCGAGTGCTCGGTGCAGCGTAACCACCAGAAGCTGATCGAGGAGGCGCCGAGCGCGGTGCTCACGCCCGAGCAGCGCGTGCAGATGGGCGAGCTGGCCGCGCGCGGCGCGGCGTCCATCGGCTACCGGAACGCCGGCACCATGGAGTTCCTCTACGACCAGGACGGCTCCTACTACTTCATGGAGATGAACACGCGCATCCAGGTGGAGCACCCGGTGACCGAAGAGGTCACGGGCGTCGACCTGGTGAAGGAGCAGATCCTCGTGGCGGCCGGAGAGCCGATGACGTTTCGCCAGTCGGACGTGCAGCTCGAGGGACACGCCATCGAGTGCCGCATCAACGCCGAGGACTTCGAGCACAACTTCCGTCCGAGCCCCGGGAAGGTGACCTACTGGTACAAGCCCGGCGGCCCGGGGCTGCGCGTGGACAGCCACGTCTACGCCGGCTACTCGATCCCGCCCCACTACGACTCGATGATCGGGAAGCTGATCGCGCATGGGAAGGACCGCGCCGAGGCCATCCGGCGCATGGAGATCGGGCTCGAGGAGACCATCGTCGAGGGCGTGAAGACCACGATCCCGTTCCACCGCCTGGCGCTCGCGAGCGAGAAGTTCCGAAGCGGCGAGCTGTCCACGCGGTTCGTGGAGGAGCTGCTCAAGGAGCGGGCGGCCGCCGCGTCGTGAGCCGGGTCCGGTCCGCGCCGGGGGCCGGGACGGACGCGCGCCGCATGAGCCGCGCCCGCGTGCATGTCGCGCTCGTGCCGCCGGCGCCGGGCGCGCTGCCGGCGCGGGCCTGCGCCGTGGCGATCGACGTGCTGCGCGCGAGCACCTCGCTCGCCGTGGCGTGCGCGAACGGTGCGGCGCGCATCGTGCCGTTCGCCACGACCGCCGAGGCGATCGCGTTCCGGGACCGCACGCCGGGCGCGCTCGCGTGCGGTGAGCGCGAGGGCCGCATCGTGCCGGGGTTCGACCTCGGGAACTCGCCCGCTGAGTTCACGCCGGAGCGGGTGGGCCGGAGGCCGCTCGCGTTCGCGAGCACGAACGGGGCCCGCGCGATGCTCGCGACGTCCGGCTGCCGGCGCCGGCTGCTCGCGGGGTTCGTGAACCTGAGCGCGACCGTGGAGGCGCTCGCGAACGAGGACGAAGTCTGGCTCGTGTGCGCCGGCAAGCTCGGCCGCTTCTCGCTCGAGGACGCCGCGTGCGCGGGAACGGTTGCCGCACGCCTCTTGGAGCGGGGCGGCACCCTCGCCAACCACGGCGCCCGCCTCGCCGCCGCGCTCGCCTGCGGCGACGCGGCCGAAGCTCGTGCCACCGTGGAGGGTAGCGAGCATGGCCGCTGGCTTGCGACACTGGGCGAGGCGTATGCCGAGGACGTCAGGCGATGCGCCGGGCAGGACAGCCTCGGCAAGGCAGGCGAGTGGTAGGGGCCTCGGGGGGCCTGCCGAGGCACATCTCCCATTGACTCCGCTGATCGACGAGGAGCAGGGTCCGGTCTGTCGGCGACGTCGCGGGGCAGATGCTCGCTCTCATGCAGCCTGGCCAAGGTCTCGGCGTCATCGCGGATCCGAGGGAGACCAAGAGTGAGGTGGTTCGGTGGGGTGACGGACCGGGGGGCCCGGGGGGGGGGCCCGGGGGGGGTTGACCGCAACACCAACGG
>CAZSQX010000001.1:25705-141357 GCA_964609125.1 uncultured bacterium
GGGCCCCCCCCCCCGGGGGCCGGGGGGGGGCGCCCCGGGGGGTCTGCCTCACCGAACCACCTCAGTCTGCCGCGCAGGGCAACCCGACGGCGAAGCCCGCCTCACCTCCGCTGCGCCTGGCGCAGCATCACGAACGCCACCGACCCGAACAGCACGTCGGCGGACCACGCGGCCACGTACGGAGGCAGCGCGCCGCTGTGGCCCAGCGCCTGGGACGAGCGCATGATGCCGTAGTAGCCGAACGAGATCGCCACCGACAGGCCGAAGCCCAGCGCCGCGCTCTGCATGCGCAGCCGGGTCGCGAGCGCCACCCCGATCATGACCACGATCAGGCAGACGAGCGGGAACGCCAGCTTGAGGTGCAGGTCCACCAGGTAGTTCTCGACCCGCGCGCCGCTCGCGCGCAGGCGCTCGACGTAGCCCTTCAGCTCGAACCAGTTCATCTCGTCGGGACGATGGCCCGGCTTGGCGAAGTCCTCGGGGCGCTCGGCGAGGCCGCCGACGGCCATGCGATCGAACTTCTCGGCCACCTCCTGCCCGGCCCGGAACTGCCGCACGTAGCCGGACACGAACTGCCAGCGCTCCCCGTCCCAGGTGGCCTCGGCGGCGTCGATGCGGCGGGAGAGCACGCCGCCGGTGAACTCTTGGAGCGACACCTCGTGCATGCGCCGCTCGTTCACGAGATAGAGCCCCACCAGCCAGATGCGGCCGCCGCGTCCGAGGTAGGTGACGTCGGCGCGCTCGCTGGGCGTGGAGCGCTGGATGCGCTGGATGCGCTGCTCGAAGATCTGGTCACGGGCGCGGGTGGCGGCGGGCACCACGAACTCGCCGATCAGGAGCGAGACCAGCACGCACGCGCCTGCCGCCGCCAGCACCGGCGCGACGATGCGCACGAGCGACAGCCCGCCGGCCCGCATCGCCGTCAGTTCGCCGAACTTGTTGAGTTGCCCGAGCGCCAGGAACGTGGCCAGCAGCAGCGACACGGGCAGCATCTTCACGATCACGTCGGGCGTCAGGTTCACGAAGTAGCGCACGACGAGCGGCAGCGGCGCCCGGTGGTCGAGGAACACGTCCATCTTCTCGATCAGGTCCACGACGATGAAGATGACGATGAACCCGAGCAGCCCGAGGATCAGGTAGGTCAGGAATTCCTTCAGGAGGTAACGGTCCAGGATCCTCATCGCGCACGCCCGGGCGTCGGAGGGTCCGGCGCGCGACCGGCGGCGCGAGCGCCCGAAGCGAGTTCGACGGCCGATGGGCTCATCGCGTGCCTTCGGCCACGGTCAGGGCGTGCCGGCGCGCGCGGTGCCAGGGGAGCGTGATGTCGCAGGCGCGGGCGGTGAGGTCCAGCCCGAGCGCCCCCAGCACCAGATTCGCGAGCCACATCGCCAGCCACGCCGGCAGCAGCAGCCGGTTCGCCAGCTCCTCGCCGCCGATCAGGCACACGTAGTAGAAGAGGAAGAAGCCGATGGAGACGAAGGCCACCGCGGGCCCGGCCCGTCGCACGCGCATGCCGATGGGCGCGCCGATCAGGACGAACACGACGCAGGCCACGGGCAGCGCGAACTTCTTGTGGATCTCCACCGACAGGCCGGCCGCGCGCCGCAGGAGCGCGCGGCGCTCCATGCTCCACAGGCTGGCGCTCATCTCCAGTTCGGGCCGGGTCCGGGCCAGGCGCTCGAGCGGGTCCTCGCGCCGGAACAGGGCCGCCCACGCGAACGCGAGTCGGGTGCCGAGGGGGGCGCGCTCGGGCGCGAGCGAGGCGATCGCGTCCGCGCCCACCCCCTGGGCCTGGAACTGCAGGCGGTGCCGTGCGAGCGCGGCCTCGTACTGCTCCTCGACCTCGGCGCGCTCGGCCAGGAGCTGGGCCGCGCTCTTCTCGCGGTCGCCGCGCGTGCTCCGCACCGTGCGCTCGAGCATCCCGCCCGCGCCCTGGATGTTGATGGTGTGCTTGCGGAACTTGAGCCGGTGGTAGCGGCTGACCCCGCCCTCCGCGCCCGGCGGGATCTCGTGGATCTCGCCGTCCTCCAGTTCCAGGACCGCGGTGCGGCCGTCCTTCGTGTAGGTCAGGTAGCCCTTCTTCGCCAGGATCGTCGTCGCGGTGGTGCCGGCGTTGAGCTTGTAGATGGTCACGCCCCGCATCTCGTTCGTGATGCCGTTCACCGACTGGACCATCAGGTTGTATCCGGGAAAGTCGGTGATGAAGACGCCCTCCTGCAGCTTCACCGTGGGGCGCATGCGGCCGATGTCCACGAGCAGGCCGGCGAACGCGTGGTTCGCGTCCGGGTACACGTAGTTGTTGAACAGCACCAGCCCGAGGGCGAGAAGGGACGCGGCCGCGAGGGGCGGCAGGACGGCCCGGAACAGGTGCACGCCGCTCGCCCGGAGCGCGGTGATCTCGTTGTCCTGCGACAGGCGGCCGAACGTCATGAGCGTGGCGATTAGCACCGAGCACGGGACCGAGAGCGCCACCACGAAGCCCAGCGACAGGCCGAACAGCTGGAGCACGGCGAGGGGGGGCACGCCCCGGTTGATGATCAGGTCGAGGTAGTCGAACAGCACGTCCATCTCGAAGACGAACGTGACGACCCCGAATCCGAGCAGGAAGGGAACCAGGTGCTGGCGCAGGATGTACGACTGGAGGATACGCACGGGGCCGCAGCCTAACCCACCCCTGCCGGAACCGGCACCTTGCGATGGGACAAGGCTTTGACCCGTCTCCGGGCGGCTGCTACGGTCGCCCGCCGACCCCCCGGTCACCTGGCCCTGGGACCCCATGATCGGCTCGCAGACCCTGCCCGCCCTTGCATTCCTCGCGGCGATCTCCGGCCTGCCGGGGCTCAAGGGACTGCCGCTGCCCGCCAGCAGGGAGTACAACAGGGCCAGGGCGGAGGCGGTGGCGGCCGACACGCTGCCGGTGCCGTGGAAGCCGTCCTGGAGGCTGGCGCTCGAGAACCACTTCGTCCAGGCCGGCCTGGCCCCGATCGGCGTACCGCAGGGCCCCATCCGGCTCCAACCGCAGGCCGACCCGCGCCGGGTGCGGGTGAGTGTGGATCCCGTCCTCGGCACGTACCGGAGCACGGTCGAGGTGGGCGAGGTGACCGTGGCCCACAGCTACGTGCGCCCGTTGGACCAGTTCAGCACCGACCAGGTCGCGCGCACGTTCCGGGAGCGCTGGAGCGAGAACGCTCGCCGGAACGTGAACACGCTCGGCAAGGACACGCCGACGCAGCGCACCGGGGGGCTCTCGCTCCCGATCCCGGTCCGGCTGCCGCAGCGGCTGTCGAGCATCCTCGGGCCCGGCGGGCCGGCGCTGAACGTGTCGGGCTCCGAGAGCATCCGGCTCTCCGGCACGAGCAACTGGACGAACGCCCAGGTCGGCATCATCGGCCAGCGGAAGAGCCTGTTCCCGTCGCTCGACCTGCAGCAGGACCTCGACATCCGCCTCGAGGGGCAGCTCTCGGACCGCATCAAGGTGAACCTGCTGCAGAACTCGGCGAACCAGGTGCCGCTCGCCAACCGCATCGCCATCAACTACCGTGGCGACGAGGACGACTTCGTCCAGGCGCTCGATCTCGGGAACACGAGCCTGGCGCTGCCCGGCACGCAGTACGTCTCGTACAGCGGCAAGAACGAGGGCCTGTTCGGGGTGAAGTTCGCCTCGCGCGTCGGCGCCCTCGATTTCACCGCGCTCGCGAGCAAGCAGGAGGGCCGGAGCGAGCGCGCCGTCTACACGGGCGGCGGCGCGCGGAGCAAGTACACGTTCACCGACCTCGACTGGGTGAAGGGGCAGTACTTCCTGCTCTACGACCCCGGCTTCGGCACGGTCTACGACGTGGACGAGAGCTCGATCCGGCTCTACCTGGACGACGGCATCGCCAGCAACGACCTCGGCAAGACCATCCCCGGCAAGGCAGTGATCGACCCGGACGGCAGCATGGGGATCCCGCTGCGGGCGGCGTCGGACACGGCGTCCTACCGCGGGAGCTTCGACATCCTGAACCCGGGGCCCGACCAGCAGTACGAGGTGCTCAACAACTTCTTCGCGTTCCGGGACTCGCTGTTCAAGGTCGTCCGGCTGCGCCAGCCGATCCCGGTGCAGAGCAATCAGACGCTCGCGATCACCTACCGGGCCACGCCCGTCATCGGCCCGGGCCACCAGCTCGGCGCGCCGGTGGACGTGGGCGGGCGGATCCTCACCACGCCCGGGCCCGACTCCGGGGCGACGCTCATGAAGCTGCTGCGGGTGGCGAGGCGCGACCAGGTGCAAACCACGGACGGCGTCTACGACACGACCGCGGCGTTCGCGCCGGTGCGCGAGCTGGAGCTCAAGAACGTCTACAACCTCGGCGGCTACCAGATCGATCCCAAGTCGTTCAAGCTCACGCTCCAACTCGGGCAGGACGAGCCCCCGATCACCGACCTGAACGGCGTGCCGTTCCTGGAGGCGGTGGGCCTGGACAACTGGGACGAGCAGAGCGCCCAGGCCCGCCGCGGGCACGACGGCGTCGTGGACGGGATCGGCTTCAACTCGCAGACGCGCGGCTGGGTGGACCACGCGAACGGCACGCTGGTCCTGCCCGACCTGCGCCCGTTCGCCCCGCGCCTCGCCGCACCCGGCGGGCGCCCCTTCGACCAGTACCTCGACGCCCAGCTCAACCGGCGCATCCGGCTGGACGGACCGCCCGACGTGCTCAACCGTCCGAACCCCGGCGCCTACGAGCGCTTCAACCCTCTGCCCAAGGACGCGCAGTGGTACTTCACCGCCGAGTTCGCCGCGGCGCGCTCGGGCGGCGGCGACATCACGCTAGGCCGCGGCAACATCCTGGACAATTCCGAGGCGGTGGTGGTGAACGGCGAGCGCTGGGTGCGCGACCGCGACTACACCATCGACTACGACCTCGGCCGGCTCACCCTCAAGCGCCAGCTCGGTCCCTCGGACCAGCTGTCGGTGGACTACTCGTACGCTCCCCTGTTCGCCCAGGCGAGCAAGACGCTCATCGGCAGCGCGTTCCGGCTCGAGGGCCGCGATCGCAGCCTGGGCGGGGCGTTCCTGTACGAGAGCAAGGGCGCCCAGGACCTGCGGCCGCGGCTCGGCGAGGAGCCGTCGCGCACGCTCATCACCGACCTCAACACGGAGTGGCGCTTCAGGCCCTCGTTCCTCACCCGCCTCGCGAACGCGCTGCCCGGCGTGCGCACCACGACCCCGTCCGAGCTCAACGTCCAGGCCGAGGCCGGGATGTCGTTCCCCAATCCCAACACCCGCAACGAAGTCTTCGTGGACGACATGGAGGGCGTGCGCGACGCCGTCTCGTTGGCGCTCACGCCCGACCGGTGGCGCTGGTCCGGCGTGCCGCGGCGCGCGACCTCGGTGGTGCTGGGGAACGCGGTCGCGACCCAGTCGTTCCTGACGCTGCCGAACCAGTTCAACGCCGAGGTCCACTGGTTCGTGCCGGTGAACACGCGCGGCACGGACACCGAAAACGAGCTGATCCGCGAGCGGGACCTGCGGCCCAAGCTCTCGGATGCGCAGGGCGGGCAGAATGTCCGCAACGTGCTCTGCATCTCGGTCCCGAGGACGCCGAACCCCGCGCTCACGCTCGGCTACTCGCCGGGCGACACGCTGTGGGCCGGGCTCACCTACAACCTCGACGCGGTCGGCCTCGACCTCTCGCGAGCGCAGTTCATCGAGCTGTGGGTGAACGACTGGAACGACCACCACGAGCCGAGCACGCGCTTCCCGCGCGTCCGCGGCGACGGGACGCCGGGCTCGAGCGCGAAGCTGCACATCAACCTCGGCCGGGTGAGCGAGGACCAGATGCGGGCGCCGAACCGCCCACCCAACGCGCGCATCGACACCGAGGACCAGCCGCCCCGCGACAACCAGCTCACGGTGATCGGGGACGATTCGGAGGACACCGGCATCGACGGGCTCACGGACGCCCAGGAGCAGAGCGCGCTGGCCGCCGGCCAGCTCACGCTCGCCGACCTGAGCACGGCGTCGAGCGGGGATCCCGAAGGCGACAACTGGGGCTCGGTGATCGAGAGCATCCCTTCGCTCATGGACCCACGACGCTACGTCACCACGAACGGCACCGAGCGGAGCAAGGACGCGTTCCCGATCCCCGACACCGAGGACATGAACCTCGACGAGCGGCCGGATACGACCGAGGCATACTTCGAGTACACAATCGACCTCGGCGCGCGGGACAGCCCGTACCTCGTCACCGACGTGCTGCGCGACTTCCCCGGCGAGCCGGGCGTGGACAGCACGCGCAACGGCTGGCGCCGCTACCGCATCCCGCTCAACGACAGCTTGCGGGTGCGGTTCGGCTTCCCCGACCTGAGCATCACCCAGCACGTCCGGCTGTGGATCGAGGGCCTGCGCGAGGCCGAGAGCTCCGTCCCCGTCTCGTTCCGGCCCACGCTCATGCTCGGCGGCTTCGACATCGTCGGCAGCCGCTGGCTCGCGACCGACCTCACCCCCCGTCAGCGCGACACGCTGCGCACGGCGCTGACGCTGAACGCGGTCAACACCGTGGACAACGCCGACGTCTACGTGGCGCCTTTCGACCCCGGCACCACGCGCAACGGCAGCCAGGCGTTCCAGCGCCGCGAGCAGTCCATGGCGCTCGAGTTCACCGACCTCCACCCGGCGGACACGCTCGAGGCGTTCAAGACGTTCTCGATCCCCGAGAACTACAGCCGCTACGGCGTGCTGCGCTGGTTCGCGGCCGGCTTCGAGATCTCGAAGCGCGACGCCTCCGGGCTGCCGCTCGGCACCTACGACCCTGCCCTGGACTCGCTCTACTACTTCGTGCGGTTCGCGTCCGACGACAAGGGCCAGAGCTACTACGAGGTGAAGCGGCGCGTGCCCCGCTCGAGCCTGCCGCAGGCGATCGCGTGGGAGGAGGTGCTGGCCGCGGTCGAGCGACTCTCGGTGGTCAAGCTCAACCCGGACTTCCCGGCGCGCGACCCGATCCTGTACCGCACGGCGCTCGCGAACGGCGACTCGCTCATCCTGCGCGGACGGCCGAGCTTCACCCGCCTGCTGCGCGTCTCGTTCGGCGTCGTGAACCAGTCCAGCGACCGGCGCTTCACGGGCCAGCTGTGGTTCGACGAGCTGCGCGCCACCGACGTGGCGAAGGA
Source organism: uncultured bacterium (assembly GCA_964609125.1). GTDB lineage: Bacteria > Eisenbacteria > RBG-16-71-46 > RBG-16-71-46 > RBG-16-71-46 > JAIOPA01. The sequence continues at coordinate 32,855 of CAZSQX010000001.1, forward strand.
CGTGGGGCTCGCGAACCGGGTGCTCGTCAACGGTCGCTGGGCGAACCTCATGGACTACAACGTGGCCTGGAACTCGCGCGACGCGGACTTCCTGTCGGTGGGCGAGACGCGCGGCAGCGGCAACCGGACGTCCTCGCTCAACGTCAGCACCCGGTTCGAGCCTCACCGCTTCTTCGAGGGCACCGGCATCATCCTGCCGGTGACGTTCGCGCAGAACGAGGTCTCGTCGCGGCCGCGTTTCACGGCCGGCGACGACATCGTCCGCTCGGGGGCGCTCGCGGCCGCGAGCGAGACCCGCAGCCTGTCGCGCACGGTCTCCACGTCGTATTCCCGCGTGTGGAACGAGCGCTCGAACCCGTTCCTGCGTTACACCGTGGGCGGCATCACCGCCAACATCAGCCGTTCCACGAACGACGCCCGCACGCCCACCAGCGTGAGCAACTCGCGCACCGTGAACGCGGGGGTCAACTACAACGTCGCTCCGCGCTCGCTGCTGCAGATCCCGATGCCGTTCATGAAGGCGCGTTTCTTCCCGCTGCCCGAGCGGGCGTACTGGAACTACCATGTCACGAGCACCCGCTCGGAGGCGTTCACGCGCGTGTTCGGCACCGACAGCCTGCGGCCCTCGAGCAGCCAGAACGGCCGCGCGGCGAGCCTGGACTTCGGCGCGGACACGCGGCCGTTCGACATGCTGAGCCACCACATCGAGGGGCGCCGCAACCTGGCGCTGGACGGGGTCCGCCAGGACCGGGTCGGGTTCGTCAATCTCGGCCGCGTGACGAACTGGCGGCAGTCGTTCGCCTCCCATCTGGGGATCAGCCCGCATCCGTGGCTCCGGCCGTCGTTCAACTGGTCCTCGAGCTACAACCAGAACAACGACACCCAGTCGCGCGACATCGGGGTGCGGGGCATCACGAACGGGCAGGAGCTGGGCGTGAACTGGGACTTTCCGTTCGACAAGCTCACCGCGCCGGCGGCGAGCGCGGCGCGCCCGGCGCCGCGTCCCGACACCGCGCAGGGCGCGTCCCGCGTGCGGGGACCGGCGCTGCCGTGGCGCGCGTTGCTGTCCCGCCTCGGCCCGCTCAGCGCCGACGCGCGGCTCGGGCGCAGCACGGCCTATTCGCGCATCCTCGGCACGGCCAGCCCGCTCTACCTGATCGGCCTGGCCGAGAACCCCGGCTTCGACGAGGGGCGCGTCTACGCCCAGCCCGGCAACACGTCGTCGAGCGGCGTGGACTGGCGCGCGAACGCGCGCACGAACATCGCCCTGTTCTACGGCAGCTCGCTCCAGTCGCGGTTCAGCTACGGCGACCGCACGAACAACAACAACGGCGTCAAGAGCCGGAACCGCGACTGGCGCTTCCCCGACGTCGAGGTCCAGTACGGCCGCGTCGCCACGATCCTCGGCATCCACCGCATCCTCGACAGCCCGCAGCTGCGCACGGCGTACGCGCGCAGCACATCGGTGGATTACCAGAACTCGCGCGAGACGCGCACCGGAACGTCGCGCAGCGACGACTTCCGGCCTCTGTTCTCGATCCGCGGCCGGTTCAAGAACGGCACCGACGCGGACCTGCGGCTCGAGCGGCGCTCGAGCGTTCGCGAAAGCTTCCAGCAGGGGAACTCGAAGCAGACCGACCAGACGACCGACATCAACTTCAACCTGACGCGCTCGTATTCCCAGGGCCAGAAGGTGAATCTGCTCGGGAAGACCACGACCGTTCGCACCAACGTGAGCCTGGCCCTGACCACGGTCTATTCGCGCCAGAAGGGCGGCATCAAGGTGGGCAGCGAGGAGAAGCTCGCGAACCCGGTGGACCGCACCCGGCTGTCGGTGAACGGCACCGGCAGCTACGGTTTCAGCACGAACGTGACGGGGGACCTGGCGCTGGGCTTCAGCCACTTTCGCGAGACGAACGGGATCATCCGGCGGAGCGTCCGCGTGGAGCTGCGCGGCCAGTTCCGGTTCTGACGGTGCGCGCTCGTTGGAAGGCGGCGCTCGCGCTGGCGTGCCTCGTCGCCGGGTCGTGCTCCGGGCCGGGCGAACCGGACGGCGACCGCGCGTTGGAGCGCGTGCGCGCGCAGATGGCGTTCGGCCCGCGCGTGCCGGGCACGCCGGCGCATGCGGCGATGCGCGCCTGGCTGGCCGGCGAGCTCGAGCGTCTGGGCGCACGCCTCGAGCGGCAGGAGTTCGACGACACTGTCGCGGGCCGGGCCTGGCCGCTCGAAAACCTGATCGCGCGCTTCGGTCCGGCGGAGGGCCGGCGCGTCGCGCTGCTCGCGCACTTCGACTCGCGGCCGTGGTGCGACGAGGACCCGGACCCGGAGAAGCGGGCCGAGCCGGTCCCGGGCGCGAACGACGGGGCCTCGGGCGTGGCGGTCCTGCTCGAGGTGGCGGAGCTGATGAGCGCGCGCCCCCCGGGCGTGGGGGTGGACCTGGTGTTCCTGGACGGCGAGGACCTGGGGCGGCCGTCGTTCGCCGACGAGTACTGCCGCGGCAGCCGCCGCTACGCGAGCCTGCTCCCGCCGGCGGGGGACCCGCGCCGCCCGGTCGCGGGGTTCGTGTTCGACCTGGTGGGCGACCGCGACCTCGGGATCTGGGACGAGGGCAATTCGGCGGCGCGGGCGACGAACCTGGTGGACCTGGTCCACGAGGCGGCCGCGGCGACGGGCGCGCGCCACTTCCACCGGGGCGTGCGCCACACGCTGATCGACGACCACATCCCGCTCCTCGACGCGGGGCTCCCGGCGGTGGACATCATCGACTTCGACTACCCCGCCTGGCACACGGCCGCCGACACCACCGGCAACGTCTCCGCCGAGAGCCTCGCCGAGGTCGCCCGCGTCGCGGCCTGGATCGTCTACCGGAGCCCGCTCGCGAAGCGCTGACGGTCGTCGCGAGCGCCGGGAGAGGTCGCGGATCCCGGCTCACGTCGACGTGCGTCGCCTGCTCCGGCTGTCGCCCCGCGCCCTCACGGCTGGGTTCGCCTGCCAGGCCCGGCGGGGGAGCCGCGGGACCGCGCTCGCGACCAACGCTCGGCTCGGCCAGTCCCTGGCCTCTCCTCCCTGACGCTCGCGGACGCCGTTTGCCCATCCCTGGGCGAACGGCTGCTCGCGACTGGTCGCGATCGCAGTCCCACGGCTCCCCCGCCTCACATCGGAGCGGGTTCGACTCACGACGAGTGGGCCTCAGGCTGGGGCGAGTCCGACTCACGACACCCTCGTGCGCAGGCGGGTGGGCCGGGGGGGTGCGCCGGCGACCAGTCGCGAGCAGCCCTGAGCCATGGAATGGCGAAGGGCGCTACGAGCGTTGGTCGCCGGCGCACCCCCCTGGTCCACCCGCCGGCGGACGCGAACCGAGCGAGGTTCCCCCGGCGCGACCCGGATCCGGTGCAGTCCCCCCGGCACGAGCGAGGGCCCGCCGTTCGCCGTCCGGAGGCCGGTGCGGCGCAGCCGGCCCGTCGGCTTGCCGGACGGGGCCGGTTGGAGTAGGTTGCCTTGCAGGAGTGGGGCAGGCGCGACCACTCCGTTTTTTGTCTGCGCGGGAGCGAAAGTGGAAGTCCGGGAAGAAGTTCGCCAGCTCGCCGAACCCCTAGCGGAAGAGCTTGGCCTGGAGCTGGTGGACATCGAGCAGGCCTCTTCCGGGCACCACCGGGTCGTCCGGGTGTTCCTGGACAAGCCCGGCGGCGTGACCATCGAGGACTGCGCCCGCTTCAGCCGCCGCCTCGCGGACGCCATCGACATGAACCAGATCGTGCCCGGCCGGTATCACCTCGAGGTGAGCTCGCCCGGGCTGGAACGGCCCGTGCGGACGCTCGCGCATGTCGAGCGCTTCGCCGGGCAGAGGGTGCAGCTCCAGACGCATGACGCGCGGGACGGCCGGCGCCGCTGGGAAGGCGTGCTGCTCGGCCCCGTGGACGGTCGCGCCGGGCTCAGGACGGACGAGGGAGAGGAACTTTGGTTCGAGTGGGCCGAGGTGAGATCGGCCCGCCTGGTGGTGGATCCGTGGGCGGGGCTGCGCCGGCGGGACGCGCGCTCCGCACGGAGAGCCGCCCGGGGAGGGGAACGATGAACAACGAGATCCTGGACGCGCTGAGCCAGATCACGCGCGAGAAGAGCGTGGACCGGCAGATGCTCGTCGAGACGCTCGAGGCCGGCCTCGCCAGCGCCGTGCGCAAGAAGCACGGCGCCACGGCCGACGTCGAGGTGCGCTTCAACGACAAGACCGGCGGGCTCGAGTGCGCCCTGCGCTTCACCGTGGTCGAAACCGTCGAGGACCCCGCGTTTCAGTGGACCGTGGAGAAGGCGCGCGCGCACAAGGCCGACGCGCAGGTCGGCGACGTCGTACGCATCCCGCTCGGAATCGCCGAGTTCGGCCGCAACGCCATTCAGACCGCCAAGCAGGTGCTCATCCAGCGCGTGCGAGAAGCCGAGCGTGACAAGGTGTTCAAGGAGTACTCGGACAAGGTCGGCACGCTCGTGCGCGGCGTCGTCCAGCAGGTGGACCGCGGCAACGTCATCGTCAAGCTCGACTTCTCCGAGGGCCTGCTGCCGGCGCGAGAGCAGATCCCGCGCAGCTACCACCGGCAGAACGACTACGTTCGCGCCGTCGTGCTCACCGTGGACCGCTCGGCCAAGGGGCCCCAGGTGATCCTGTCGCGCACCCATCCCGACTTCCTGCGCCGGCTGTTCGAGAGCGAGGTGCCCGAGATCGCCGAGGGCATCGTCGAGGTGAAGGCCGTGGCCCGCGAGGCCGGCGCGCGCTCGAAGATCTCCGTGTACTCCACCGACCCGCGCGTGGACGCCGTCGGCTCGTGCGTCGGGCTCAAGGGTTCGCGCGTGCAGAGCATCGTGCGCGAGCTGGGCGGGGAGCGCATCGACATCGTGCCGTGGTCCGGGGACCCGTCCGTGTTCGTGTCGCGCGCGCTCGCGCCGGCGCGCGTCGGCGTCGTTCGCGTGAACGAGGCCGAGAAGCGCATGCTCGTCGTGGTGGCCGACGACCAGCTGTCGCTGGCCATCGGCAAGGGCGGCCAGAACGCCCGGCTCGCGGCCCGGCTCACCGGCTGGAAGATCGACCTGGTGTCCAAGTCCGACGAGAAGAAGCGGCACGACCTCGAGCGCGCGAGCCGGCTCGAGGTGGAGGTGCTGGGACTCGGCGAGGCCACCACCGAGAAGCTCATCAGCGCCGGGATCGAGACCGTGCAGGAGCTGGTCGCGACCCCGCTCGAGAAGCTCGTGGAGATCCCCGGCATCGGCGAGAAGACCGCGGAGAAGGTGCTCGCCACCGCACAGGAGTTTCTCGCTTCGCACGTGACGCCTCCCGCCGCGGCCGCGCCCCAGATGGCGTTCACGCCCGAGATGGAGACCGGCGAGGAGCCCGCGACCGATGGCGAGACGCCGGCGACGGCGGAAGGAGAGCCCCATGCCGGCTGACGCCAGGGCGAAGAAGCAGCGCATCTACGAGGTGGCCAAGGATCTCGGCATGTCGAGCGAGGTCATCCAGCAGCTCGCGAAGAAGCTCGGCGTCGAGGTGAAGAACCACATGAGTACGCTCGCGCCCGAGATCGTCGAGAAGGTGCGGGCGGAGCTGGGCAAGGAGAAGGCGGCCGCGCGCGAGGAGGTCGTCCACCAGCAGGAGCGCGAGGCGCAGCGCGCGCGCGACGAGCGCCAGCGCGCCCAGGCCGCCCAGCAGGCGGCGCAGCAGGCCGCCGCCCAGCAGGCCGCGGCACGCGCGGCGGCGGCGCCGGCGCCGTCCGCGCCCGCGCCGGGCGGCGCGGCCGCCACCGGCCCCGCGCCGGCGGCGACGCGCCCGGTCCCGGGTGGTGTGCACGGCCGTCCCGCGCCGCCTCCGGGCCCGCGCCCCGGCGCCGCTCCGCTGTCCGCGCGTCCCGGCGGCATGCCATCCTCATCGCGACCGGGCGGCGGCCCCGCGCCCGGACGTCCGTCCCTGGGCGGCCCGCCGCGAGCCGGCGGCCGGCCCACTCACGGCGGCTTCGGCGCTCCCGGTGGCGGCCCGCGACCCTCGTTCGGCGGCCTCGGTGGCCCCGGGCGCGCGCGGCGCGACCGCAAGAAGAAGAAGCAGGTGGACGAGAAGCTGGCCGCGGAGAGCGTGCGCAAGACGCTCGCCAGCCTCGACACGACCCAGGCGCGGCGGAAGCACCGCCGGCGCGAGGACGAGCCCGGGGCCCCGCTCGAGGAGGCCAAGCTCCTTCGCGCCCCCGAGTTCATCACCGTCTCCGAGCTCGCGAACATGATGCAGGTGCGCCCGCAGGAAGTCATCACGGCGTGCATGCGCATGGGGCTCATGGCCACCATCAACAAGCGGCTCGACAAGGACTCCATTGCGGCCGTGGCGGACGAGTTCGGCTACGAGGTCGAGTTCGTCTCCGAGTTCGTGGAGGAGGCCGAAGCGGTCGTCGAGGCGGTGCCGGCCGAGCGCCTGCAGCCGCGTCCCGCGGTCGTGACCGTGATGGGCCACGTGGACCACGGCAAGACGTCGCTGCTCGACTACGTCCGCCGCACGAACGTGGTCGCCGGCGAGTCCGGCGGCATCACGCAGCACATCGGCGCTTACGAGGTGACGCTGCCCTCCGGCCAGCACATCACGTTTCTCGACACGCCCGGTCACGAGGCGTTCACCGCCATGCGCGCGCGCGGCGCCCAGGTCACCGACATCGTCGTGCTCGTGGTCGCGGCCGACGACCGGGTGATGCCGCAGACGATCGAGGCCATCGACCACGCCAAGGCCGCGAACGTGCCGATCGTCGTGGCCATCAACAAGGTGGACCTGCCGACCGCGGACCCGAACCGCATCAAGACCGAGCTCGCCGGGCACGGCGTGGTGGTGGAGCAGTTCGGCGGCAAGTACGCGAGCGTCGAGATCTCGGCCAAGAAGGGCACGGGCGTGGATCAGCTGCTCGAGATGATTCTGCTCACCGCGGAGGTGCTCGAGCTGAAGGCCGATCCCGACCGCCGCGCCAAGGGTGTCGTGCTCGAGGCCCGCGTGGAGCAGGGCCGCGGCGTCGTCGCGTCGGTGCTGGTGCAGAGCGGCACGCTTCGCTTGGGCGATCCGTTCGTGGCCGGGCAGGTGTACGGCCGCGTGCGCGCCATGTACGACGAACGCCGGAAGCAGGTGAAGGCCGCGCCGCCGTCCACGCCGGTCGAGGTGGTGGGCTGGAGCGGAACGCCGTCGGCCGGTGACCTGTTCGTGAGCCCCGAGGACGAGCGCGAGGCGCGCGAGGTGGCGTCCAGGCGCGCGGCGCTCCACCGCGAGCACGAGTTCCGCTCGACCAAGGCCATCACGCTGACGTCGTTCCACGACACGCTGGGCAAGGGTGGCCCCAACGAGCTCAAGATGCTCATCAAGGGCGACGTGGACGGCTCGGTCGAGGCGTTGAGCGAATCGCTGCAGAAGCTGTCCACCGGCGAGGTGGCGGTGCGCGTCATCCGCTCGGCCGTGGGCCAGATCACCGAGTCCGACGTGCTGCTGGCGGCGGCCTCGGGCGCGATCGTCGTGGGCTTTCACGTGCGCCCGGACTCGCGCGCCCGGGAGCTGGCCGAGCGCGAGAAGGTGGAGATCCGCCTCTACGACATCATCTACAAGGCGCAGGAGGACGTGAAGCTGGCGCTCGAGGGCATGCTCAAGCCGGAGCTAAAGGAGGTCGTGCTCGGCACCGCCGAGGTGCGCCAGGTCTTCAGGCTCTCCAAGGGCGTGGTCGTGGCCGGCTGCATGGTGTCCACGGGCAAGGTCGCGCGCAGCGAGAAGATCCGGCTCGTGCGCGGCGACGAGACGCTCTGGACCGGGCGCGTCGAGGCGCTCAAGCGCTTCAAGGACGACGTGAAGGAAGTGGAGAAGGGCTTCGAATGCGGCATCACGCTGGACGGCTTCAGCGACCTCAGGGAAGGGGACCGGCTCGAGTCGTTCAAGATCGAGGAACTGGCCCGGACGCTGTGAGCGCGCGGCGGCCCGGGACCCCGGGCCCGCGCACGGGGCGTCCGCGGGGGGCGAGGCAAGGCGCATGGTGGTCGGGATCGTCCGCGTCGAACTGCACCTGCCCCAGGCGCAGTCGCTGAAGGACAAGCGGCAGGTGATCCGGTCCATGAAGGAGCGCATCCGCGAGCGCGCCCAGGCGTCGGTCGCCGAGGTGGAGTACCAGGAGCTCTGGCAGCGGGCCGCGCTCGGCATCGCCGTCGTGTCCGCGGACGGCGGCCAGGTGCGCGAGCGGCTCCAGCGGGCCCGGCAGATCGTGGACCAGGCCGTGCAGGCACAGGTGCTCGACTGGCAGGAGACCCTCCAGTGAGGATCCGTCCCGAGAAGGTCGCCCACCGCATGCGACGCGAGGTGGCGGAGATCCTCCAGCGCAGGATCCGCGACCCGCGCGTCTCGGCGATGGTGAGCGTGACCGACGTCGAGGTGACGCAGGACCTGTCTTTCGCGAAGATCTACGTGAGCGTCATGGGCAAGCCCGAAGACGCGGAGGCCTCGCTGCAGGCGCTCGCGCACGCGGTGGGCTTCGTGCGCCACGAGCTCGGAGAGCGCATGGAACTGCGCGAGGTGCCCGAGCTGCGGTTCATCCACGACACGTCGCTGGAGCGCGGCGCGCGCGTGGAGGAGCTGCTGAAGCGCATCCAGGACGGCAGGCCGGTGGAGGACGAGGAGCTCGGATGACGCGCGGCCAGGCGCGTGCCGGCGGGCGCGCCGCCGCGGCCGGCTCGGTGGCCTCCGGCCTGCTCCCGCTCGACAAGCCGGCGGGGGTGACCTCCCATGACGCGGTCGATCGCGCGCGCCGCCGGCTCGGCGTGCGCGCGATCGGCCACCTGGGCACGCTGGACCCGGGCGCGTCCGGGCTGCTCGTGCTCGCGATCGGCGCCGCGACGCGCTGCGCAACGGTCTGGCAGGGCGGGCGGAAGACGTACGCCGGAGTCATCCGCTTCGGGGTCACGACCGACACGCAGGACCTCTCGGGGCAGGTGCTGGAGCGCTCCGACCGCCGCCCCGCCGAGGCCGAGGTGCGCGCCGCGCTCGAGGGCCTCACCGGCGACGTCGCGCAGGTGCCGCCCATGTTCTCGGCGCTCAAGCGCGGCGGCGAGCGGCTCTACCGGCTCGCGCGCCGTGGCGAGACGCTGGAGCGCGCGCCGCGCCCCGTGCACGTGCACGCCTGGCGGGTCGTCCGGCTCACGCCGGACGAGCTGGCGTTCGAGGTGGACTGCTCGGGCGGCACCTACGTGCGGACCCTCGCGCACGACCTGGGCCGGCGGCTCGGGTGCGGCGCCGCGCTCGCCGAGCTGCGCCGCCTGCGCAGCGAGCCGTTCTCGCTCGAACGCGCGTGCCCGTGGTCCGCGCTCGAGCCGGGCGGCGACGAGGACGTGTTCGCGCGCTGGGGCGTGCCGCTCGACCGTGCGCTCGAGTCGCTCCCGGCGGTGACGCTGACCGCGGCGGCCGCCGAGGCGGTCGGCCGTGGCCAGCAGCCGTGCGTGACGGCGGGGGAGGCCCCCGTCGGGGCCGGCCCGCGCAGCGTCGTGTTCCGCTCGGCGGAGGGACGAGCGCTCGCGCTCGGCGAGCTCCGGCGCGAGCCGGGCGGGATCCGCGCCCGGCCCGCGGTGGTCTTCCCCTGGGCGGTGCGCGAGGGGCCGGCCACGTGAGCGTCGCGGTCGCGGTGGGAGTCTTCGACGGCGTGCACCTGGGGCATCAGCTGCTGCTGGCGCGGACGCGCGAGCGCGCGGCCGGCGGGCGGGCGGTCGCGGTGAGCTTCGAGCCGCACCCGGACGTGGTGCTGGCAAAGGAGTTCCGGCCCGCGGCGCCGCTCACGTCGCTGCCGGAGAAGCACCTGCGCTGTGCCCGCCTCGGCGTGGAGCTGCACGTGCTGCCGTTCACGCGCGAGCTGGCGATGCTCGACCCCGAGGTGTTCGTCGAGCGCCACCTCGTGGCGCCGTTCGCGCCGCGCTGGCTCGTGGTGGGCGCCGACTTCGCGCTCGGCCGCGCGCGGGCGGGGAACGTGGCGCGTCTGCGCGAGCTGGGCGAGCGGTTCGGCTTCGAGGTGGACGCGCTGCCGCTGCACGTCGCGGACGGCGCCCCGGTGACGAGCACGCGCATCCGCGGCCTGCTCGCGGAAGGCCGGGTGGCCGAGGCCGCACGCCTGCTCGGCCGGCCGTACGGATTCACCGGGCTCGTGGTGGGCGGCGACCGCATCGGGCGCACGCTCGGGTTCCCCACCGCGAACCTGCGGCTCCACGACGAGCAGCTCGTGCCGGCGCACGGGATCTACGCGGTGTGGGTGCGCGGAGGCGGCGAGGGCGGGTGGCGGATGGGCGCCATGAGCGTGGGCTCGCGGCCCACGTTCGGCGGCGGCCTGCGCACGCTCGAGGTGCACCTGCTCGACTGGGACGGCGACCTCTACGGCCAGGACCTGGAGGTGGCGTTCGCGGACTGGCTGCGGCCGGAGGTGGCGTTCCCGGGCGCGGACGCGCTGGTGGAGGCCATGCGCGACGATGTGGCCGAGGCCCGCCGCCGGCTCGAGCGGCTGGGCCCGCCGGACGGCTGAGCGGCCGACCGCCGTGGGACCTGCCTGGACGTGGCCCCATGGCGAGGGTGGGCCTGGATCGCACAGTCCATTGGGCTGCAACGGATTCCGGCCGTCCGCCCGCCGCTCTTCACCGACTGGAGGCCGCCCGGCGGGGGTGCTATATTCCCCCGTCGCCCTGGACCCTCAGGGATCCCGCAGCACGCGCTGCCCGTCGAGACCTGAACCTCGCGGGCGGGGCCGGGCACTCACCCCTTTCAGGAGCCACTGCGTTGACGCTGACCAAGGAGCAGAAGCAGGGCATCATCGAGAAGTTCAAGACGCACGAAGGGGATTCGGGCTCACCGGAGGTGCAGATCGCCCTACTGACGGAAAAGATCAACTACCTCACCGAGCACTTCAAGGTCCACAAGCGCGACCACGCCTCGCGTCGCGGCCTGCTCCGGATGGTCGGACAGCGCCGTCGCCTGCTCGACTACCTGAAAGCGACGAAGGTCGAGCGCTACCGAAAGGTCGTCAAGGACCTCGGACTTCGCCGCTAGAGAATCTGGCGGCTCGAGACGCGGCCCTCCCCGGGCCGCGTTCTCATGAGGGCGGGGAAGGTCCCCGCCGGCCCCCCGCGCGCCGCACGCGCGGACGGGATGATCGCGGCCGGGAAGGACCCGTCCGCATGCGAGAGAACAGGACGTGGAATGGCTGAACACAGAATCACAGTCGACCTCGGTGGCAAGGAACTGATCCTTTCCACCGGCAAGTGGGCCAAGCTCGCGGGCGGCTCCGCCGTCGTGCAGCTGGGGGGCACCGTGGTGCTCGTGGCCTCGAGCGCCGCGAAGACCGCGAAGCCCGGGCTCGATTTCGTGCCGCTCACCTGCGACTACCGCGAGCGCACGTACGCCGCGGGCAAGATCCCCGGCGGGTTCTTCAAGCGCGAGGGACGGCCCACCGAGAAGGAGACGCTGTCGAGCCGGCAGATCGACCGGCCGATCCGCCCCCTGATGCACAAGCAGTGGACCTACGAGACGCAGGTCATGGCCACGGTCGTCTCGTCGGACCAGGAGCACGACGGCGACGTGCTGGCGCTCATCGGCGGCTCGGCGTCGCTGGTGCTGTCCGACATCCCGTTCCCCGAGCCGGTCGCGGGCGTGCGCGTGGGCCGCGTGGACGGGCAGTTCGTCGCCATGCCGACCTTCGCCCAGCTCGACGAGTCCGACATGGACATCGTGGTCGCGGGCACGGCGAACGACATCATCATGGTCGAGGGCGGCTGCCGCGAGGTGACCGAGGCCGACATGCTCGCGGCGCTCGAGTTCGCGATGCGGCACATCCGTAGCATCGTGTCGGCGCAGAACGAGCTGGTGCGGCTCGCCGGCAAGCCCAAGCGGGCGCCGGTGGAAAAGGTGGACGTCAGCGATCTCGAGTCGGAGCTGCGCTCGCGCTACACCGACCGGTTGCGCGCGGCGATCCGCATCCCCGGCAAGGAGTCCCGCCAGGAGGAGATCGACACGATCACGAAGGAGGCCGTGGACGCGCTGGCCGAGAAGTACGGCGACCGCGCGATCTACATGGCCAAGCTCCTGCACGAGGTCGAGCGCGACGAGCTGCGCGAGATGATCCTCCGCGACGGCGTGCGCGCCGACGGCCGCGGTCCCGACCAGATCCGTCCCATCACCATCGAGGTGGGCACCCTGCCGCGTACGCACGGCTCGTGCCTGTTCACGCGCGGCGAGACCCAGGCGCTCGTGGTCACGACGCTGGGAACGAAGGCCGACGAGCAGCGCATCGAGGAGCTCGAGGGCCAGTCGTGGAAGTCGTACATGCTGCACTACAACTTCCCGCCGTTCTCCGTGGGCGAGACGCGGCCCATCCGCGGGCCGGGCCGGCGCGAGATCGGCCACGGCGCCCTGGCCGAGCGTTCGGTCGAGCCGGTGATCCCGGCCGACACGACGTTCCCCTACACGATCCGCATCGTCTCGGACATCCTCGAGTCGAACGGGTCCTCGTCCATGGCCTCCGTGTGCGGCGCCTCCATGTCGCTCATGGACGCCGGCGTGCCGATCAAGGCGCCGGTGGCCGGCGTGGCCATGGGCCTCATCAAGGAGGGCGAGCGTGTCGCGGTGCTCACCGACATCCTCGGCGTCGAGGACCACCTTGGCGACATGGACTTCAAGGTGACCGGGACGAGTGAGGGCATCACCGCCTTCCAGATGGACACGAAGATCGGCGGCATCTCGTTCGAGATCCTCAAGCACGCGCTGGAGAAGGCCCGTCAGGGCCGGCTGTTCATCCTCGGCAAGATGGCGGACTGCCTCGCCGCGCCCCGGGCCGAGATGAGCCCGTTCGCGCCGCGCATCACCATCCTGCACATCCACCCGGACAAGATCCGCGAGGTGATCGGGCCCGGCGGCAAGGTGATCAAGAAGATCACCGAGGAGACCGGCTGCCAGATCGACATCGAGGACACGGGCGAGGTGCGCATCGCGGCCGTGAACATGGAGGGCAGCAAGCGCGCCGAGGAGATCATCCGCAACATCACCGAGGACCCCGAGGTCGGCCGCATCTACCAGGGCAAGGTGCGCAGCGTCGTCAACTTCGGCGCGTTCGTGGAGATCGTGCCGGGTCGCGACGGACTGCTGCACATCTCGGAGATCGACTGGGGCCGCACCGAGAAGGTCGAGGACGTGCTGAACGTCGGCGACCTGGTGATGGTGAAGGTCGTGGACGTGGACCGCGACGGCAAGATCCGCCTGTCGCGCCGCGCGCTGCTGCCGCAGCCGGAAGGCTACGTGGGGGCGGGCGCGGGCGGCGGTGGACGCCGCGACCGGGACCGGGATCGCGACCGGGATCGCGATCGGGACCGCGGTCCGCGGCGCCGGTAGGCCGCGACGTGTCGACGGCGGGCGGCTCCTCGCGGGTCGCCCGCCGTTCCATTCCCGGCGGTGCGAGCCGTTCCGAGCGGGGCCTGGAGCCGGGCCCGGCCGGAGCCGCCCTCGAGAGGGGTTCCATGAGCCAGACGGTCTCGAAGACCATCCTGCCGGGCGGCCTGACGGTGCTGTCGCAGTCGCTGCCCGACCGGCGCACGCTGTCGCTGGGCGTGTGGGTGCGTACCGGCTCGCGCGACGAGCCGCGCGCCCAGCTCGGGGTGACCCACTTCATCGAGCACATGATGTTCAAGGGCACCGAGTCGCGCGATGCGCGCGCCATCGCCGCGAGCCTCGAGTCGCTCGGAGGCTCGCTCGACGCGTTCACGACGCGCGAGCACGTCTGCTACACGGCGCGCGTGCTGAGCGAGCACCTGCCGCAGGCGGTCGAGGTCGTCTCCGACCTGGTGTGCCGTTCCCGCTTCGAGCCCGCCGAGATCGAGCGCGAGAAGTCGGTCGTTCGCGAGGAGATCCTCGCGTACGAGGACAATCCCGAGGAGAAGGTGTCCGACCTGCTCGCGGAACTCTTGTGGGGCGACCACGCGCTCGGCCGGCCGATCCTCGGCACGGAGGAGACCGTCGGGGCGCTCGACCGCGACGCGCTCCGCGCCCAGTTCGAGAGCCGCTTCCGCGCCGACCAGCTGGTGGTGGCGGCCGCAGGCGGGCTCGAGCACGACTCGCTCGTGGCCGAGGCATCGCGCTGGTTCCGCCCGCCCACGGGCTCGGTCCCCGAGCTCGACGGCGCGCCCGGGCCGCACCGGGCGGTGGTGCGCCACGAGACGCGCGACGTGCAGCAGCTCTACCTCTCGCTCGGAGGACGCGCCATGCCGTACGGCGACCCGTCGCGCTACCCGCTGGTGGTGGCGGAGACGCTGCTCGGGGGTGGCATGAGCTCGCGGCTGTTCCAGCGCATCCGCGAGGAGGCCGGGCTGGCCTACAGCGTGTTCACGACCCTGGACCTGCTCCGTGACGGCGGACTGTTCGCGATCCACCTCGGCGTCTCGCCCGACAGGGGCCGCGAGGCGCTGCGCCTCCTGCGCGAGGAGCTGGCGCGGCTCGTCGCGGACGGACCGGCCGCCGACGAGGTGGAGGCGGCGAAGATGCAGATCAAGGGCTCGGTCGTGATGGCCCAGGAGAGCGTCTCGAGCCGCATGTACCACGTCGCGCGCCAGGAGCTCTATCTCGGCAGGCACACGCCTCCGGAGGAACAGGTCGAGCGGATCCTCGCGGTGACGCCCGCGCAGGTGCACGAGGCGTTCCGGCGGTTCGCGCGGCCGGAGGGCTTCTCGCTGGCCGCGCTGGGGCCCGGGCATGGTGACCCGCTCGGCCCCGCCGACTGGCCGGTGGAAGCGGCCGGCTAGCCGTTCACCACGCCAGGCCCGCCCGCACCATGCGCTCCCCGGCCTCGCGGCAGCGCGCCTCGTCCACGCACAGCGCGATGCGCACATAGCCCTCGCCGGCGGCGCCGAAGCCGGAGCCCGGCGCGACCACGACGCCGGTGCGTTCGAGCAGCGCCGAGGTGAACGCGAGCGAGTCGGGGAAGCTCCGCGGGACCGGCAGCCACAGGTAGAGCGTGGCGTGCGGCGCCTTCACCGGGTAGCCGAGCGGCGCGATCGCGTCGAGGAACGCGGCGCCGCGGTCGCGGTAGAGCCGGGCGGCGTCGGCGCAGTAGTCCTGAGGTCCGTTCAGCACCGCCATCCCCGCGCGCTGGATGGCCATGAACACGCCGAAGTCCATGTTGGACTTGATCCGGGTCAGGTTCGCGACCACCTCGGCGTTCCCGGCCGCGAAGCCGAGCCGCCAGCCCTGCATGGAGTAGCTCTTCGAGAACGAGTGGAACTCGAGCGAGCGCTCCTTGTCGCGATCGTGCTGCAGGAACGAGCGGGCGCGGTACGCGGGGTCGAGCGACAGGTCGCAGTAGGCGATGTCGCTGACCACGAACAGGTCGTGGCGCTGGGCGAACGCCAGGATCTCGTCGTAGAGCTCGGCGGTCTCGGTCCCGCCCGTGGGGTTGTTCGGGTAGTTGAGGAACAGCACCTTGGCGCGGCGCGCCTCGTCCTCGGGGATCGCCGCGAGGTCGGGGCGGAACTCCCGCTCCGCGCGCAGCGGCACCTCGACGACGCGCACCTGCGCCAGCGCGGCGACGCCCAGGTAGGCCGGGTAGCACGGCGTGCAGAGCAGGATCGTGTCGCCGGGGTCCAGGTGGGCGAGGAAGAACTTGGCGATGCCCTCCTTGGAGCCGATGAGCGCGAGTGCTTCGCGCTCGGGGTCCACGCCCACGCCGAAGCGGCGCTGGTACCACCCGGCGACGGCGGCCCGGAACTCGGGCAGGCCATTGAACGAGGGGTAGCGGTGGTTCTGGACCTTCGGATCGAGCAGCGCCGCCTGGAGCGCCTCGAGGGCCAACCGCGGCGGCCGGATGTCGGGGTTCCCCACGCCCAAGTCGATGACGTCGACGCCCTGGCGCAACTTCGCGTCGCGATCCTGAAACAGCCGCGCGAGCGCGTAGGCGGGCACGTTCCGGAGCCGCGCCGACGGCGCAAGACGAAGTTTGACAGGTGATTGGCTCGACGACATATTCGCCCCCTCGATGGCCGCCCCCGGCACGGCACCAGACTTGCGCTGTTCGAGTGCATGACGAACCGCACCGGACATTCTAGAGGGGCTCGCGGCACGGGGCCAGTTCCCGGCCCGCCGATCCGGCTGGCCCTCGCGCTGGCGCTCCTGCTGGCGTCGTGGGCCGCGCCGCCCGCCGGCCTCGGCGACGAGCCGGAGCTTCCGGACAGCGCCTCGTTCACGCGCTCGGAGGCCGTGCTCGACACGGTCCCGGCCGTGCCGGAGCCGTTCCGCGCCGGCGAGTCGCTGCGCTTCTCGGTCCAGTACGGCTTCATCCACGCCGGCTCGGCCTGGCTGGAGGTGCCCGAGCTTGCGGACTGGAACGGGCGGGCCGCGTGGCGGCTCGTGGCCCGCGCCGAGTCGAACGGGTTCTTCGACCGGATCTACAAGGTCCGCAACCGGATCGAGTCGCTGTGGGACCACGAGGAGCGATTCAGCTGGCGCTACTTCGAGGACCGGCACGAGGGGAAGTACACGGCCAACGACACCATCGTGTTCGAGCCGGACTCGCTGCGGATGCGCTACAAGAACGGCCAGACCTACCCGGTCACGGGGCCGGTGCAGGACGCGCTGTCCTCCTTCTACCTCACGCGCTTCCGGGCGCTGCCCATCGGAGGCGCCATCACGTTCGACTACCACGCCAGCCGGAAGACCGCGCCCATGGAGGTCCGGGTGCTGGGCCGGCAGAAGGTGAAGACGCCGGCCGGCAAGTTCCAGTGCGTGGTGGTGGAGCCGCTGCTCAGGGCGGGCGGCATCTTCAAGAACAAGGGCCGGCTCGTGATCTGGCTGACCGACGACGAGCGGCGCATCCCGGTGCAGATGAAGAGCAAGGTCATGATCGGCTCCATCAAGGTGGTGCTCCAGGAGATCCGCGAGGCGGCCGGGTGAGCCGCTTCCGCGAGGCCGACCTCCGCCGCCTGACGCGGGGCCGCGTGGCCGGCCGCGCGACCCGGGTCTCGGTCTCGGATTTCGCGCGCCCGCTGGACCCGCGGGCCGCCGCGGCGTTCATGGCCGCGCTCCCCGACCAGTGGGCCGGCCGGGCGTTCCGCGAGGTGGTGGCGCGGACCGTGCGGGCCCACCGCGCCGGCCGGCCGGTCGTGCTGCTGGCCGGGGGGCACGTAGTGAAGGTCGGGGTCTCGCCCTGCTTCATCCAGCTCCTCGAGCGCGGCGTCGTCACCCACGTGGCCATGAACGGCGCGACCGCGATCCACGACATCGAGATCGCGCTCGCGGGCCGCACGTCGGAGGACGTGGACGCCCAGCTCCAGAGCGGCGCGTTCGGCATGGTCGAGGAGACCGGGGCGTTCATGAACCGGGTGGCGGTCGAGGCGGCGCGGAACCGGTCGGGGCTCGGGGAGGCCTGGGGCGCCGCGCTCGAGGCCGCTGCCGCGCCGCACCGCGACGCGAGCCTGCTGGCGCGCGCCGCCCGCCGCGGCATCCCGGCCACGGTCCACGTGGCGATCGGCACCGACACCATCCACTACGACCCGGCCTGCGACGGCGCCGCGCTCGGCGAGACCTCGCTGCGTGATTTCCGGATCCTCGCCGGCACGCTCGCGGGGGCTCGCGGGGCCGTCGTCCTCAACGTGGGCTCGGCAGTGCTCATGCCGGAGGTGTTCCTCAAGGCGCTCGCCGTGGCGCGCAACCTGGGCGCCAGCCTCGAGGAACTGACCACGGTCAACCTCGACCAGATCCAGCACTACCGCCCGCGGGTGAACGTCGTCGAGCGCCCGACCCGGGCCGCGGGCGCGCGCGGGCTCGCGCTCACCGGGCATCACGAGATCCTGGTGCCCCTGCTGTGCGGCGCGATCCTGGCCGAGCTGGACGGAGTGCAGGACGCAACGTCCCCCGGGCCCCGGACCGCGCCTGAAGCGTCCGGCGGTTGACGCGGACTGAACCGCCGGGGATAATCGCTGCACCCCCTGACCGCCCGCGTACCGGCGGTCGACCATCCTTGGCGGAGGACCTCCCGAGACGCGCGTTGCTACTCCATCGCGGCATGACCCCCTGCCTCTCGAGGTCCTGTCGTCGAAGCGTGAGCCGGGCCGCGTCCCGGAGTTCGTGAGCGTCCGACCCCTCGCACCGTCCGCCCCGGCCGGCGCGTCCGCTCGGCTGCGCGAGCCCCGGCCGGCCCATGAACCCCGGGAGATCGTGTGAACCGTCGAATCCTTCTCCTGCTCGCCGTGTGCTGCCTCGTCGTCCCCGCCGTCGCGGGAGCGGTGACTGCGATCGGACCCGCCGACACCACGGGGCTCGACTGGAGCCGGGTCCCCGAGTACCGGATCGTGCCGGGGGACAGGCTCGAGCTCGACTTCGGGCGGCGCCCCGACGGAATCCCGGACGTGCGTGAAGTGCGCGTGCGGCCCGACGGGCGCATCACCGTGTTCCCCGCCGGCGACGTGATCGCGGCCGGCCTCACCCCGATGGAGCTGCAGCGCAACATCGTGGCGCTGCTGTCCGCCGACCTCAAGCTGCCGCGCGTCGTGGTGAACGTCTCCGAGGTCTCGGGCAACGTCGTGCACGTGCTCGGGCGCGTCGAGCGCCCGGGCAGCTTCCCGGCCGGGCCGTTCGTGACCGTGATGCAGGCGATCAGCGCCGCCGGCGGCCTCAAGGACGACGCCGCGCGCAACAGCGTGCTGCTGTTCCACCGCGACGGCGCCCGCACGGTCTCGGTCTCGCGCATCCGCCTCGACCGCCTGCTCAAGGGCGACGACCTCGCCGACGCCGTCGTGGGGCGCCACGACATCGTCTTCGTCCCGCGCTCGACCATCGGCAACCTGAACGTCTTCTCCCAGCAGTTCCTCAGCCCGGTGGGGAACCTGCTGTCCAGCTCGCTCGTCGGCTGGGAGCTGTTCAACCTCGACCGTGTCTTTGTGACTCGCGTCATCCGGGAGTGACCGGAAGGGCCACATGAGTCCCAACACCCCTGCGAATCCCACACCGCTCGTCCGGCAGGCGACCGCCCGCGAGTTTCTCGCGGTGCTGTTCCGCCGCAAGTGGATCATCCTCGGGTTGTTCCTCGTCACCACCGCGACCGTGCTGGTCGTGGCGCTGAGCACGCCCACGTACTTCCAGTCGTCCGGCCGGATCCTGGTCAAGCGCGGCGAGCGCCAGTCGGTCCTGCGGCCCGAGCGCCAGGTGTTCAGCGAGTGGGAGCAGGAGCTCGGCAGCGAGATACAGGTCATCCGCAGCGCGACGGTCGTCCGCCGCGCGCGCGAGCTGCTGGAGGCCGAGTCCCGGCGCGCCGGCAGGGCGCTCACGCTCGACCCGGCGAGGATCGACGTCGAGGTGATGGGCAAGAGCAACGTGCTGGCGATCGGCTACGTGAGCCTCGACCCCACGCTCTCGCAGGTCGCCTGCGAGGCGGTGATGGACGCCTACATCGAGTACCGCAAGAGCCGTATGACCAGCGAGCAGCCGTTGAAGTTCTTCGACGACGAGATCGCCAGCATCCGGCGCCGCATCGACCAGCGGCTCGAGGAACGTCGGCGCTTCACCGAGGCCACCGGCGTGCCGGTGCCGCTGGCACAGACCCAGAGCTGGCTCACACAGCTGGGCTCGCTCGAGACGCGGCGGAGCGAGATGGCCGCCGACTGGGCCGCGGCGCAGAGCGTGGAGCAGGCGATGCGCCGCCTGCAGGCCGACCCCGACATCGACCTCCCGACGTTCGACGGCGTCAACCAGTACACGAACGAGCAGGCGCTCATCCAGCTCAAGCAGAAGCTCCTCGAGCAGCAGACCCGCATCGCGTTCCTCACCGAGACGCTTCGCGACGACGCGCCGGAGGTGGTGGGCGCCCGCCAGACGCTCGAGACTCTGAGCGGCCTGCTCCGCCGGGAGGTGGACGCGCGCGTGCGGCTCGCGGCGTCCCGCTCGCAGCAGCTCGAGTCGAAGGTCGCGGTGCTCGACCGCCAGATCGCGACCATCCGCGAGGAGCTCAGCGCCGCGCCCTCGAAGCTGACGAAGACGGAGGAGATCGACGGCGACATCGCGGCGCTGCGGCTGCGGTTGCGCGAAGTCTCGGACTCGCGCGACCAGGCGCTGATCACCGCCAACACGATGGCCGACATCAACGTCGTCGTGCTGGCGCCCGCGAGCGTGGCCACGCCCACGAACCGGCTCGACGTCGTCCGCCTGCTGCTGGCCCCGGCGTTCAGCCTGCTCGTCGGGCTCGCGATCGCGTTCTTCGTGGACGGCCTCGACCTGACCGTGCGCACGGCCAACCAGGCGGAGGAGTACCTCGACCTGCCCGTGCTGGCGTCCATGTCGGAACGACGTCGCCGCAACGGATGAGCTCGGGGTGCGCATGACCCGCATCTTCGAGGCGCTCCGCAAGCGGGAGTCCGGCCGGGAGCGGGCGGCGCCGTCGCCGCTGGCGCTGCCGCCCGAGCCCGAGCCGGCGCCGGGATGGGGCCGCGGCCGGGGCGATACGGAGGCGTTCGGCCTGCCGCTCGTGGGGGGCGTCGAGCTGACCGAGGATGCGGCCCGCGAGACCACGGCGCTGCGGGTGAACCTCGAGGGCGCGCTGCCCGACAGGGCGCTGCGCTCGATCCTGTTCTCGAGCGCGCAGAGCGGCGAGGGCACGAGCACGGTCGCGCTCCAGTTCGCGCAGTCGCTCGCGCACGGCAGCGCCCGCGTCCTGTTCGTGGACGCCAACGCCCGCCGGCCCTGCTGCTTCGCCGACGAGGCGCAGCGCCACGCCGTGCTCGACACGCGCGTCGCGTCGCCCGCCATGGCGGGCGTCATGACCCCGAACCTTCAGGTCGTCCCCGCCACCGAGGAGGCCGTCCGCTCCGGGCAGGTCGCCCCGGCCTCCATCCGCTCGCTGCTCCAGGCCGCGGTCGGGGCCTACGACTGGGTGCTCCTCGACGGGCCGCCGGTCGTGGAGTCGCCGGACTGCGCGGCGCTCGCCGGCCTGGTGGACGGCGTCGTGCTCGTGCTCCACGCCGGACGCGTCAAGCGGCCGGTGGTCACCCGCGCGGTGGACCTGCTGCGCAAGTCGGGCGCCCGCGTGCTGGGCACGGTGCTCAACCGGCGCGTCCACGAGATCCCGGGGTTCATCTACCGACGCATCTGAGGTCGTCAGCCCATGTGCCGCGAACGCGAGGCCATCCCCCCGACGCCCTGGCCGCCGCGCTCCACCCTCGGTCCTGCCCGGGGGAGCGCATGACGGCCGTTCCGCGCGAGCGTGCGGAGCCCGTGGACCGGCTCGAGCCGGGCACGGGCTCCGGCCTTTCCGCCGTCCTCGCGGTGGCCCTGCCGCCGGTGCGCGATTGGGCCGGGGCGGCTCTCGAGGCGCTGGTCCTCTCGGGCAGCCACGCGACCGGCGAGGCGGCGTGGGCCGAGCATCAGGGCCGGCGTGTATCGCTCTCGGACCTGGACCTCTACGCGGTGGTGCGCGACGAGGCCGCGGCGCAGGCCGCCGCACGCCGGCGCTCGGCGGCCGCGCCCGGCCTGGTCGAGCCCCTGCGCGAGGCGGGGCTCGCGGGCCCGCTCGAGGTGGCGTTCGTGACGCGGGCCGGTCTGGCGCGGATGCCGGCGCGGCCCGGCACGGTGGAGCTGGCGCGATCCGGCCGCGTGCTCCTCGGGGACCCGGCGGTGCTCGCCGGGCTGCCGCGCTGGGCGCCGGCCGACATCGGGATCGAGGAGCGGCGGCTGCTGCTGGAGAACCGCGCGTTCGAGCTGCTGTGGGCGCACCTCACGTGGGGCCCCGGCCTCTCCGGCCTGCGCGCCCGCCACGCCGTGCACAAGACCGCGCTCGAGCTGGCCGCCTCGCGCACGCTCATGGCCGGGGAGCTGCCGGGCCCGCTCTCGGAACGCGTGGCGCGGGCCCTCGCGCTCGGGGCGCCGGCACGCACGCCGTCGTGGCTCGCCGCGGCTTGGGAGTCGGTCGAGCCGGCCTGGCGCGAGGCGCTCGCCGCGCGCGCCGGGCTCGCGCGAACGGTGGACGAGCCCGCGTTCCGTCGCGAGTGGCAGGCCGTCGTCCGCGCGTGGGCCGTGCTGTGGTGGGCACAGGCCCCCGGCGCGGACCCCGCGTCGGAGCCGTGGGAGCTCGCCGCCGCGTCGGCCGCGCGTGAGCCCCTGCGCCGGCGGCTCCGCCGGGCGCTCGCGCACGCGCCGGGTGAGCCGGGCGCAGGCGCGTCGGCGCGAGAGTCCTCGCGGGACGGCCGGTGGCCGGACGGGCTCGTGGCGCGCCTCGCCCACGCGCTGGCGGGATCCCCCGCGCTCCGCCGGAACGGCTGCGCCGCGGTCCTGCTTCTCGCCGCGGCCCAGTCCGGCGGCGAGCCTCCGCTCCCGCTCGGGGCGCTCCGGGCGCTCCGCCGGCTCGGATGCGGCGGCCCCGGCTCGTTCGCCGGGGCGGCGCGCCTCGTGCTCGCCGCGTGGGGTCGCTCCGTGCCGATCGCGGCGGGGGGGAGGCCGTGAGGCCCGTGCTCGTCGTGGTGCTGGTGGACGCGCTCGGCTGGACGCTCGCGCGCTCGCTGCCCGGATTCGCGCCGCGGCTTACCGAGCGGCGGCCGCTCGCGACCATCCTCGGGTTCAGCTCCGGCGCGCTCCCCACGGCGTTCACCGGCCGCCTGCCGAGCGAGCACGGCCGCTGGCTCATGTACCGGCGCGCCGGCGCGGGCGGCGTGTTCCGCGGCTTCGAGCGGCTGCGCTGGCTCCCGGGCCGGCTGCGGCGGAGCTGGCGGCTCGGCCGCTGGCTCACGGCGCAGGTCGCGCGCCGCGGCGTGCGGGGCTACTTCGACCTCTACGAGGTGCCGCGCGAGGAGCTGGCCGCGTTCGACCTGCCCGAGCGCGCGGACATCTTCGCGCCCGGCGGGCTGCCGGTGGACTCGCTGTGGGACGCGCTCGAACGCCGCGGGGTGCCGTGGCGCGGCTGGAACTGGCGGCATCCCGAGCCGGACGCGCGCCGCGAGGCGCTCGCGTGCCTCGAGCAGGGGCGCGAGGACCTGCTGTTCCTCTACTCGGCGGTGCTCGATGCCCGGCTGCATCGCGAGGGTTCGCGCGGGGCGTCGGTGCGCGAGAGCCTCCAGGAGTGGTCGGAGTGGTTCGAGCGCGCGCACGCGGCGGCCGCGCGCGCCGGGCGCGAGGCGTGGCTCTACCTGTGCTCGGACCACGGCATGGTGGACGTGGACGCGACGGTGGACGTGATGGGCCGGCTCGCCGGGCTCCGCTGGCGCCGCGGGCGGGACTACCTCGCGTTCTTCGATTCCACCATGGCGCGCTTCTGGTGGCGCGATCCGGCCGCGAGGGACGGCGTGCGCGCGGCGCTCGCCTGCGAGCCCGCGGGGCGCTGGCTCGCGCGCGAGGACCTGGCGCGCGAGGGGGCCGACTTCGCGGACGACCGCTACGGCGAGGACGTGTTCCTGCTGCGGCCGGGGGCGCTGATGCTGCCTTCGTTCATGGGCAGGGACCGGGTGGCCGCGATGCACGGCTACGACCCGGCGCACGCGGACATGCCGGGGCTGCTCGCCTCCAATCGCGCGCTCCCGGACGGCGTCACGCACCTGGCGCACCTGCGCGGGTTCCTCGAGCGCGAGCTGGACGCGAGCCGTGCCGCGGCGCGGACGGGTGCGGCGTGAAGCGGGGCGAGATCGCGCAGCACGTCACGCGCGGGGCGTTCTACCTCGCGGCCGAGAAGACCGCGGCGCTGGCGTCGGGGATGCTCTACTTCGCGCTCATGCTGCGCTGGCTGGGCCCCACGAACTACGGGATGCTCACGCTCGCGCTCGCCATCACCGGGCTCGCCACGATCACGACCGGGAACCTGGAGATGTTCCTGGAGCGCTTCGCCGCGGAGTACCAGGCCCGGGGGCGCTTCGACCTGCTCCGCCGCGCCCACTTGCTGGCGGTGGGCGTCAAGCTCGGGCTCGGCGCCTTGGCGAGCCTGGCGCTTCTGCTGCTCGCGCCGGCGCTCGCCGTCCAGTTCGACATGCCGCCGCTCGCCGTCCTGTTGCCCATCCTCGCGCTCACGGTGGCGACCGACGGGCTGGCCACGACCGGCCGCTCGCTGCTCTTCGGCCTGCAGCGCTACGAGTGGGTGAGCGGTCTCTCGGTCCTCTTCCACCTCCTCAAGACCGTGATGGTCGGACTGCTGTGGTGGAGCCAGCAGGGCCTGGCCTCGCTCGCGGTCGGCCTCGCGGCGCTGGCGGTCGTGCAGGCGGTGGCGGTCACGGGCGCGGCCTGGACCGTGGCGCGACGCGCGGCCGCAGCCTCGGGCGCGGGCCCCGGCGCCGCCGGTCCGGAGCCGGGGCCCGGCATGCTGCGGCAGATGCTCGGCTACTGCGTGCCGCTGCTCGGGGCGCGTGCGGCGTTCCTGTCCGGTCAGAACCTGGGCAAGGTCCTGCTCGCGAAGGTGCTCGACGCCACGCATCTCGGCTACTACACGTTCGCGTTCCAGACCATCGAGCGGTTCGTGGAGCTGGCCTACACGGTGCCCTCATCGCTGCTGCCCTCGCTCACGCACCTGGTCACGCGCGAGGAGCGCGAGCGGCTGGGCTACGTGTTCGACCAGGCGTTCCGGCTGGTGCAGGTCGTGGCGTGCGCCGTGGCCTGGACGCTGTTCTCGTTCGCGCCCGAGCTCACGCTGTTCGTCGGGAGCCCGCTGTTCCTGCCCTCCATCGGGATCCTGCACGTCCTGGCGCTGGTGCCGATCGCGCGCACCGCGCAGCAGCCGCTCACCATGCTGTTCCAGGCCACGCGCCGGCCGGGCCTCGTGCTGGCGCTGTCGCTTCTCAAGCTGGGCGTGGAGCTGGCGTGCTATCTGGCGATCGTGCCGCGGTTCGGGAGCCTCGGCGCGGCGTGGGCGAACCTGGCGGGCGCGATGGTGTCCTACGTCGCGGCGCTCGGCTTCGCCGCCGTCGTGCTGCCGGAGACGGCCGCGGCCCGCACCTCGGTGGTGACGCGCGCGCTGCTGCTCGTGCTGCCGACGCTCGGGCTCGCCTGGCTGCTGCTGCCGGAGGGCGCCCCGAGCGCGGGTTCGCTGCTCGCGCGTCTGCTGCTCGTGCTGCCCGCGTCGATCGCCCTGTTCCCGCTCCAGCTGGTGACCCGCTACGATCTCGAGAAGCTGTCCGGGCTGAGGCTGCGCATGGCGTTCGCCCGGCGGCTGCGTGACCTGGTCGTGCGGGCGGCGGATCCGCTCGCCCGTCTGTTCGGGCCCCGGAGGACCGCGTGAACCCCGCGCGAGTGCTCGTCGTGGTGCCGGCGCACAACGAGGAGGAGAGCCTCCCCGGGACGCTGGCCGAGGTCCGCGCCCGCGCGCCGGGAGTGGAAGTGCTCGTCGTGGACGACGGCTCCCGCGACGACACGGCGCGCGTGGCGCGCGAGGCCGGCGTGGCGGTGGTGCGACACCCGGTGAATCTGGGGGTCGGCGGCGCGCTCCAGACCGGGTTCCAGTGGGCGGTGGCGCGCGGCTACGACGTGACCGTGCAGCTCGATGCCGACGGCCAGCACGATCCCGCCTACCTGTCCGCGCTGGTGACGCCTGTGCTCGCGGGCCGCTGCGACGTGTGCATCGGCTCCCGCTTCGTCTCGGCGACCGGCTACCGTGCGCCGTGGAACCGCCGCCTCGGCATGCTGCTGTTCAGCGGCGTCGTACGCCTGGCGCTGGGGCGGCCGATCTCCGACACGACGTCGGGCTTCCGCGCCTACGGCCGCGCGGTCATGCGGGTGTGCCAGCACGACTTCCCGAAGGACTTCCCGGACGCGCCGCTGCTCATCGCGCTCGCCCGCCGCGGCTTCCGCCTCGACGAGGTGCCCGTCGTCATGCGCGAACGCCACGCGGGCCGCTCGTTCTACACGCTCGGCAAGCAGCTCTACTACCCGTACAAGAACCTACTCGCGTCGCTGATGGCCCTGATCCGCCGGCCGATCTGACCCCGCCGGACCCGCAAGGAGGAGACCCGCCGTGTTCCTGTCCCGAACCCAGCTCATCACCGCGCTCGGCGCGGTGCTGCTCGTGCTGTTCGTGCTCGACCTGGTCCGCCGGCGCCGCCTGTCCGAGGAGTACTCGCTGCTGTGGGTGATCGCCACCACGGTGATCGCCATCCTCGGCTTCTCGACCCCTCTGTTGACGTGGATCACGGGCGCGCTCGGGTTCTACGGCGAGTCGTCCACCACGTTCGCTTTCGGGCTCGCGTTCTCTCTCGCGATGCTGCTCTACCTGTCGCTCAAGCTGTCGCGGCTGGGCTACGAGAACCACGCGCTCACGCGCGAGCTCGCGCTCCTCCGGCACGAGGTGGAGGGGCTGCGCGCCGACCGGGAGGGCGCCCCACGGTGACCCGGGTGCTGCAGCTCCTGCTCGGCGTCGCGGTCTCGGCGCTGTGCGTGTGGCTGTCCATGCGGGACGTGCGCCTCGGCGAGGTGCTGCACGCCCTGCGCGGGGCGAACGCGGTCGGTTTCGCGCTGGCCATGCTCGTCACGCTGGCGGGCTTCTGGCTGCGCGCGCTGCGCTGGCGCTACTTCATCCAGGCCGGCCGCCGGCTCCGCATCGGCTCGCTGTTCAGCGCCACCATGATCGGGTTCATGGCGAACAACGTGCTGCCGTTCCGGCTGGGGGAGTTCGTCCGCCCGTGGGCGCTGGCGCGACGCGAGGGGCTGTCCAAGACCACGCTGTTCGCCACCGTCGTGGTCGAGCGCGCGGTGGACATGCTGACCCTGCTCGGCATTTTCGGGGTGAGCATGCTCGTCCACCCGATCGCCGAGAACACCGAGGCCGGACGGCTGGTGCAGTGGGGCGCCCGGCTGCTCATCGCCTTGTGCGTGGGCCTGACCGTGCTGGTGATCGCGGTCGAGCGCAGCCGGCGCCTGGCGCAGGCGGTGCTCGGGCTCGTCACGGCTCCGCTGCCGGGGGCGGCACGCGAACGGGCGAGTCAGATGTTCGAGCGGTTCCTCGAGGGGCTGGGGCTGTTCCGCGACCTGCGCCGGCTCGCGATCGTGTTCGCGATCTCGTTCACGATGCTCCTGTGCTTCGCGTTCGCGCTCGCCGTGAGCCTGTGGTCGCTGGACATCCACCTGCCCTGGTACGCCGGGCTCGTCATGCTCGTGATCACGTCCATCGGCATCATGGTGCCGGCCGCGCCGGGCTACATCGGCACGCTCAACATCGCCTGCACGGCGGGGCTGGGGCTGTTCGCCGTGGGAAAGGCGCAGTCCGTGCCGTTCTCGTGGTTCTACTTCTTCAGCCAGTGGCTTCCGATCACCGCGGTCGGGCTGGTGTTCCTGAACCGCGAGGGCCTCACGCTGCGCGCGCTCGGACAGGCCGGGCGCGGGGAGACCGCTTGACTCTAGCGCCGATGCGCGGCGGCGATGCGCGCGACCGCGGTCACGACGTCGTCCACGTCGCGGTCGGTCATGCGCGTGAACAGGGGCAGCGAGATCGCGCGCCGGTACGCGTCCTCGGCCACGGGCAGGCCCGTGGAGGGGAGGCGGAGCCGCCCGCGGAAGTACGGGTGCTGATGGACCGGGATGAAGTGCACGCTGGTTCCGATGTTCTCGGCGCGCAGCTCCTCGATGAACCGCGCCCGGTCGACGCGGAGGCGCTCGAGCTCGAGCGCGATCGGGTAGAGGTGCCAGGCATGCGTCACCCCGGGCCGGGCGCGCGGCCGCCGCACCTCGGGGACGGAGGCGAGCCCCGCATCGTAGCGCTCGACCAGTTCGTTGCGGCGGCGCTGGCCGGCCTCGAACCGCTCGAGTTGCGCGAGCCCGATCGCGGCCAGCAGGTCCGGGAGGTTGTACTTCCAGCCCGCCGCGGTGACCTCGTAGTACCAGGAGCCGCCGGCCCCGTAGCGCTTCCAGGCGTCGCGATCCATGCCGTGGAGCGACAGGTTCGCGACGCGCTCGGCCAGCGCCGCGTCGTCGGTCACGAGCGCGCCACCCTCGCCGGTGGTCAGGTTCTTGGTGGCGTAGAACGAGAACGCGGTGGCGTCGGCGAGCGCGCCGGAGCCCACCGGCAGCCCGCCGCACGCGGCGCCGAGCGCGTGCGCGGCGTCGTTCACGACGCGGATGCCCCGGTCGCGCGTGACCTCTCGCAGCGCCTCGTACGCGCACGGATGCCCGGCGTAGTCCACGCCCAGCACGACGCGCGTGCGGGGGGTCACCGCCTCGGCGACACGGCGGGGGTCCAGGCACAGCGTGTCGGGCTCGATGTCCACCAGCACCGGCGTCGCGCGCACGTGCTCGATGACGTTGACGGTGGCGACGAACGTGTACGGGGTGGTGATGACCTCGTCGCCGGGTCCCACGCCGAGCGCCTCGAGCGCCAGGTGGAGCGCCCCCGTCGCGCTGCTCAGCGCCACCCCGTGCCGCGCGTTCGCGAGCGCCGCGATGCGGCGTGCCAGCTCGAACGCGCGCGGGCCGGTCGTGATCCAGCCCGAGTCGAGCGTCTCCAGGACGAGCTCGCGCTCGCGCGGCCCGAGGTCCGGGACGGTGAGCGGCAGGAACTCGGCGCGCACAGGCGTGCCGCCCTGCGAGGCGAGCCGCGCGGTGGAGCCCGTGGAGGTCGGACGCACGCCGCGCAGTCTAAGCCCGCGGCTCCACGCCGCGCCAACCGCGGTCGCGCGCGACTGAGCCCCGATTGAACCCCCTGCGCCGGAAGTTCACGCGGGATTCCCTCGGCCTCGCGTTCACGCAGTACCTCGTTCGCGCGATGAGCATGGCGCGCGGCTTCCTCGCCGCGAAGCTGCTCGACCCCACGTCGTTCGGAGCCTGGAACGCGCTCCAGCTCATGATGGACTACGGCGCGCTCGCGCCGCTCGGCACGCAGCAGGGCCTCGACCAGCTCGTGCCGTCGCGGCTGGTGGAGCAGGACCCGGAACGGGTCGCCCGGCTCAAGCGCGCGGCGCTGTTCAACGTGATCCTGCTCACGCTGCTGTTCAGCGCGTTCGGCCTCGGCTGGGCCTCCGTCGGCAGCAGCCGCATGCGGGACTTCTGGAACCTGTCCGGGCTGTCGCTCGCGATGGCCTGCGTCCTGCTCGTGAACCTCGCCTACGTCGGCACCAGCATCCTGCGATCGCACGGTGACATCGGCGGCCTCAAGCGCTGGTTCGTGCTGCAGGGCCTGCTCGGCTCGGGGCTCGGGCTGGTCCTCATGCTGTGGTTCGGGCGCTGGGGCCTGCTGTGGGGCTGGTTCGCCGGGTGCCTGGTGGCGTTCGTGTTCGTGGTCCATCGCGGCCGGCGCGTGATCCCGCTGTGGCCCGCGGCGGCGACCGACTCCCTCGACCTCGTCCAGGTGGGGCTGCCGCTGTACGTGTTCAGCGCGAGCAGCATCGTGATGCGCAACCTGGACCGCATCGTCGTCCTGCGCTTCCTCGGCACGCAGGCGCTCGGGTACTACGGCCTGTCCGTGAACGTGCTCACGCTGCTCATGGCGATCCCCGATTCGCTCGCCTACGTGAGCTATCCGCAGCTGGTGAAGCGGTTCAGCGAGGCGGGCGGCGACCCCGCGGCGATCCGGGAGCGCGTGGACCGGCTCGTGCGCGGCGTGGCGCTCGGGCTGCCTCTGCTCGCCGGGCTGTGCGCGCTGTGGGCGCGCGACCTGGTGCACGCTCTGCTGCCGCGCTACGACGCCTGCGTGCCGCCTCTGCAGGTGCTCGCGTTCGGCGCCACGGGCCTCGCGCTCAGCGCGTTCGGCTCGATCGTTCTCATGACCGTCGGCCGGCGCATCATCCTCGTGCCCGCGGCCGTGTTCCTCAGCGCGCTCTCCGGCGGATTCCAGCTGCTGTCCCTGCGCTGGAGCGGCGGGCTCTCCGGCGTCGCCGGCGCGGCCTCGTTCGCCTACCTCGTGAGCGGAGCAGTGCTCATGTCGCTGGCGTGGTTCGGCCTGGGCCACGCGGTCCCGCGCATGGCGGGCCTGCTGGCGCGCTGCCTCGCGCCGACCGCGATCGGCGCGCTCGCGGCCTGGGCTTCGGCCCGCTGGCTGCTCCCGGCGGACGCCGGCGGGTTCACGTGGGCGCTCCTCGCGCGCCTGGTCGCGGCCTCGGGCGTGTTCGCCGCCGGCTACCTCGTGGCCGTGGCCCCGTTCGCGCGCGGGATCGGCTTCCGGGCGCTCGTGGCGGAGTGGCGGCTCCCGTTCGCGGGCCGCGGCCCGGTTCCCCCCGAGGAGCCGCGATGAGCGCCGCTCGCCTGGCCGGCGCGCTGCCGCCCGCCGCGGGGCTCCTCGTCGCGCTCCTGCTCGAGCACGGCGCGCTCGCGGGCTGGCCGGGGCCGCTTCGGCTGGCGCTCGCCTTCGGCGTGCTCGTGCTGCTCCCCGGCTTCGGCTGGCTGCGGGCGATCGGCGTGCAGCCGCCGGGCGGCTCGGGGCTCGCCGCCGGCTGGGCGCTCGGGCTGGGGCTCGCATGGTGGGGCGTCGGCGCGCTGCTGACACGCGTCGCGGCGCTCCCGTTCATCGTGCTCGGCCTCGCCGGCGCGCCGTGGGCGGTGCTGCCCTGGCTCGCCGCGGCGGTGGTGGCGCCGCGGGAGCGGCGGCCGGCCCCGGCGCTGGGGCGCGGCGCGCTCCTGGCCATCGCGCTCGCCGCGTTCTTCGCGTTCGTGCACGTTGCGGGCTCCCCGCCGCCGCTCACCGCCTACAGCGACTCGCCCGACCACCTCGGCACCATCCGCCGCATGCTCGCGGGCGGCGACGCGTTCCCGGCGGACGCGTTCTTCCGCGACGCGGGTCGCGCGGGCGTGGACCCGCGCAAGGGTCTCTGGCACCCGGGCGTGGCGGCCTTGTGCGCGCTCGCGCGCGTGGACCCGGTGGACGCCTGGCGCGGGCTCGCGGCGCTCCTCGCCCCGCTCTTCGTGCTGAATGCGGCCGCGTTCGCGTTCCTGTTGGGCGGCGGGCTCGCGGCCGCGGCGGGGGCGTGGGGACTGCTGCTCGCCTACGGGGGCGGGCTCGGCACCCAGTACCTGGCCGAGGCGGTGTTCGCCACCAAGCTCGCCGACCAGCTCGCGCTGGCCACGCTCGCGGCGCTGCTTCAGGACCTCGAGCAGCGCACGGCCCGCACCCGCCTCGCGTTCGTGGGGCTCGCGCTCGGCACGGTGCTCGTGCACGTGTTCGGCGCGATCCAGTTCGCGATCACGTTCGCGGCGCTGGGGCTCGGCCTGCTGGTGCGCGATCGCGGTGCGTCCCGCCCGCTGGCGCGGCTCGCGGCCAGCTCGCTGGCCGGCGCGCTCGCGCTGGCGCCGTACCTGGGCTGGCGCGCCCAGCAGGCGTACGCCCCGGTCAACGTCATCCACACCCAGACCCAGGGCATGCTCGAGCTGGCGCCGGGAGTGAGCATCGTCTCGTTCGGAGCGTGGTGGGACTGGCTCGGTCCGGCGTGGATCCTGTTCCCGCTCTCGCTGCTCGCGTGGCGGCGCGCGTCGGGCTCGCTCGCCGTGCTCGCGCTGCTCTCGACGACGCTGGCCGTGAGCGTGCTCATGTTCGTCCCGCCCGTGGCGGCGCTGCTCGAGCCGCGGCTCGGCTACCTGCTCATGCGCCTGCCCTGGCTCCTGCCCGCGTCGGCGGCGGTGGCGTTCCTGGTGGTCGCGATGCGCGACGCGTGGGTATCCGGGCGGCGCGCGTCGGCGGGGTTCGCGGCGGCGGCGCTCGTAGCCGGGCTCGCGGGCCCGGCCGCGGACGCGGTCCGCGCCTTCGCACCCCGCGGCCCGGCGCCGGCCGCGGGTCCGGCCAGCGTGTCACGCTGGGCGGACGCGCTGGCGTGGATGGACCGCGAGCTGCCCGAAGGCTCCGTGATCCTGTCCGATCCCGCGACCAGCTACGCCGTGCCCATGCTCACGCGCCACTGGGTCACCTGCCTCGCCGACCAGCACAGCTCGCCGAACGACTCGCTCGCGCTCGCGCGCATCCTGGACGCGCGGGACGCGCTCGACCCCTGGGCGGACTGGCGGCGCACGGCGGACGTGGTGCGGCGCTGGGGCGCGACCGCGGTCGCGCTGAACGGACGTTTCGAAGAGCCGTTGCAGCTCGACTACTGGTCCGCGAGCCGCGAATGGTACGCCGCCGCGCGCGCCCGGCTCGAGCGCGCGCCCGCGGCGTTCGAGCGCGTCCACGAGCGCGACCGGTTCACCGTGTACGTCATCCACCGCCCCGAGCTGGAGCTGCTCGAGGGCGGCGCCACGCCACGCGCCGTCGTGCGCCCCGCGAACCGCAACGACCGGCCGCGGCCGATGGGGTCGGGCCTCCCGGGCCTGGTCGCGTTCCGCCTCGGCGCGACGCAGGCCGCGCGCGGCGACACGCTCGCGGGGCGGATCGAATGGCGCGCCGGGGGACGGCTCGATCCCGGCGCCTACCGCGTCTCGGTGCGCTTCGACCGGGCGCTGCCGGCGGGCGTCCCGCGCGCCCCGGCCGCGGTCTCGAAGCCCTGGCGGAAGCTGGTCGAGCGCCAGCGCGGCGAGCGCTACCGGTTCCGCGCCGACCACCTCCCGACCGGAGGAGCCTATGGCGTGGACCACTGGGCGGTGGATGAGGTGGTGCTGGACGCGTTCCGGATCGTCGTCCCGCACGACGTGGCCCCGGGTGACTACACCGTGAAGGTGGCCATGACCCGCCAGCCGCACTACCCCAACCTGCGCCTGCGCGACCTGCTGAGCGACGACGACCTCCTCGACGGCCTCGAGGTGGGCCGGCTCCAGGTCGTGGGCGGGGGAGGACGCTGAGCATGTGCGGCATCAACGGCGTGTTCTGGTACCGGGGTGGCGAGGCGGACGCGCGGCTCGTGCAAGCGCAGGCGCGCGCCCAGCGCCACCGCGGACCCGACGACGCCGACGTCTGGGCGGAGGGGCCGGTGGCGCTCGGCCACCGCCGGCTCGCGGTGGTCGACCTCTCGCCCGGGGGTCGCCAGCCGATCGCCAACGAGGACGGCACGGTGCACGTGGTGTTCAACGGCGAGCTCTACAACTGGCCGGAGGTCATGCCGCAGCTGGCCGCGCGCGGGCACCGCTTCCGCGGCAGGAGCGACGTCGAGATGCTGCTCCACCTGTGGGAGGAAAAGGGCCCCGCGCTGGTGGACGACCTGCGCGGCATGTTCGCGTTCGCGCTCCACGACTCGGGACGGCGCACGCTGCTGCTGGCGCGCGACCGGGCGGGCAAGAAGCCGCTCTACTGGCACGACGACGGCCGGCGGATCGTGTTCGCGAGCGAGTTGAAGAGCCTGCTCGCGGACCCCTCGGTTCCGCGCGACGTGGACCCGGCCGCGATCGCGGACTACCTGACGTTCCAGTACGTGCCCGCCCCCGGCAGCATCCTCGCGGGGGTGCGCAAGCTGCCCGCCGGCCACCGTCTGGTGTGCGACGAGCGCGGGCCGCGCGTCGAGCGCTGGTGGGAGCTGCCGTTCACGCCCGACCCCTCGATCTCGGACCGCGACGCCGTCGAAGGGCTGCGCGAACGGCTGCGCGAGGCCGTGCGCGTGAGGCTCATGTCCGACGTGCCGCTCGGCGCGTTCCTGTCCGGCGGCATCGACTCGAGCGCGGTGGTCGCGCTCATGACCCGGGTCTCGCCCGCGCGCGTGAAGACGTACAGCATCGGATTCGAGGACGCGGACGTGAGCGAGCTGGAGCACGCGCGCGCGGTGGCGGCCCACCTCGGCACGGAGCATCACGAGCTCATCGTGCGGCCGCGGGCGCTGGAGCTCCTGCCGCGGCTCGTGTGGGGGCTCGACGAGCCGTTCGCCGACGCGTCCATGATCCCCACGTTCCACGTCTCCGAGATGGCGCGCCACCACGTCACGGTCGCGCTCTCGGGCGACGGCGGCGACGAGGCGTTCGCCGGCTACACCACCTACCCGTGGGCCCGGTCCTACGCGCGGGTGGACGCGGTCCCGTGGGCGCTGCGGCGCGCGCTCGGCGTGCCCGGCGCCTGGCTTCCGGGCGATCACCCGCTGGGCCGCCGGCTGCGCCGCGCCGCGATGCGCCCCGTGGACCGGCACCTCGAGGCGATGTCGCACTTCCCGCCGCGCGAGCGGCGCGCGGTGCTCTCGGAGGGGATGCGCGCGGCGGTCGCGGCGCACGAGCCGTGGGCGGTCTCGCGCGCGCTCCACGCGCGCGCGGCGCGCACGCTGGGCGAGGTGCCCGCGCTGGCCGCGCTCGACGCGCTCACCTACATGACCGACGACGTGCTGGTGAAGGTGGACCGCACGAGCATGCTCAACTCGCTGGAGACGCGTGCGCCGCTCCTCGACCACCACGTGCTGGAGTGGGCCGCGCGGCTGCCGTTCCACATGAAGCTGCGCGGGGACGTCGGCAAGTGGGTGCTGCGCGAGTGCGTGCGACCGTGGCTCCCGCCCGCGATCCTCTCGCGCGGCAAGCAGGGTTTCGGCGTGCCGCTCGAGCGCTGGTTCGCCGGCGACTTCGGCCGGCTCGCGCGCGAGGTGCTGCTCGACCCGCGCACGCGCGGCCGCGGCTGGCTCGACCCGCGCGCCGTGGCCCGTCTGCTGGCGGGCGCCGATCTGCGCGAGGATCTGCGCGCGAAGCGCGTGTTCACGCTCCTCTGCCTCGAGCTGTGGGCGCGCTGCTACCTCGACCGGCCGCGCTCCGAGCTCGTGGCGCCCACCGACGGTCCGTATCCGCTGCACCCGGCCGTCGCGGCGCTGGCGAAGGACTGACGCGTGCGACTCGCGGTCCTGATCGGGCACTTCCCGCCGGCGGCCTACGGCGGCGCCGAGCTCCAGGCCGAGGGCTGGGCCCGGCGGCTGGCCGGCCGACACGAGGTGACGGTGGTCACGCGCGCCGACCACGAACGGCGGCCCGGGCGCGAGTCCCGGGACGGATTCGAGATCGTGCGACTGCCGGTCTCGCGCGTGCCGGGCTGGAGGACCGTCGCGGACGTCGTGGGCATCGAGCGCGCGCTCGCGCGGATCAAGCCGGGGCCGGAGCTCCTGCTCTGCTTCCAGACGTTCGTCTCGGGCCTCGCCGGGACGCGGGCCGGCGCTCGGCTCGGCATCCCGGCGGCCGTGTGGATCCGCGGCGAGGCGGAGTACCGGCTCGGAGACTCGGCGCTCATGCGCGCCCTCTCGCCGCGCGTCTGGGCCGCGGCCGCGGGCGTGCTGGTGCAGAGCGAGGCGAACCGCGCCGACCTGCTGGCCGAGCTGGAACGTGTGGCGCCGCGGCTCGCGCCGCGGGTGCGCGAGCGGCTGGAGGTGGTCGAGAACGGGCTCGAGCTGCCGCCGCGGGGTCCGCGGCCGGACGACGGCCGCGTCGTCACGGTGGGACGACTGATCGCGGACAAAGGGATGGACGTGGTGATCGCGGCCTGCGCGCGCGCCGCGCGTCCGCTGACGATCGTGGGCGAGGGGCCCGAGCGCGCCGCGCTCGAGACCCGCGCCCGCGCGCTCGCGGCCGACGTGTGCTTCGCCGGGCACGTGAGCCGTGAGGAGCTGGCCGCGATCTATGCCGGCGCCGGCGCGGTCGTGCTGGCCGCACGCCGCGGTGAGGGGCTCCCCAACGTGCTGCTCGAGGGCATGGCGCACGGCCGGCCGGTCGTGGCCACGGCCTGCGCCGGGACGCGCGATCTGGTCGTGGACGGCGAGAACGGCGTGATCGTGCCCGCCGGCGACGCCGAGGCGCTGGCGAGCGTGCTCACCCGCCTGGCCGGCGACGCGCCGTGGCGCGAGCGGCTCGGGGATCGGGCCCGGGCCACGGCCGAGCGCTTCGAGTGGTCGCGCGTCCAGCCCAGGCTGGAGACGCTTCTCGAACGCTGGCGGCGCGCGTGAGCCGAGCGCCGCGGGTGGCGATGTTCGCCGAGTTCCTCTACCCGGTCGTGAGCGGCGGCCGGGTGCCGTTCGCGGGCGGCATCGAGGTCCAGCTCGCGCACCTCGGCCGCGGGCTCGCGCGCCGCGGCTTCGACGTGCGCGTGATCACCTGCGACTACGGGCAGCCGGACCCGTTCGTGGTGGACGGGCTCACCCTGCACAAGGCGTACCCGCCCGCGGGCGGCATCCCTGTCCTGCGTTTCTTCCACCCGCGGCTCACGCTCGGCCTCTCGGCGTTGTGGCGCGCGGATGCGGACGTGTACCTGTTCCGGGGCGGCTCGATGTGGGCGGGACTCGTCCACGCCGTGGCGCGTGCGCGACGGCGGCGGTTCGTGTGGCTCACGGGCCACGACCACGACGTTCGCCGCGAGCTGCCCGACGTGCACGGTCCGCGCGACCGCCTGCTCGTGCGCGGCGCGATGCGCGGCGCGGACGCCATCGTCACGCAGACGCGCGCCCAGCAGGAACGGCTGCTCGCCGACTTCGGCCTGCGCTCGACCGTGCTCATGAACTCGGTCCCGATCCCGCCCGAAACCGAGGTGCGCGACTGCGGCGCTGGCGCGGGTCTCGCCTGGCTTTCGACATACCGCGCCGGCAAGCGTCCCGACTGGTTCGTGCGCTTCGCCGAACGCCACCCGGACGTGCCCTGTCGCATGGCGGGCGTCGTGCCCGGCCCGCCGCAGGGCGATGCGGAGTACCGGCGCGTGCGCGAGAGGGCCGCGGCGATCCCGAACCTATCGGTGCAGGGCACGCTTCCGCACGAGCAGGTGGGCGCGTTCCTCGCCGGCGCCGCGCTGTTCGCGCACACTTCGCCCGCCGAGGGCTTCCCGAACACGCTGCTCGAATGCTGGGCCCGCGCGCTCCCCGCGGTCTCGTGCTTCGACCCCGACGGCATCGTCGAGCGCGAGCGGCTCGGCGCCTGCCGCGACGATTACGACGCCTGGGAGCGCGAGATCGAGCGCCGGCTCGCCGACCCCGCACTGCGCCGCGACGAGGGCCGCCGCGCCCGCGCCTGGGCCGCCGCCCACCACGCCCCCGAGGTCATCCACGAGGCCCTGGCGACACTGCTGCGGGAGGTCCTGGCCAAGCGGGGGTGAGGCCGCGGCGGTGGCCGCGCCGCGAGAGCCGACGGCGCCACCGCCGCCCGCTCGAGCCCTACAACCACCCCTCCTTCTCGAGGATCTCGCGCATCGTCGTCCACTCGTAGCGCTCGAACAGCCGCTCGAGCTTGGTCATCACGGTGTGCAGGTTCACGTACGTGATGAACCCGTTCACCGGGTCGAGCGGCAGCCGGCGTGCCTCCGGCGCCACCTCGCGCGGATGCAGGTAGAGCACGAACGGCCGGTGCCGCAGGATGAAGTCCAGCCCGGCGCGGAACACCCACAGCGGCAGCGCGCGCAGGTAGAACCCGCCACCCACCGGGAAGCGGACCCCCTGGAACTCGGCGATCGCCACCGGGAACTCCACAAGCTCGCCGCGAGGGTCGTGATCGCGGAGGTCCTCGCGGGACGGCCGGTAGATGCCCACCGGAGCCCCCGGCGTGCCGTAGAGCTTCACCTTCATCGGAAACACGCTGCTGTCGTAGCGGTATCCCTCGCTCCTCAGCACGTCGAGCGCCCAGGCGTTCGAGCGGTCGATGCTGAACGTGGGCGCGCGGAAGCCGATGACCGGGAACGAGCCCAGCACGCCCTCGACCGCGGCCCGGAACTCGCGCAGCTCCGCCCGGAACGAGGCCGGGTCCGCGCGCCACACCGGCCGGTGCGACATGCCGTGGCAGGCCAGCTCGTGCCCCTCGTCCACCATGCGGCGGATGAGCCCGGGGTGCGCGCGGACCACGTCGCCCAGGACGAAGAACGTGCTCCGCCAACCGTGGCGGGCGAGCAGGTCGAGGATGGCCTCGGTGCCCCGCTCCACGATGCTCTCCTCGGGCCGGGCGTCGCCCACGCGGTGCAGCTCGCTGTGGTGCCAGTCCTCGATGTCGAACGAGAACGCCGCGCGGTGGGGGAACCTGGGGCTCACGGCCGGCGACGGTACACGCGATGGGTCGGGGTGGCGTAGACGCGCTCGAACCGCGCGCTGTCCGCCTCGAGCGCGGTCCACGGGGCGGCGTCCGGGAAGTCCTCGATCCGGTAGAGCACGTACACCGGGGCCCCGAGCGCGTCCAGGAGCTCGACATCCCGGTCGAGCCCGGTCGCCGGGCCGAAGAGATCCGCCATCACTTCGCGACGGCGGGCCAGCTCCGAGACGGAGAACGCCGTGCGCTCGGCGGGGTGCGGCGTGCCGGCCAGCAGCCGGCGGCGTCCCTCCACGAGCAGAACGTCCCGCGAGCGGTTGTCCACGAACACCGCCCGCGCCGGCGTCGCGCTGCGGACCCAGGCGTACAG
The DNA here is from genome assembly GCA_964609125.1 of uncultured bacterium. Lineage (GTDB taxonomy): Bacteria > Eisenbacteria > RBG-16-71-46 > RBG-16-71-46 > RBG-16-71-46 > JAIOPA01. Next base: position 71,020 of record CAZSQX010000001.1, read on the forward strand.
ATCGCGATCGCCCGGGGCGCGGCGCGTCTCCGGCGCCGCGGCGGCCGACGGATCCGCCAGGAACCCGCGCAGGAACAGGGCGGAAGGCAGGACGAACGCGACACCCACCGCGAGCGCCGCCCCGATGCGGCCGAGCCGTGCGCGCCACGCCGCCAGCAACCCCGGCAGGCCGGCCGCACCGAGGATCGCGAGCGGCGCGAACACCTGCCAGACGAACTTCACCTCGTTGGATTCCGGGAGGTGGACGAAGAGCGCGAAGCCGACCATGGCCGCGGTCCAGGCCACGAGCCACACGCCCGCGACCCGGCCCTCGGCGACCACGCGCCGTACGCCGGCCATGGCCGCCCACGCGGCCAGCCCGCAGGCCGTGACCAGCGTCCACGGCATCTCCCACCCGAATCGAAGGTAGTGGTGCTCGAACCCCGACCGGTCCGCCTGCCAGCCGCGCATCATCATCCGGAAGTAGGGCAGCGTGAGCGCGAGCCCTGCCGCGAGCGCGCCCGCCAGCGCCAGCGCGCGACGCGGATCCGCGAGCTCGCGCCGGCCCGCGCCGAGCAGCGCCAGGGCCGCGCACGCCGCGATTCCCACGGGCACGGCGGACAGGCCGACGACGCTGTGGAAGAGCATCATGCCTGCCGCGGCGCACGCCGCCACGAGCAGCCAGCGCCACGCCGGCGGCGAACCCTCGGGGCGCTCCTCCCGGCCCGCGGCCAGCCAGCGGCCGCCTGCCCACAGCGACACCAACAGCAGCAGGTAGGCGTAGCCGAGCGCCGTGCCGATCGTGAACTTGTCCCAGCTGTTCACCATCCAGGCGAACGGCGCGCGGAGCTGGTAGAGGACGTCGGTGCGGTCCCAGGCGGCGCCTTCCCAGATGCGCGCCACCTCGGCCGCCCCGCGCACCTCGCCCCGGAACGCGCGCAGGAACCAGAGCGGCCACAGCAGGAGCGCCCCCGCGTTGAGTCCGGTGAGGAGGAGCGGGAGCGCCGGGCGCGCCGTGCGGTGCTCCCGCCACACGAGCCATGACAGCTGCCAGGCCAGCCACACCTGTGCGCCGATCCACACGACGTTGGCCGTGGCCATGGTCGTGAATGGGCGTGGATCGGCGCGCAACGAGCTCGCGAGCGCGATGAACAGGTTGTAGAACCACACGTACGCGAGCGGATGTCCGGCGAGGCGCGGGTCCTCGGGCCACACGCCACGCGTCGCGATCTCCCACACGATCCCGGCGTGAACCCACGTGTCGCTCCGCACCCGCACCCACGGCGAGGCGAGGAGCGGCAGCGCCACGAACGCGGCCGCCGCGACCGCCCACGCCCACGCCGCGCGCGAGGCCGGCGCGTCGCCGGGGCCGGCGGCGGGCTCCACGAGCGCGCGCGCCTCCCCGCTCGCGAACAGCAGCCAGCTCCCGACGGCCACCAGCCGGGCCGCGGCCGGAAGCGGCTGTCCGGACTGGAGCAGGGCCCAGCCGAACACGGACGCGGCGAACGGGGCCAGCACCACGCCCAGCGTCCACCGGGTCGCCGCCGGAGCGCCGGGCAGGAGGAGCCGGACCCACGCCAGTCCGGGGAACACGCCGAGCCAGACGAAGCCCGCCACGTCGCCGGCCGGCCCCGGCACGAACAGCCCCGCGGCCCCGAGCGCGAACGTGGCCGCGATCGGCCCGAGCCGGCCCGCGAGCCTCAAGCTCCGCTCCGCCCCGGACCGTGCGCCGGTCCCGGCGCGAGCAGCGCGGACAGCCTCGGGAATGCGCGCGGGATCGCGAGCGAGGCGAGCACGATGAGCTGCGGCTCGACCGGGATCCGGTAACGCGTCTGCGAGAAGAAGAACGCGTAGAAGGCCGCGGTCGCGAGCGCCGCGCCGGCGAGCAGCACCCGGCCGCGGCCGGGTCCCGCCCCGCGCGCGGCGCCCGCGACCGCGAGCAGGAGCACGAGGCTGAACCATGCCGCGCCCGCGAGCAGCACCGGCAGCCGGTTGAAGCGGTTCTGCGAGGTGACCCGGTCCGGCAGCGGTTGGAAGAAGTGCAGCAACTCGAACGCGTAGTCGTGGAGGTAGGCCGCAGGTCGTGAGCGCAGGAGCCCCCACTCGCGGGCGACGAGCGCGCGGGGCGAGAGTCCGACGAACGGCGTGCCGGGGGCGTGGCGGATCCAGCGCGGGCGCGAGATCACGGGGTCGGTGCGCGCGAAGTGGAGCACGGCCTGCGCCTTGCCCATGAACACGCGGTCGCCGCCCTGCCTGCGCAGCAGCTGCAGCGTGGGGAGAGCGAGCAGCGCGGTGGTCGCCGTGGTCACCGCCAGCGCGCGCGCGAGCGCCCAGCCGGCGCGCCGGACGCGGGCGAGCAGCCACAGCGCCACGGCCGTGAGCGGCGCGACGATGACCATGTCCGTGAGCCAGCCCGCCACCACGAGCACGCCGAGGAGCGCGGCTCGGGCGACCCCCGGCCGCAGCGAGAGGTCCCACGCGACGACCATGATGCCGAGCAGCAGCGTCGAGTAGAGCACGGTGGGGTAGAGGAGTCCCGAGACGAACACCAGCGTCGGCGTGAGCGCCACGAGCACCGCGGCCGCGGCGCCGGCTGCACGGTTCCCGATCCGCGTCGCGAGGCCCACCGCCAGCGTCATCTGCACGGCGCACAAGCCTACCTGGACCAGGCGGGCGAAGCGGTGGTTCTCCTCACCTCCGATCGCGTACGAGAGCGCGAGCCAGAGCGGATAGAGCGGCGCGCGTGGCGAGGCCTCACCCAGGCTCACGCCGTGCAGGATCCGCAGCGCGATCTGCTCGTACTCCGGAGTGTCGCCGAAGTAGACCCGGTCGCCGAGGCTCAGGACGTGCGCGAGGCGCGCGGCCAGGCCGATCGCGATCCACGTCCAGGGGGCGCTCCACCACGGCGAACCGGTCGGGCGGGGGACGTTCACGTGCGCTCCCCCGCCCCCGCCGGCCGCCGCCCGCGATCGAGCACGAGGGAGGCGGCGACACCGAGCAGGCCCGGGATCAGCGTGACCACGATGAACCACGAGAGCGAGAACACGACGCCGGTCGCCGCGCCGGCGCCGAGCTCGTGGAACACCGTGGCGCTCACCTGTTCGCGGAGTCCCAGCCCGCCGAGCGCGATGGGTAGGTTGCCGAGAAGCGGCAGGAGCGGCAGCCCGAGCAGGAGCAGGTGCGACGCCTGCGGCGCGAGGTCCCGGAGCAGGATCCAGGCGGCCGGGATCGTGAGCGCATAGAAGAACGTCCCCCAGGCGAAGCTCGATGGCCCGAGCCCGCCGCGCAGCATCTCCTGCGAGCGGAGGGACCAGCTTTGGATCGGAGCCGTGAACGTGGGAAGCAGCCGGCTGGCGCCCCGGTGGAACGCCGGGCTCGCCAGCAGCGACAGGCCTACCACGGTCGCCAGCACGACGAGCACGAAACCCACCAGCAGCGGCCCGCGCCACGCCGGAACGAACACGAACCCGGGCACGCACAGGAGCTCGAGGAGGATCACGTCGGCCATGCGGTCCCACACCGCCGAGGTCAGCGTGGCCGAGCGCGGCGCGGACAGGTGCAGGACGCGGGCGAGCTCGCCGACGCGTCCCGGCGTGAACAGACCGTAGAAAGTGCCAACCAGCGTGAGCCGGTATCCGTCCCACACCGACAACAAGACGCCGCACCGGCGAAGCAGCAGGGTCCAGCGCAGCGACCGGCCGAGGTAGCCCACGAGCGAGAGCGCGAGACAGACGAGCAGCGTCCGCGGACGGAGGCCGGCCAGCGCGGCGCGGGCGTCCTCCAGCGGCACCCTCCACGCGAGCAGCACCAGCAGCAGGACCGAGGCGAGGAGCTGCAGGAGCAGGCCGAGGCGGGCCCGGCTCACGGGGCCCCGGCCGGGCACGCCGGGCTCACTCGGGCCCCCGTCCCGCGCCACCGCGGTCGAGCCGCTGCAGCCGCGAGTTGACCACGAGTTCCTCGAGCAGCCGGCGGTTCATCGCCGTGAGGTCGGCGAGCACGCCCAGCGCCAGCAGCAGCGTGCCCATCACCGCGAGCGCGCCGGCCACGATGACCGACTGGATGTGACCCGTCTGGCCGGGAATCGTGAAGTAGAGCCAGGCGAAGCGCGCGAACAGCACGAGCGCCGCCAGCAGGAAGCCGGCGGCGAGCGTGAAGAAGAAGCGCAGCGGGCGGTAGAGCAGGTACACGCGCGCCATGGTGCCGAGCGAGCGCGTGACGTAGGAGCCCATGCCGCGGAACAGCCGGGACTCGCGCAGCTTGCCGTTCACACGGATCGGGACATGCGCGATCGCGATGTTCTTCTGGCTCGCCTGGATCAGCGTCTCGAGCGTGTAGGTGAAGCCGGTGAGCACCGTGAGCCGGAGCGCGGCTTCGCGGCTGTAGGCGCGGAACCCCGAAGTGGCGTCCGGCACGTCCGAGGCGGACAGCGCGCGGACGACGGCGCTGCCCAGGCGCTGGAGGAGCTTCTTGAGCCCGGAGAAGTGGGCGATGGACTCGATCGGCCGGCTGCCCACCACCATGTCGGCGCGGCGCTCCAGGATCGGCTGCACGAGCTTCGCGATGTCGGCGCCCACGTACTGGTTGTCGGCGTCCGTGTTGACGATGACGTCCGCGCCCATGGCGAGCGCCTCGCGCAGGCCCGTGTCGAAGGCGCGCGCGAGTCCGCGCCGGGCGGGGAAGCGCACGACGCGGGTCACGCCCTGGCGCCGGGCCGCTTCGCTCGTGGCGTCCGAGCTGCCGTCGTCGATGACGAGCGTCTCGATGCAGTCGATGCCCGGGATGCTCCGGGGCAGGTCGGCGAGCGTGACCGGCAGCGTCTCCTGCTCGTTGAGGCACGGGATCTGGATGACGAGCTTCATGGGCAGCGGGTCCCCTCGCCGGCGGCGGCGGCGGCATGATGCCCGAGCGCCCGGGGTGTGGCCACCCTCACGCCGCTCCCGCCACGACGCGCGCCGGCACGCGCCAGGCCTCGGGTCGGCGGCCGTCGCCGTCGATCCAGGCCTGGTGCCAGAGCTCCAGCGTGAGCAGCGTCCACAGCTCGCGCGCCCGGTCCCGACGGCCGCCCAGGTGGTCGTCCACCGCCGCGCGCAGCGGCCCGGGCTCGTACCACCCGCGCTGCAGGCAGCGCGCGGACAGCAGCGTGTCCGCGAGCAGAGCGCGGAGCGGTCCGCGGAACCACGGCGAGAGCGGCACGGTGAAGCCCACCTTGGGCCGGTCCACCACCGAGACGGGCAGCAGTTCGCGCGCGAGGCGCTTGAGCAGGACCTTGCCCTCGAGCCGGCGCACCTTGTGGTCCGCGCCGAGCTTGAGCGCCCACTCCACGAGCGGCCGGTCGAGCAACGGCACGCGCGCCTCCACCGAAGCGGCCATGCTCATCTTGTCCATCTTCGCGAGCAGGTCGTCGGCGAGCCACAGCCGCAGGTCCACGTCCAGCATGCGATCGAGAGCCGTGCGCGCCCGGGTGTCCGCCAGCGCCTCACGGAACGGCCGGGTGCCGGCCCCGCCGCGGTCGCGGAGCGGGCCCGCCAGCAGCCGGTCGCGCTCGGCGCCCACGAAGCCCGCGAACCAGGCTGCCAGCCGCTCGGGCTCGTCGCGGAAGCGCGCGCTCCGCGCCACCACCTGCAGCTTGCGGAATCGGAACGGCAGGCGGTCCACGACGCCGGACAGGAGCGCGTCACGGAGCGGCCGCGGCAGCCGCGACAGCCGTCGCGCGAGCGGCTCGGCGGCATGCTTGGGATATCCGGCGAACAGCTCGTCGCCGCCCTCCCCGGTGAGCACGACCGTCACGGTCTCGCGCGCGAGCCTCGACACCATGTACGTCGGGATCGCCGCCGGTTCGCTCACCGGCTCGTCCTGGTGCCAGACCAGCGACGGCAGCTCGCGCAGCAGGTCCCCGGCGCCGACCGTCAGCTCGTGGTGGTCGGTGCGGCAGTGCCGGGCGACCTCGCGCGCGAACGGCAGCTCGCTGTAGGGCCCCGGCGCGTCGAAGCCCACCGAGAACGTCTGCACCGGGCGCGCGCTCATCCGGCTCATGAGCGCGACCACCAGGCTCGAATCCACGCCGCCCGAGAGCAGCGCTCCGAGCGGCACCTCGCTCATCAGGTGGCTGCGCACGGAATCCTCGAGCCGGCGCTCCAGCTCGCCCGTGGCCGCCGCCGGGTCGAGCGGCTGCTTGGGCTCGTACTCCGCGCGCCACCAGCGCTCCATCCGCGCCTCGCCCCCCTCGACGCACAGCCCGTGGCCGGGGGGCAGCTTGTGCACGCCCTCGAACAGCGTGCGCGGTGCCGCGGCGTAGCGGAGCGTGAGGTGCTGGACGACCGCCTCGAGGTCGGCGCTCCGGGCGGTGCCGGGGAACGCGAACAGCGCCTTCAGCTCCGAGGCGAACACGAACGCGCCGCCCGCCCGCGTCCAGTAGAGCGGCTTGATCCCCACGTGGTCGCGCGCCGCGAACAGCCGCCGGCGCGGCCGGTCCCAGATCGCGAACGCGAACATGCCCCGCAGCCGCCGGACGAACGCCGGACCCCATTCCTCGTAGGCGTGGACCAGCGTCTCGGTGTCGCTCGCGGTGCGGTAGCGGTGCCCGGCGCGCTCCAGCTCGCGGCGAAGCTCGGCGTGGTTGTAGATCTCGCCGTTGTACGCGATCCACACCGTGCCGTCCTCGTTCGCGAGCGGCTGGTGGCCGCCCGCGACGTCCACGATGGACAGCCGGCGGAACGCGAGGCCCGCCCCGGGCTCGGCGAGGAAGCCCTCGTCGTCCGGCCCGCGATGACGGAGCGCGGCGGCCGCGGCCTCGAGCCATGCCCGCTGGGGCGTGGCGCCCTCCGGGTGGTGGTACGCCGCGAATCCGCACATGGCCGCTAGACGAGGCCCAGGCGCTTGCGGAACAGGAACACCAGGTTCCGCCAGCCGTCCCGCCACTTCTGCAGCTTCACCTCGCCGATGCGGGCGCCGTAGTGGATGTGCGACTCGCCGAATCGGAACCCGCGCACGATCGCCTCGAGCTTGATCTCCTGGCTGAACGGCATGCCGTCCGAGGTGACGCGCAGCTTCTCGAGCAGCGGACGCCGGAACACCCACATGCCGGACTGGCTGTCGCGGATGGGCTTGAAGAACAGCAACATCGCGGTCACGGTGAGCACCGCGTTGCCGAGCCGGTTCGTGAGCCCCATCGCGCGCCGGTCGGCGAGCGGGAACCGGCACGCGGACAGGAAGTCCCAGCCGCGCGCCACCAGCTCGTCCACGAGCGCCGGGATCGCCTCGGGAGGATACGTGCCGTCGCCGTCGAGCGTCACGATGACGTCGCCCGTCGCGGCGCGGAGCCCGGCCTTGTAGGCGGCCCCGTAACCCGGGCGCGACTCGTGGACGACCACCGCGCCCAGCGAGCGCGCGACCTCGGCCGTGCGGTCCGTGCAGTTGTTGTCCACGACCACGATCTCGTCCACGTCCTTCGGACATCGCCCGATGACCTCTCGGACGCCGTCCTCTTCGTTGTAGCAGGGGATGACGAGGCTGAGCTTGAGGTTCTGGCGCATCCGGTCGGAAAGGTCCGGGAGGGGGGCGCGGGCGGCGCGAGGGGCCCGCAGCATGGCGGACGGGGCGGGGCACGACTGCGTGAGAAGCCTATCAGCCGCGCGAGTGAACCGCCAAGCTGCGGGGCGCCCCGCGAGCGCTCCCGGCCGGTGCGTGCGTGCAGGCTGCAACGGCCGGCTCTCGGCGCCGTCGCCGACGCCTGCGCGGGGCGAGCGCGGGCGCGGCCGGGCGGCCGCGCTGTGATAGCCTGAGACGGCATGCGCGCGCGCCCCCACGAGCCCCTCGACCCGCCCGCCGAGCGCCTCGGGCTCATCGAGCCCCGCCGGGTCGCGGTCGTGGTGCCGGCCTGGAACGAGCAGGGCAAGATCGGCGACGTGGTCCGCAAGGTCCCGCGCCGGTGGGCGGGGACCGTGATCGTCGTGGACGACCACTCCTCGGACGGCACGGCCGAAGAGGCCCGGGCCGCGGGAGCGGACGTCGTGATCCGGCACGAGCGCAACCGGGGTGTCGGGGCGGGTATCCGCACCGGGCTCCTCGAGGCCAGGCGCCGCGGCATCGAGTTCGCGGCGGTCCTGTCCGGGGACGACCAGCATGAGCCCGACGAGCTGCCGCGGATCCTGGTACCCCTGTTCGCCGGCGAGGCCGACCTCGTCCAGGGGAGTCGCTGGCTGCCCGGCGGCGCCACGCCCGGGATCCCGCCCGACCGCCGCTGGCTCACGCGGCTCTACCCGCTGCTGTTCCGGCTCGCGAGCGGGTTCCCGATCACCGACGGCACGAACGGCATGCGCGCTTTCCGCCTCGCCCTGCTGGATGCGCCGGGAGTCCGGCTCGAGCAGGACTGGCTCGACCGTTACGAGCTCGAGCCCTACCTCCTGTTCCAGGTCATCCGCGGCCGCCACCGGGTGCGCGAGGCGCCGGTCACGGTCCGCTATCATGGGCGCGGCACCACGAAGATGCGGTTGTTCCGCGACGGCTGGCGCATCCTGCGCCCGCTCGTCTACCTGCGCCTCGGCCTGCGTCACTGACCCCGGAGGGACGTCCCTCATGATCCCGCTCGAGAACACGCGCGTGCTCGTGACCGGAGGCGCCGGCTTCATCGGCTGCAACCTGGTCCGCCGCCTGCTCCGCGACGGGGCACGCGTCACCGTGCTCGACGACCTGTTCACCGGCCGGCTCGAGAACCTGCCGCGGGAGGGGATCGAGTTCGTGAAGGGCTCGGTGTGCGACGCCGGCACGGTCGAGAAGCTGGTGCGCGAGGCCGAGGTCGTCTTCCACGCCGCCGCGCGCAACATCGTGGTGTCCACGCGCAACCCGCGCGAGGACTTCGAGACCAACATCGGCGGCACGCTCAACGTGCTCATGGCGGCGCGCTCGGCGGGGGCGAGCGTGCGACGCGTCGTCTACACCTCGTCCACCTCCGTGTACGGGAACCCGCGCTACCTGCCCATCAACGAGGACGACCACCTGTCGCTGCTCACGCCGTACGCCGTCTCGAAGCTCGGCGGCGAGAACTACTGCATGGCGTTCTTCGAGAGCTACGGCGTGCCGGCCACCGCGGTGCGCTACTCGAACGTCTACGGCCCGGGGCAGGATCCGGCCAACCCCTACTGCGGCGTGGTCGCGAAGTTCATCGAGAGCCTTTTCGCCGGGCGGCCGCCCGTGATCCACGGCGACGGCGAGCAGACGCGCGACTTCACGTTCGTGGACGACGCGGTCGAGGCCACCGTGCTGGCCGCGCAGTCGGACCGCGCGCTCGGCGAGGTGTTCAACGTCGGGACCGGGGTCGAGACGCGCGTGAACGAGCTGGCCGCCACGCTGATCCGGATCGTGGGAGCGGACGTGGCGCCGGAGCACACGAACCGCCGCGACGTGGACAACATCCGCCGGCGCGTGGTGAACATCGAGAAGACGCGGCGCACGCTGCGCTGGATCCCCGACACCACGCTCGAGAACGGGCTGCGCCGGACCGTGACCTGGCAGCGGGAGCAGGGGCCGGGGCAGGGGCGGGGGTGAGCGCCCCACGCGGGCCGCACGGGCGACCGCCCCGTCCGGGCGGAGGCGGCCCGGCGGAGGGCGGGGACCGCCGCCGGTTCATCGAGCACACGCTCCGCGAGCGGGACGACGCCGGCGGGCGAGCGCTGCTCGAGGCGGAGTGGCGCTACATCGGCCCGCTGCTGGGCGCCCGGGCGGGCGAGCCGCTGGACGTGCTCGACCTGGCGTGCGGCTCGGGGCACCAGTCCCTGGCCTGGGCCGAGCGCGGATTCCGCCTGACCGGACTCGACTTCGACCACGGCCTGCTCCTCGCCGGGCGCGAGCGCGTGCGGCGCGCGTCGGCGGGCCGGCTCGCCGTGCGCTGGGCGTGCGGCGACGCCACCCGGCTCCCGTTCCGCGACCGCGCCTTCGACGTGGTTTTCAACAACTCGCTGCTCGAGCACGTCCCCGACTGGCGCGCGGTGCTCGCGGAGACGGCGCGTGTCCTGCGCCCGGGCGGCCTGTTCGTGATGTACACGACCAATCGCTGGTGCCCCCTCCAGCAGGAGGTGAACGGGTTCCCGTTCTACCCGTGGCTGCCGGACCCGGTGCAGAGGCGAGCCCTCGCCTGGATCATGACCCACCGCCGGGATCTCGTGAACTTCACGGATTTCCCGGCGATCCACTGGTTCACGTTCGGCGGCATGCGTCGTGCATTCCGGCAGGTGGGGCTCGAGCCCTTCGATCGACTGGACCTCATGGCCCGCCAGCGGCCCCGGGGCTGGCGCGGCGCGCTCGTGCGCACGCTCGCCCTCGGCGGGGTGTCCAAGTGGCCCTACCAGTTGTACGCCATCTCGATGGCGCTCTACGGCGTCCGTCGCGACGGGCCATCCGCGGCTCCCGCACGTGACTCCGGCGTCTCGGGGCAGGAGGCCCTCGGGGGAGCCAAATGACCCGGCTCGCGGATCACCTCACCGGATCCGGCTTCGCTCCCGGCGAACTCCCCCCGTCCGCCTCGGGCGAGCGGCGCGGACCCGAAATCCGAGGTTGAATCCGCTGTCACGTCGTTGCTAACATCGCGAACAGAGCACCCGTCCACCCTTGGTCCACCGGAGGCCCACGCGACGAACCTTTGATAACTGGGTGTGCAGTACACGAGCTCCACCTCGGGTCGTCGAGAGACGACCGGGAAGCCCGGCTGACCGGGCCAAGCTTCTGAGGATACGACATCTTGGTTCCCCCCCTGTCGCTCGTACTCGATCACTCCCAGTTCCGTGCGGGAATGCTGACGCGAGTGTCCTAGAGAGCCCCGGGGCGATGTTCCGCCACGTGGCTTTTTTTGGTGGGCGACGACAACTGAGAGCAGCCGTGATGGAGCCCGACCTACTCGCGTCCGCCAGCGACCCTGGAACATCCAAGGCCGACTGGACAGGCGCGGAGATCATCCAGTCCGAGGAGTCGTCGCCGGTGGAGACCCCGCCCGACACCGCCAAGCCGCGCACCGCGCATCTTCACGCCGTGACCGCGCACGTGCCCGCGGTCACCCGCGCCCGGCCGCACCCGGGCGGTCTCGCGAACGGTCACGCGCGCCCGCGGTCCGCCTCGGCGACGGCCTGGCGCTCGAGCGCCGCGCCGACCCTGCCCTCGCTGCCCGGCGTCCTCCCCTTCGAAACCCCGGTGCCGGAGGGCGCGTACCTGCGGTTCGGCAAGCGGCTCCTCGACGTGGTCGGGGCCGCGACCGCGCTCGTGCTGTTCTCGCCGGTTCTGCTCGTGCTCGCCGTGCTCGTGAAGCTCACGTCGAGGGGGCCGGTCTTCTATCGCTCCACTCGCATCGGACGCGGCGGCCGGCCGTTCACGTTCATCAAGATCCGCTCCATGGTGCGCGACGCCGACAGCAACCGGCACCATGTCGAGCACCTGAACGAGGCGGACGGCCCCGTGTTCAAGATCGCACGCGACCCGCGCATCACTCCGATCGGGCGCTTCCTGCGCACGACCAGCCTCGACGAGGTCCCCCAGTTCTGGAACGTGCTGCGCGGCGACATGAGCCTGGTGGGCCCGCGGCCTCCGATCCCCGACGAGGTGGCACAGTACGAGCCCTGGCAGCTCCGCCGGCTGGACGTGCGGCCCGGCATCACGTGCCTGTGGCAGATCAGCGGCCGCAGCCGCATCGGGTTCCAGGAATGGATGCGGCTCGACCTCGAGTACATCCGGCACCAGTCGCTGCTGCTCGACCTGAAGATCCTGCTGCGCACGATCCCGGCCGTTCTGTCTCGGGAGGGAGCGTACTGACGGGAGAGCCCGCGAGTCCCTCCGCGCAGGGACCCCGCCTCCGGGTAGAGGATCCGCAGGACACCACCGCCCGCCCGACCCCGTCCGATCCTGTCCTGCTGCGCTCGCTCATCGCGGCCACGCTCGTGGGCGCGGTGCTCCGTCTGTTCCGGCTCGGCCACCAGAGCCTGTGGATCGACGAGCAGTTCACGTTGCGCGCGGCGGGCCTCCCGGGCGGATTCGCGTGGCGCGACCTGCTCGACAACGTGCACGGGCCACTGCACACGCTCGCGGTGGCAGCGGCCGCGGCGCTCGGGGGCACGTCGGAGTGGGTCGTGCGGCTGCCGAGCGCGCTCGCGGGCATCGCGATGGTCCCGGTGATGGCGTGGCTCGCGGGGCGGTTCGCCGGGCGGGGCGCCCTGGCGCCGGCCGCCTGGCTCGCGGCGGGCTCGCCGTTCGCGGTCTGGTACGCGCAGGAGTGCCGCAATTACTCGTTCGCGATGCTCGCCTCGGCGGCCGCGACAGGGCTGCTCCTCGGCCTCCACCGCCGCTGCGGCCCGCGCGACGTCGTGCGCTACCTCGGCGTGGCCGCGGCGGGGGCGCTCTCCAACCTCTCGTTCGCGCTGCTCCTGCCGCTCCACCTGCGGCTGTGGCTCGCCGCGGGCCCCACCCGGGCGGCCCGCGTCCGCGCGCTGGCGCTGGTGGCGGCGGGCGCGCTGCTCGTCTCCCTGCCTTGGCTGCCCGCGATCGGCGGCATCTGGGACTGGTCGCGGCTCGCGCCGGGCCGGGAGCCATCCGCGGCCGAGGCGCCGTTGCGGACCAGCGGCACGTTCCACGCCGCGGCGGTCCCGTACGCGCTCCACGCCATGCTGGTGGGCTACTCGGGCGGGCCGAGCCTGCGCGAGCTGCGGGCCGGACCCGCGCGCGCCGTGCGCGCCCACCTCCCCGAGGTGGCGCTCTCGGGGCTCGTGTTCGGCGCGCTGCTCGCGCTCGGCGGCCGCGCGCTCGTCCGCCGCGGGCGGAGCCGGGACGCGCTGCTGTGGCTCGTCGCGCCGATGCTCGTGGTGAGTTACTTTGCCGCCCACAACTTCAAGGTGTTCCACCCACGGTATCTCGCGGTCGCCTGGCCGTGCCTGGTGCTGGCGGTGGCGGCGGCGTTCACCGACCTCGGTCCGCGCGCGAGGCGCGGGTTCGCCGTCGCGGTGGGCCTCCTGTGGGCGCTCTCGATCGGGCGCATGGCGTTCGATCCGGCCCACGGCCGGGAGGACTACCGTGCCGCGCTCGGCCGCGTCCGGGCGGGATTCCAGTCGGGCGAGCGGGTGCTCGCGGTCGGGGCGCCGGAGCCTGTGGAGTGGTACGGGCGCGGACTTCCGGTCGCGCGCTGGTGGTTGGGATTCGCGGCGGACCCGGAGCGCATGGCGGGCAGGCTCGAGGACTCGCTCGGCGTGGCGCCGGGCACCTGGATCGTCTCGAGCCGTTCGGAGGACCTGGACCCGGGCGGTCGGCTGGCGCGCTGGCTGGACGCGCGCGTGCGGCCCGACGCGCGCTGGGAGGCGGGCGGCGTCAAGGTGTGGCACTGGCGGCGGGAGGGAGCGGCCCCTCGCCCCTGAAACGGGCGGGCGGCCGCGGAGCGCCGCGATCGGACCGGGCGATCCCGGAGGGAGAGGCGATGCGGGTGGTGGTGGTGGGGCTCGGTTACGTGGGGTCGGTGTGCTCGGCGTGCCTCGCCGAGCGCGGGCACGACGTCGTGGGCGTGGACACGACGCCGAGCAAGGTGGACCGCATCCGGGCCGGCGAGAGCCCGATCGTGGAGCGCGGCCTCGGCGAGCTCATCGCGCGCGCGGTCGCCGCCGGCCGCCTGACCGCCACGACCCAGATCGCCGAGGCCATGCCCGGCGCCGACATCGTGCTCGTGTGCGTCGGTACGCCGAGCGCCGAGGACGGCTCGCTCGAGCTGGGCCATGTCAAGCGCGCCTGCGCCGAGGTGGGCCGCGCGCTCCGCGGCGCCGACCGCTTCGTGACCGTGGTCATGCGCAGCACGATGCTGCCCGGCTCGGTGCTGGACGAGCTGGCCCCGGTGCTCGAGCGGGCCGCGGGCGGGCGCGCCGGCGAGACGTTCGGCGTGGGCTACAATCCGGAGTTCCTGCGCGAGGGCACCGCGGTGGAGGACTTCTTCGGCGCCGACTACACCATCCTCGGCGCCGGCTGCGACCGCGCCCTGGCCGCGCTCCACCGGCTCTACGACGGCGTGGGGGGCGAGCTGATCGCCACCTCCATCCCCACCGCGGAGATGCTCAAGTACGTGAACAACTCATTCCACGCGCTCAAGGTCGCGTTCGCGAACGAGTTCGGCCGGCTGTGCAAGCGCGAGGGCGTGGACAGCCACGAGGTCATGCGGCTGATGCGCCGCGACACGAAGCTCAACCTGTCGGGCGCCTACCTGTCGCCCGGGTTCGCGTTCGGCGGCTCGTGCCTGCCCAAGGACCTGCGCGCGGTGAACTCGCGCGCGCGCCGCCACGACCTCGACCTGCCGGTGCTCGCGAGCATCCTGCGCTCGAACGAGCTGCATGTGGCCGAGGCGGTGCACCTCATCGAGCGCTTCCGGCGCCGGCGGCTGGGCTTCCTCGGCCTGTCGTTCAAGGCCGGCACCGACGACCTGCGCGAGAGCCCGATCCTGCGCGTGATCGGCGCGCTCGTCGGCAAGGGCTACGACGTCCGCCTGCACGACCCGAGCCTCGACATGGAGCTCGTGCTCGGCGCCAACCGGCGGTTCGTCGAGCACGAGCTGCCCTACCTGCCCGAGCGTCTGCGCCCGTCGGTGGAGGAGGTGCTCGACCACGCCCAGGTCGTCGTGATCGGGAACCGCTCGGCGGAGTACCGCACGCTCGGCCCGCGCCTGAGGGCCGGCCAGGTTGTCGTGGACCTGGTGGCCGCGCTCGAGCCCGGCTCGGTCACGGCCGGGGAATACCATGGCCTCGCCTGGTAGGGTCCTGCACCTCTCCGAGAACCTGACGCTGCCGTTCGACCGCCGCGTCTGGATGGAGCTGAACGCGCTGCGCGACGCCGGGTTCGAGGTGTCGGCCATCTGCCCGATGGGGGAGGGCGGCCGCGCGCCGTACGAGGTGCTGAACGGGATCCATCTCTGGCGCTACCCGGCTCCGCCCGCGACGCGCGGGTTCCTGTCGTACGTCTGGGAGTTCCTGTACTGCTGGCTCCAGACCGCGCGGCTCACTCTGGTGGTGCACGCGACGCGCGGGTTCGACGTCATCCACACCGCGAACCCGCCCGACACGTTCTGGGCGATCGCCCTGCCGTTCAAGCCGTTCGGAGTCCGGTTCGTGTTCGACCACCACGACCTGTGCCCGGAGCTCTACCTGTCGCGCTTCGGCGAGCGGCGCGCCGGGTCGCTCCCCCACCGGGCGCTGCAGTGGCTCGAGCGGATGCAGTTCGCGTGCGCCGACCTCGTGGTTTCGACGAACGAGTCGTACCGCCAGGTCGCGCTCGGGCGCGGTCGCAGGCGCCCCGACCAGGTCTGCGTCGTGCGCAGCGGACCGAGCCACCAGCGGTTCGCGACCGTGCGCGCGCCCGACCCCGCGCTCAAGCGCGGCCGCCCGTACCTCGTGGCCTACCTCGGCGTCATGGCCCCGCAGGACGGAGTGGACCACCTCGTGCGGGCGGCGCAGATCCTGTCCCGCGCGCGCTCCGACGTGTCGTTCACGTTCGTGGGCGCCGGGGACTCGTTCGAGGACCTCCGGGGCCTCGCCGGCTCGCTGGGGCTGCACGGCGTCTGCCACTTCACCGGCCGCATCCCCGACGACGACGTGGAGCGCATCCTCGCCACGGCCGACGTGTGCGTGAGCCCCGATCCCCGGAACCCGCTCAACGACGTGAGCACCATGAACAAGGTGCTCGAGTACATGGCGTGCGCGAAGCCGGTCGTGTGCTTCGACCTGCGCGAGCACCGCGCCAGCGCGGGCGAGGGCGCGCTCTACGCCGAGCCGAACCGCGACGAGGACCTGGCCGCGAAGATCGCGCAGCTGCTCGACGACGCGCCGCTGCGCGAGCGGCTCGGGGCCCTGAACCGGCGGCGGTTCCTGGAAGAGCTCGCCTGGGAGCACAACGCGGGGACGCTCATCGAGGCGTACCGGAAGCTATGCGCGAAGCCGGCAAGATAAGGCTCCTTCTCGTCGAGAGTGGGCGCGCCGTGGGCGGCACCGAGCGCGTGGTGTGGGAGCTGGCCACGCGGCTGCCCGCCGCGCGCTTCGACGTGCACGTCTGGCTGTCGCCCGACCGCGGCGTGGACGAGTTCGCCGATGCGCTCGCGCACGCCGGGATCGCGGTGGACCGCGTGGCCGAGGTGGACCGCCGCTTCGACGTGAAGGGCATGCTCGCGACCTGGTCACGGCTCCGACGGCTCCGGCCGGACCTGCTGCACGTCCACCACGTCTGGCCCGCCGCCGACCGCTACCTGGCGCTGATCGCCCGCGCCGCCCGCGTGCCCCACCTCGTCGTCACCGAGCACATCGTCGGCCGCTCGCACTCCTCCGGCCAGCGGATGCTCAAGCGCGACGAGCTGTCGCGCGCCGAGGCGGTGACCGCCGTGACCGGCGCCATCGCCGAGTCGCTGGCGCGCGACTACGGGATGGAGCCGGGGCGGGTGCGCATCGTCCCGAACGGCGCCGACCCGCCCGAGGTGGAGCGCGAGGCCGAGGTCGCGAGGCGCTGGCGCGAGCGCTTCCTGCCCACGCCGCTCAAACCGCTGTGGGTGGTGGCCGGGCGGCTCGAGGAGCAGAAGGGCCACGACGTCCTGTTCGACGCGCTCGCGCGGCTGGTCGAGAAGGGCGTGGACTTCACGCTCGCGGTGGCGGGCGAGGGCTCGCGCCGGAGCTGGCTCGAGCAGCAGGCGCTGTCGCGCGGGCTCGCGCCGCGCGTCCAGTTCGTGGGGCAGCTCGACGACGTGGCCGGCCTGCTCGCGGGGGCCGACGCGGTGCTGCTGCCCTCGCGCTGGGAGGGGCTGCCGCTCGTGCTGCTCGAGGCCATGGCGCGGGGGCGACCGATCGTGGCGAGCGCCGTGGGCGGGGTGCCGGACGCGATCGAGGACGGCGTGCACGGCACGCTCGTGCCGCCGGGCGACGCGGAGGCGCTCGCGGCCGCGCTCGAGCAGCTGCATCGTTCGGCGGACCGCGCGTGGCGCCATGGCCGCGCCGCGGCGCAGCGCGTGCGCGAGCGCTACACCTGGCGCGCCGTGGTGGACGAGTTCGAGGCCGTCTACGACGACGTGCTCGGCTTCGCCTCGTTCAGTCGCGGGGCCGTGCCGCCCGCCCGCGGGGCCGGACGATGAGTCTCGGCGTCGTGATCCCCTGCTACCGGCAGGAGCGCTTCCTGCCGCGCACGATCGCGGCGCTCGAGGCCGCGCTGGCCGGCCGCGACTGGCGGGGCGTGCTCGTGCTGTCGGCGCCCGAGGGGGAAACGCCGGCCGAGGCGCGCGGCGGACACTGGCGCGCCCTGCGTGCCTCCGGCCCGCTCGGCGGGCCCGCGCTCACGCCGGGGGCGGCGCGCAACACCGGATTCGCGGAGTGCGGCGGGGAGTGCGTTCTGTTCGCCGACGCCGACGTCGAGGTCGAGCGCGACTGGCTCGAGCGCGCTCTGGCCGAGCTCGCGCGCGAGCCGCTACTCGCGGGCGCCTGGGGCCGCATCGAGGAGTGGTTCGTGCAGGACGGGCGCGAGCGCCCCGGCTCGCGCGACCTCTACCGGGTCGGGGACGCCGACACCGACACGCCGTACACGGCCACGCTCTCGCTCTACCGCCGCGCCGCGCTCGAGCAGGTGGGCGGGTACGACGCGCGCCTCCACAGCGAGGAGGACTTCGAGCTGGGGCTCCGGCTCGCGCGGGCCGGCTTCCGCATGCGCTCGCTCGCGCCGCTCGCGGCGCGGCACTGGAGCGCACCCCGTCCGAGCTTCGCCGAGGTCGGGCGCCGCTGGCGCACGGGACTCTGCTTCGGCCCGGGCCAGGCGCTGCGGCTCTACCTGGGGCGCCCGGGCTTCGGCGCGCTCGCGCGCCGGAACGCGCACTACGTCGCCACGCTCGGGCTGTGGCTCGCCGCGCCGTTCGCCGCGTGGGCCGCCGGCGCGCGCGGGCTCGCGGCGTGGGCGCTGCTGCCGCTCGGGCTGTTCGCGCTGATGACGGCACGCAAGGCGAGCCCGCGACTCGCGCTGCATTCGCTCGTCACCTGGACGGTGATGGCCGCCGGCACGGTGGTGGGCTTCGCACGCGGAGGCGCGCCCGAGCGTGCGCCGGCGCGGGAGGCCGCGTGAGAATCCACTGGGCGTGCGACAACGACGTCCATCCGCCCCTGTTCGGCTCCACGCAGCGGATCTTCGGGCTCGCGCGCGGGCTGGCCTCGCGCGCCGACGTGCGGATGCTGTGCGTGGTGCCGAACCGCTCGCGCGGAGCGCGCGAGGAGCGGGTGGACGGCGTCACGCTCCGCCGCGTGAAGTCGTGGCACACGAGCCTGGCCTGGTGGCTCGAGCGCGCCGGCGTGCGACCGCTGTTCGCCGCCGAGGCCGGCCATCGCGCGCGCGCGGACCGCTACCGCGCGGCGCTCGGCGCCGGCGCGGACGTCCTGCTGTGCGACCTGGCTCTCACCGGCCTGTTCCCGGGCGCGGCCGGCGCTCTGCGCGTCTACCACGCGCAGAACGTCGAGTCCGAGCGCTGGCGCGCGCAGGCCCCGCGGGTCTGGCGGCGCGGGCACTGGGGGGAGCGCCTCGCCGCGTTCGAGCGCCGCGCGGTCCAGGACAGCGAGGTCTGCCTGGCGTGCACGGACGAGGACGCGGCGCTGCTGCGCTCGGTGCACGGCGCGCGCGAGGTGGAGGTGGTGCCGAACGGCTACGACGAGACCGCGCTCGCCGCGCCCACACCCGAGGCACGCCTGCGCGCCCGGCGCGCGCTCGGGATCTCCGACGACGCCTACGTCGCCGCGTTCGTGGGCGGGGACTGGGCGCCGAATCACGAAGCGCTGGCGCTGCTGATGACGCGGGTGATGCCGGCGCTCGCGGGCGAGCCGATCGTCCTGCTCGCCGTGGGCGCGGTCGCGCGGCGGCTCGCCGGCCGGCGCGAGCGGTGGCTCGTGGCGCGTCCGGAGACGCGGGACCTGGCGTCCGTGCTCGCCGCCGCCGACTGCGGCCTGAATCCGGTGTCCCGGGGCGGCGGCAGCAACGTGAAGGTCCCCACCTACCTGGCGATGGGGCTGGCGGTGCTGTCCACGCCGTTCGGCCTGCGTGGCTTCACGCCGCTCGCCGACAGCGCGTTGAGTCTTCCGCTCGAGGACTTCGCCAGCGCGCTCCACGCGCAGCCGCGCGGCTGGGCCGCCCGCGGCGAGCCGGCGCCGCCCGCGCTCGCGGGTTACGCGTGGGGCGCGCTGGGGGCGGGCCTCGCGCGTGCGCTGGCCACGCGCCGGGCGCGCGCGACCGCGCCCGTGTCCGCGGCGCCGACGCCGGACGCCGGCCGGGTGGGGGCGCTCTGATGCGGGTGGCGATGATCGGCCAGAAGGGGATCCCGGCCACGTACGGCGGCATCGAGCGGCACGTGGACGAGATCGCGCGCCGGCTCGTCCAGCGGGGCGTCGCCGTGGACGTGTTCTGCCGTCTCTACTACACGCCCGCCGGCAGCCGCTACCACGGCGTGGGCCTGCTGCGCAGGCCGAGCCTCCACACCAAGCACCTCGACACCGCCACGCACGTGGCGTGGTGCACGCTCGAGTCCATGTTCCGCCGCTACGACGTGGTCCACTTTCATGCGCTCGGGCCGGCGCTGTTCGCCTCGCTGCCGCGGCTCGTGGGCTCGAGGACCGTGGTCACCGTGCACGGGCTCGACTGGCAGCGCGAGAAGTGGGGGCGGTTCGCGGCCTGGGTGCTGCGGCGATGCGAGCGCCCCGCGGCGCGGTTCCCGAACCGGACCATCGTCGTGAGCAAGACGCTGCGCGAGCACTTCCGCGTCGCGCACGGCGTGGACGCGGCCTACATCCCGAACGGCACGCTGCTGCCCCAGCCGCGGCCGCCCCGCAAGCTCGCCTCGCTCGGCCTCGAGCCCGGCAGATACGTCCTGTTCGTGGGCCGGCTCGTGCCCGAGAAGGGGGTGCACTTCCTGTGCGAGGCCTTCAGCCGGATCGACACCGACATGAAGCTCGCGCTCGTGGGCGGCCTGTCGTTTTCGCAGGACTACGTGAGCCTGCTCCGGCGCTTCGAGAGCGACCGCATCCGCCTCCTGGACTACGTGTTCGGCGAGGCGCTCGAGGAGCTGTGGAGCAACGCCTACTGCGTGGTGCAGCCCTCGACCATGGAGGGGCTGTCGATCGCCCTGCTCGAGGCGCTCTCGTACGGCCGCTGCGTCCTCATCTCGGACATCCCCGAGAACATGGAGGTGGCGGCGGAGTGCGCGGTGCCGTTCCGGAGCCGGGACGTGGACGACCTGCGCGCCAGGCTCGAGCACCTGATCCGGAACCCGGACGAGGTGCAGCGCCACGGCGAGCGCGCCCGCCAGCACATCGCCCGGCGCTACTCGTGGGACACGGTGGCCGAGGCCACGGCGAAGCTGTACGAGGACCTGACCGGCCGTTCGCGAGGCGACATGGCGCGCGGCGGGCCGCCGCCGGGCCCGGGGCGCGAGCCGTGAGCCTCGAGCCGCCTGCGACGGATCCCACCCGCCCCGCATCGGTTCCGCCTCCCATCGGGAGGATCGGATGAGCGGACGTCGGACAGGCCGCGGCGGGCCGGCCGACGCGGGCCGGCCGGCCCGCGAGCCCGGGGCGTCCGGCGTCGCGGCGAGGGGCGGAGCGGAGGCGGGCGCGGCGGGCACGCTCGCAGCCGTGCCCGGCGTCCTCCTCGCCGCGGCGCTGCTGCTGCTCGTCTCGCGCGCGGCACTGTGGCTGCTCCAGCCGCTCGCGAGCGAGGACGCGTACATCACGTTCCGCTACGCGCGCAGCCTGGTCGAGGGGCACGGGCTGGCCTACAACCCGGGCGAGCGCGTGATGGGCTTCACGTCTCTGCCCTGGACGCTCTGGTGCGCGCTCGGCCTGCTCGCCCGCGTGGATCCCGTGGTGTGGACACGGGCGACCGGGCTCGCCGCCGACCTCGCCACGCTGTGGCTCGGCTGGCGCATGCTCGCCCCGGCCGCCGGGCGCGCGAGCGCCGGCGCGTTCGCGCTGTTCTTCGCGGGCTGGCCGCTGTTCGCGGCGGGCGCCGTCTCGGGCCTGGAGGTGAGCGCGCTCCTGGCGCTGCTGTTCGCGTCGGCGTGGTGGGTCAGCGGCGGCTCACGGCTCGCGGGGCCGGCGCTCGGGCTCCTGGCGCTCCTGCGTCCCGAGGGCCTCGTCGCGGCGCTCTTGCTCCTGCCCGCCGCCCGCTGGCCGGCGCGGCTCGTGGCGCTGGCCTTGGCGGGGCTCGGGCTCGCCGCGCTCGCGGCGCTCTACGGGACCCCGGTGCCCCAGAGCGTCCTCGCCAAGGCGGACCTCTACGGCACGCCCGGGCCGTGGGCGGGACGGCACTGGTGGGAGTGGCTGTCTCCGTTCCCGGTCGGGCGCTTCCCGGTGGCGGCCGAGGGCCAGCACCTGCTCCCGCTCGCGACCGTGTTCCTGGTCTCCGTCGTCCAGGGCGCGCGCACGCTCGCGCCGCAGTGGCGCTCGCCGGCCGCTCTGGCCGCGGCGGCCGGCGTCGTGGTGTGGCTCGTCTACGTCGCGCTCGGAGTGGCCTACTTCTGGTGGTACCTGGTCGTGCCGCTCGGCGCGCTCGGGCTCCTCGCCGCGGTCGGCTTCCCGCAGCTCGTGCGCGGCCGGGCGCTGCTCGCGGCCGCGGCGCTCGCGGTGCTCGGCGTGTGGACCGTCGCGATCCCGGTCTACGTCGGGCGCGCGCAGGCGGAGGCCGCGGCGTTCGGGCCGGTGGCCGATCACCTCGCGGGCGCGGCGGCGCCCGGCGAGACGGTGCTGCTCGAGCCCATCGGCCTCATCGGCTACCGGAGCGGCCTGCGCGTGCTGGACGAGAGCGGGCTCGTGAGCCCGGCGATCGCGGCACGCCGCCGCGAGGGCGCGGGCTGGTACGCCGACGTGGTGGCGCGGGAGCGGCCCGAGTGGCTCGTGGTCCGCCCCGAGGTGCTCGAGCGCGGCGTCGCGTTCGCGGGGGCGGGCGCGCCGTTCCGCGCCACCGCGGAGCGGGACGCGCTGCTCGAGCGCTACCGGGTCGAGCGCCCGGCGCGGCCCGGGCTCGGCCAGGTGCTCGCGATCTACCGGCGGGTGCGGGAACCGTCCGCGCCGGGGAGCCGCTGACCGCCCCGCGCATGACGCGGCGGGCGGCCGTGTGCTAACCCTTGCGGCCTCATGACGAGCCCGCAACCCGAGCGCGGAGCGCTCATCCTCGCCGGCGGCAGCGGCGAGCGCTTCTGGCCCTGGAGCACGCCGGCGCGGCCGAAGCAGCTGCTGCCGCTCGCGCCGGCCGGGCGCACGCTGCTCGCCGCCACGTTCGCCCGCGCGACGCGCGTGGTGCCGCCGGCCGCGGTGGTGGTGATGACGTCGGCGGCGCTCGTCGAGGCGTGCCGGCGCGAGTGCCCGGGCGCGATCGTCGTGGGCGAGCCCGTGGGCCGCAACACGGCGCCCGCCATCGCCGCGGCGGCCGCGTTCTTCGCCGACGACACGGCGTTCGCGGTCATGCCGTCGGACCACGCCATCGAGCCGGAGGAAGCGTTCGTCGCCGACCTCGGCCGCGCGTTCGACCTGGCGCGGCGGGATCCGGTGCTGATGACGTTCGGGGTCCGGCCGACGGCCCCCGAGACGTCGTTCGGCTACCTCCGGCGCGGCGAGCGCCTGGCCGAGCGCCTGCACCGCGTGGCGCGGTTCACCGAGAAGCCCGACCTCGAACGCGCCGCGGCGTGGGCGGCGAGCGGCGAGTACCTGTGGAACAGCGGCATCTTCGTGTGGCGGAAGCGCGTGTTCCTGGACGCGCTCGCCGCCGGGCGCCCGGCGATCGCGGGCGCGCTCGCCGGGCTCTCGTTCGGCGCCGGCGAGGAGCGGGCGTTCGAGTCGGCGCTGGCCGCGCGCTTCCCGGCGATCGAGTCGGTGTCCGTGGATTACGCGGTGCTCGAGGTGGCCCCGAACGTGGTGCTGCTCGAGGCGTCGTTCGAGTGGGATGACCTCGGGAACTGGGGCGCGTGGGCCCGCCGCCAGCCGGCCGACGCGGCCGGGAACGTGCTGTGGGGCGAGGCCGTCCCGGTGGACTGCGAGCGCTGCGTCGTGGTCGGGGACGGCGCGCCCGCCGCGCCGCTCGGGCTTTCCGATATGGTGGTGGTGGCGACGCCGAACGGCACGCTGGTGTGCCGGCGGCAGGACACGGAGCAGGTGAGGCGGGTGGCCGACGCGGTGCGCGCGCGAAAGGCACGGACATGAACCGCACGCGGGAGGCGGGTCGGACGGAGCGCGGCGGATCGCGGCCGCGGCAGGACGACCGCAGGCAGGAGCGGGGCGCGCGAGAGGAACGCGGGGCCCGCGCGCTCCGCCTCGCCGTGCTCCTCGTCGCGGCGCTCGTCCCGGGCGCCGGCTGCGCGCCGATGGCCTACCCGCCCGCGAGCCCGCCGGCGCCCGCAGCGCCGCGCCCGGCGGAGCCGGCGGGCGGGCCCGCTCCGACGCGCGCCGAGCCCGCGCCGCCGGTCGCGCGTGTGGACACGCTGCCCTCCCCGGAGGCCGAGCGGGTGCTCGCGACGATCCCCGACCCGCTCCCGGGGGCGGTCCGCCCGGGGGTCGCGCGCGACAGCACGCGGCCTCGCCCGGTGGTGGCTCCCGAGGCCGGCTACGACACGCTCCGCGTCGAGCGCACGCCCGAGGACGCCGCCGCCGGCGTCCCGGTGCCGGCGCCCACGCGCGCGCTCGGCTCGCCCTCGCCGGTGGCCCCGGATCCCGCGGAGTCGCTCGCGGCCCGTCCGCCCGTGACGGCTCCCGCCGCGCCGGCCGTGGCGCCCCCGACGGGCGCCCCGCCCGCGTCGCCGCCAACGGGCGCCACCAGCCCGGCGCCGGGCCCGCCCGCCGGAGGAGCCCCGGCGGTCGGCGCGGGCGGGCCGTGCTGGCGCGTCCAGGTGGCGGCGCCGGCGACGCGCGAGGAGGCCGAGTCGCGGCACGCGGCCGCGCAGTCGCTGCTCCTCGTCGAGATGGTGATCGAGCCCGAGAAGGGGCTCTTCAAGGTGCGCACGCGAAGCTGCCTCCCGCGCGAGGCGGCCTCGGCCGTCAAGCAGCGCGCGCTCGATTCGGGCTTCGACGGGAGCTTCCTCGTGGACACGGCGGCGAAGCCCGCCGGGCCGCCCGCGAGTCCGCGGCGTCCGGCCCGCCGCTCCGGCGCGCGCCGATGAGCCGCCGCCTCGTCCTCTACGAGGATCGTCACTGGCGGTCGCTCCGGCCGCTCACCGACCTGCTGCCCGTCCCGGCGCTCGCGTTCGGGGCCTCGGACCTGGCCCGGCGCTGGCTCGCCGCGACCGGGCTGCCGCTCGCCGCCATCGAGGCGCGCGCCGGGGCGATGGCGGGCTGGATGGCCGCGCCGCCGCGCGAGGGCGTGGCGCCCGGGCCCGAGGACGAGGCCGTGGTCGTGAACGCCGCGGCGCTCCCCGGCGTTTGGGTCGCCGCGGCGCTCGACTCGCGCGCGCCCGCGCTCTGGCTCGGCGACGGCCGAGTGGCCGGCGCCCGGCTGCCGCTCGCCTCGCTCCGCGGCGGACTCGGCCGCGGCGAGGACTTCGAGACCGTGCTGCTCGGGCTCGGGCTCCCGGCGCTGCCGGTGGAATCCCGTTTCATCACCTGGCCGTGGGAACTCATGGCGTGGAACGCGGACGCCATCTTTGAGGACCTCGCCGGACTGCCGCCCGCGACGGGCGGCGCCATCCACCGGCTGGCGTGCCTCGAGGCGCCGGAGCGCATCCGCGTGGAGGATGGCGCGTCGGTCGGGCCTTACGCGGTGCTGGACGCCACCACGGGGCCCATCCTCGTCGCGCGCGGCGCGCGCATCGAGCCGCACACGCTGGTGCGCGGGCCGTGCGTCGTGGGCGAGGGCACGCAACTCCTGGGAGGCGCCGTCTCGGGGACCACTTTCGGGCCCGAGTGCCGGGTCGCCGGCGAGGTGGAGTCGAGCGTGTGGCAGGGCCACGCCAACAAGCGCCACCACGGCTTCGTCGGCCACAGCGTGCTCGGCGAGTGGGTGAACCTCGGCGCGCTCACCACCACCAGCGACCTCAAGAACAACTACGGCAGCGTGCGGGTGTGGGTGGATGGCCGCGGCGTGGACTCCCGCTCGCCCAAGGTGGGCGCGTTCGTGGGCGCGCACGTGAAGACCGGGATCGGCACGCTGCTGCCCACCGGCGCCTCGGTCGGGACCGCGGCGAACCTGTTCGGGGGCGGCCGGTTCGCGCCCAAGGCCGTCGCCGCGTTCGCGTGGTGGGACGGGGAGGGCACCGAGGAGCACGAGCTCGAGCGCTGCCTCGCCACCGCCCGCGTCGCGATGTCCCGGCGCGCTCGTACGCTCGCGCCGGGAGCCGAGGCCGCGCTGCGCGCGCTCCACTCGGCCACCGCGGCCGAGCGGCGGGCGCTCGCCGGCACGGCTGGCGGCGCGTGATTCGTTCGGGCTAGACTTCCGCGGTTTGCGCTCCGCCGCACGTTCGCTCCACGCCGAGGAACCCGATGCCCGAACTGCGCAAGGATCCCGTCGTCGGCCGCTGGGTGATCATCTCCACCGAGCGGAGCCGCCGCCCCGGGCACTTCACGCCCGAGCCCGCGAACGGCGACCAGGCGCAGTCCCCGTTCGTGAGCGGGCGCGAGGAGATGACCCCGCCCGAGGTGTTCGCGGTGCGCCCCGCCGGCGGCCGCGACGGGCCCGGCTGGAGCGTGCGGGTGGTGCCGAACAAGTTCCCGGCGCTCGAGATCGAGGGCTCGCTCGACCGCCGCGGCGAGGGGCTTTACGACAAGATGAACGGCGTCGGCGCGCACGAGGTGGTGATCGAGACGCCGGACGCTCAGACCCAGCTCGCCGACCTGCCGGTGGAGCAGATCCGCCACGTCCTCGTGGCCTGGCGCGAGCGCATGCGCGACCTCCGCAACGACCCGCGGCTCCGCTACGCGCTCGTGTTCAAGAACCACGGCGCCGGCGCCGGCGCCACGATCGTGCATTCCCACAGCCAGATCATCGCCACGCCGATCATCCCGCGCATGGTGCAGGAGGAGCTGGACGGCGCGCGCCGGTACTTCGAGCTCAAGGAACGCCCGGTGTTCTCGGACATCATCGACCAGGAGACCGGGGACGGGCAGGGCCGCCGCGTGGTGGCTCGCACCGAGCGCTACATCGCGCTCGCGCCGTTCGCGCCGCGCTTCCCGTTCGAGACCTGGATCCTGCCCATGGCGCGTCGCGCCGCCTACCACACGATCGACGACGAGGGCGAGATGCACGAGCTGGCCGGCGTCCTCAAGGACACGCTCGGCCGCCTGAACGCGGCGCTCGACACTCCGCCGTACAACCTGGTGCTGCACACGGCGCCGCTCGCCGAGCCGGACGTGCCCTACTACCACTGGCACCTCGAAATCATGCCGAAGCTGACGCGCGTCGCCGGTTTCGAGATCGGCTCGGGCTTCTACATCAACCCGACGCCCCCCGAGGACGCCGCCCAGTACCTGCGCGACGTGGGCGTCCGGGCCTGAACCGCGTCGCGACATGACCGCGCGGTTCTCCGTGGTGCACCTGGCGAGCGAGATGGCGCCGTTCGCCAAGGTCGGCGGCCTGGGCGACGTCGTCGCCGCGCTGGCGGCCGAACAGGCGCGCCGCGGGCACCGGGTGGTGGTGGCGCTGCCGCACTGGCGCGACCTGACGCTGCCCGCGCGCTGGAGCCTCACCGAGCTCTCCGGCACGCGCGTGCCGTGGGGCATGGGTCACGAGCCGGCGCGCTTCACCATGGCCGAGGGGCCGGACGACCAGCCGAGCGTGCTGCTCGTGGACCACGCCGGCGACCGCCGCTTCTTCCACCGGCCCGGCCTCTACGACGATCCGCTCACGCACGAGGGCTACCCGGACAACCCCGAGCGCTTCCTGTTCTTCACCCGGGCCGCGCTCGAGGCCCTGAAGGCCTTCGGCGAGCACTTCGACGTCGTGCACGCGCACGACCAGCAGGCCGCCTGGGCGCCGTGCTTCGTGCGCACGCACGACGCCGAGGAGTCGGCGTGGGACGGGACCGCGACCGTGTTCACCATCCACAACCTGGGCTACCAGGGGATCGTGGACCCGTGGGTGCTGGGCCTGGCCGGGTTCCCGCGCGCGAGCTTCTTCCCGCAGAGCCCGTTCGAGTACCACGGCCGCGTCAACTTCATGAAGGTCGGGATCCTGTTTGCCGACCTCGTTTCGACCGTGAGCCCGACCTACGCGCGCGAGATCCAGGCGGGCGGCGAGCACGGCCACGGCCTGGAGGGCGTGCTGCGCCGACGAACAGGCGACGTGCGCGGGATCCTGAACGGGATCGACGTACGGGAGTGGGATCCGGCCACCGACCGCTGGCTGCCCGCCCGGTACGACCGCGACCATCTCGAAGGCAAGCGGGCCTGCAGGCACGCGCTGGCGCTCGAGTGCGGTTTCCCGCTCGACCCCGACTGGCCGGTCGTCGGGCTCATCGGCCGGCTCGCGGAGCAGAAGGGCTGGGACCTGCTCGAGGCGGGCGAGCGCGCGCTGTGCGACCTGCCGGCGCGCTTCGCCGTGCTCGGCATGGGCGCGCCGCGCTACGTCGAGTTCCTGCGCCGCCTGGCCGACGAGCGGCCGTGGCAGTGGCGGTTCGAGGCCGCACAGGACGAGGGCCTCGCGCACCGCATCGAGGCCGGCGCCGATCTGTTCCTGATGCCGTCGCGCTACGAGCCGTGCGGGCTCAACCAGATGTACTCGCTCCGCTACGGCACCGTGCCGGTGGTGCGTGCGACCGGCGGTCTGGCCGACACGGTGCGCGAGTTCGACCCCGTGAGCCGCGAGGGCAACGGGTTCGTGTTCGCGGGTTTCTCCGCCGACGAGATGGTGATGGCGCTGCGGCGCGCGCTGGCCGCGTGGGGCGAGCCCGAGTTGTGGCGCGCGCTGCAGCGGAACGGGATGGCGCGCGATTCGAGCTGGCGGGTCGCTGCGGACGGCTACGACCGGCTCTACGCCGAGGCGCTGCAGCGCGTGGTGTCGGGCCGCGTGCCCACCCTGGAGAGCGTGCGCGACACGTTCTGAGCCGCGCCCGGCGGCGAGGCCGGCGTCAACCCTCGAGAAACGCGGCGTGGAGCGCGCGGACCGCGTCGGCGGCGCGGGGGTCGTCCACGCGGAAGACGAGCGCGGACGGCGTCACCCGGAGCGCCACCATCGGCACGCCCGCCTGCTCGAGCGCGCGCTCGGCGCGCACGGCCTCCGCCACGCCGAGCCCGAGGCCCACGAGCGACACGAACGCCGCGCCGTGCACGGCCTCCAGCCGCCACTCGCCGCCCGGACCCCGCACCTCGCGGAAGCGCGCGCGCAGCGATTCCACGTCGTCCTTCCCGCCGAGCCAGACGAGCGCGCCGTGGGCCTCGCTGGCCTGCTCGTGCGCCACCAGCTCGAGCGCGGGGAACTCGGCGGCCACCGCCTCCAGGATGCCGCGCGCCTCGCCCCTGCCGCCGGCGTTTCCCTCGGCGATCGCGAGCGAGACCCCGGCGCGGTGCGTCACGGCTTCGACCCTCGGACCTTCCACGTCGTCCTCCCCGATCTCGGTGCCGGGCGCGTCGCGGAACGACGAGCGCACGGCCAGCGGCACGCGCTCGCGCGCGGCCAGGTCCACGCAACGCGCGTGCAGCACGCGCCCGCCCAGGTGGGCGAGCGCCGAGCACGCACGATAGCCCAGGCGCGGCACGAGCCGCGCATGCGGCGCGATCCGCGGATCGGCGGTGAACACGCCGTCCACGTCGGTGAAGATCTCGCAGCGCGCCCGGCCGAGCGCCGCGGCGAGCGCCACCGCGGTCGTGTCGCTTCCGCCGCGGCCGAGCGTGGTGATCTCGCGGGTCACGGGCGAGACGCCCTGGAACCCGGCCACGATCACCACCCGGCCCTCCGCCAGCGCGGCGCGGATGCGGTCCGGCTTCACCCCCACGATGCGCGCGTTCGAATGCGCCTCGTCGGTGAGGATGCCGCTCTGCGAGCCCGTGAACGAGATCGCCCGCACGTCCAGGTCGTGAAGCGCCATCGCCAGCAGCGCCATGGAGACGCGCTCGCCGGTCGTGAGCAGCATGTCGAGCTCGCGTCGGCTGGGCGAGGGCGAGACGCGGTGGGCGAGCGCGATCAGCTCGTCCGTCGTGTCGCCCATGGCGCTCACGACCACCACCATCTCGTGACCCAGCGCGCGGGCGGCGGCGATGCGCCGCGCCACGGCTCGGATGCGATCGGGGCCGTTCACCGACGTGCCGCCGTACTTGTGGACGAGGACGCTCACGCGCGGAGGGATAGTCGCTCGCGGGCGGAGCCGCAAGCGCGCGCCGCCGGGTCCCGCCGCGTGCGGGAGCCCCGCGCGAGCTCGCCGCATCGTCGTGGCGCTCTTGACGCTCCCGGGGGAGCGGCGTATGGTCCCCGCCGCTCTTGCACGCGGAAGTAGCTCAGCCCGGTAGAGCATCACCTTGCCAAGGTGAGGGTCGCGGGTTCGAATCCCGTCTTCCGCTCCATGTGGACGGGCCGGCTCCCTGCCGGCCCGTGCTGCTTCCGGGGGTCCTCATGCGCAAGCCCGCCCGAGCCGGACCCGCCGCCCGAGCGGCGGGCGCCCCCCGCGCGGCCGCGCCGGGCGCGTTCGACGGCGCCGCCGTCGAGCGCGCGATCGCCGAGCTGATCCTGGCGCTCGGCCTGGACCCCGCCGGGGAGGCCGAGCTCGCGCGGACCCCCGCGCGGGTCGCCGACTTCTACCGCGAGGCGCTGTCCGGGCTCGATCCCGGCCGCGACCCGGACCTGGTGACGTTCCCGAACGAGGGCCGGGACGACCTGGTGATCGTGCGCGACCTCCCGTTCCACTCGCTGTGCGTACACCATTTCGCGCCGTTCTTCGGGCGCGCGCTCGTGGCGTACCTGCCCGCGGAGAAGCTGGTGGGGATCAGCGCCCCGGCGCGGCTGCTGGAGACGTACTCGCACCGGCCCCAGCTCCAGGAGCGGCTCGGCGGGCAGGTCGCCGACCACCTCGAGCGCCTGCTCGCGCCCCGCGGCGTGGCGGTCGTGCTCGAGGCCCGCCACCTGTGCATGGAGATGCGCGGCGTGCGCCGGCGCGGCGTGGTGGAGACCCGGGCGGTGCGCGGCGAGCTCGCCGACCCGCGCTGGGCGGATACGCTCCGCCTGCCGCCCGAGCGCTGACCGGCCCGTGCCCGCGTCACCCCGCGTGAGCGTGATCGTGGTGACGCGCGACCGTCCGCGGCTCGTGGCCGACGCGCTGGCCAGCGTGGCCGTGCAGACCCGGCCGCCGCTCGAGGTGCGCGTGGGCGACGACGGCGGCGGACACCCGGGCGAGCTGCCCGGGGCGCCGCTCCTCGAGCTCACCTGGCTCGCGCTCGCGTGCGGCCAGCCCGGGGCCGCGCGCAACGCCACGGCCGCCGGCGCGCGCGGCGACGTGCTCGCGTTCCTGGACGACGACGACCGCTGGCGGCCGGACCATCTGGCGGGGCTCGTCTCGGCGTTCGAAGATCCCGGCGTGGGCTTCGCGTGGCGGGACTGCGAGGTGATCCGCGAGAAGACGCGCGCCGACGGCACGCGCGTGACGCTCGCGACCCGCACCATCGCGCGGGACTGGGACGACGCGCTCATGCGCTGCGATGACTACCTGCCGCCGAGCGCGTGGGGCATGCGCCGCTCGCTGTTCGAGGCGCTGGGCGGGTTCGACGACTCGTTCCGCTACAGCGAGGACTGGGACCTGGTCCTGCGCGCCGCCGCGGCCACGCGCGTACGCCGGGTGCCGGGCGTGACGGTGGAGGTCCGCCTGCGCGAGACCGGGAACGCGTCCGCCGAGCGGACGCCCGAGCGGCTCGACTGCCTGCGCCGGCTCGCCGAGCGGCACGGCTTCGCCACGCCACCGCCGCGCACGTTCTGGGAGGTGGCCGGCCGCGTGGGCCGGGTGTGAGCGCGCCCGCGCGAGAGCTGGTGGTCGTCGGCGCGGGGCCGGCGGGGGTCTCGGCCGCGCTGTGGGCGAGGTCGCGCGACCTGGACGTGCTCGTGCTGGAGGCGGAGGCGCGACCGGGCGGTCAACTCCACGCGATCCACTTCGAGCCGCGCGAGATCGCCGGCTGGCCCTCCGGGGACGGCCCGGCGCTCGCGGACGTCTATGCCCGGCAGCTCGCCACGAGCGGGATCGCGGTGCGTCACGGCGCGCGGGTGCGTGCGCTGGAACCGGACGCGGGGCGGGCGCTGGGGCTCGCGCTCGAGGGCGGCGGGCGGATCGAGGCCCGCGCGGTGCTCGTCGCGACCGGCGCGCGCCGGCGGACGCTGGGGGTGCCGGGCGAGCGCGAGTTCGAGGGCCGCGGCGTCTCCACGTCCGCGACGCGCGACCGGGCTGAGCTCGCCGGCCGCGCGGTCGTGGTGGTGGGCGGGGGCGACGCGGCGTTCGAGAACGCGCTCCTCCTCGCCGGGCTCGGCTGCGACGTGACGGTGCTCGTCCGGGGCGCTCCGCGGGCGCGCCGCGAGTTCCGGGAGCGCCTGGCCGCGGAGCCGCGCGCGCGGGTGCTCGAGACGACGCGGATGCTCGAGGTCACCGGCGGAGAGCGGGTGAGCGGGGTGCGCGTGGCGGGCCCCGGCGGCGAGCGCCGGCTCGCCTGCGACGCCGTGGTCGTCAAGGTGGGCGTCGTGCCGCAGACCGCGTGGTGTCGGGAGGCGCTCGCGCACGACGCCGACGGCTACCTGCGGGTGGACGACCGGCTCGCCACGTCCCGTGCGGGCGTGTGGGCGGCGGGGGACGTGGTGCGGCCGCTGCTCCCGAGCGTGCCCGTCGCCGCGGGTCACGGCGCGCTCGCTGCGGCCGCCATCCGGCTCGCGCTGCGCGGCGACTGACGCCGGCGGGTCAAGCGCCCGCACCGGGGCGCCGACAACCCCGGCAGTCCACCCGCACGAGGATGCGATGCCGCCGTTCGAGTGCCGACCGCTCCCGTTCGCCGACCGCGCCGACCCGGTCCTGCGCGGGCGCTGGTGCTGGCCGGCGCTCGCCCCGGGGGCCGCGGTGATGCTGGACGCGTGCTGGCCGATCGCGCCGGGCAGGGGCGGGCTCGGCCTCCTGTGGCTGGACCTGGCCGCGCTCGCCTGCCTGGCGTGGGCGGCGGTCGGGCCGCGCCGCGCGCCGGCGCGCGACTGGGGCACGCCTCTCGACGGCCGCGTCGCGGCCGGAATCGTGCTCGCGCTCCTGCACGTGCTCGCCGCGGGCGGCGCGGGCGAGCCCATGCAGGGGCTCCATCAGGTGGCCGCGAGCGGCGCCTGCTACTACGCGCTCGCGGCGCGCCTGCGGCACGACCCGCGCGCGCCGGACGCGATCTGGCCTTCGTTCGCGCTCGTGGTGCTGGCGCTCGCCACGTACTCGCTGGCGCGCGTCACCCAGGGGGCCGACGTGCTCGCCGACGCCGCGCGCGCCGTGGACCTCAACTGGGCGAGCCGTCACGGCCTCGCGAAGGCGCTGCTGCTGGGGGCGCTCCTGTGCGCGGGGCGGGCGGCCGAGCCCGGCGCGCGCCCGCTGTGGTCGGTCACCGCGCTCACGGGCGGGCTCGTCGCCACGCTGCACCTGGCCACGAGCGGGCTCGGGCTTGGGATCGCGTCGCTCGCCGGGCTCGACGAGCCGTTCTTCTTCGGCACGAGCGTGCTCGCGTTCCTGCTCCTGTCCGGGTTCTCGCGGCTCGCCTGGCAGGCCGCGCGCGAGCGGCCCGCGGAGTCGAACCGCTGGCGCGCCGCCGCGCTCGCGTTCCTGTTCGTCGTCGCCATGCTCCTGTTCGGGGGCTCGAGCGGCGGCGAGGGCGTGCGGGTGCTCACCGCGCTCGCTGGCGCGGCGTCGGTCTCCGCCGCGTTCGCGCCGAGGGCCGCTCGCGCCGGCGCGCCCGCGGAGGCGGAGCCGGCACGGCGCGCGGCGTGACCTCGCCGCGCCGAGCGGGTAGCGTGCGCGGGCCATGGACCGGACCCGACGTGAGGGAGTCGCAAGCGACGCGCGAACGCGCTGGGATGCGGCCGACCGCGCGGCGCTCGCGGCGCGCGGGATCGCGGTCGAGGAGGCCGAGCGTCAGCTCGCGGTGATGTCCCGCCCGGCCGCGTGGGCGGCGATCGAGCGGCCGTGCACCGTGGGCGACGGGATCGTCCGGCTGGACGCCGCGAGCCTGGAGGCCTCGCTCGAGGCGCACTCGCTCGCCGCGCGCTCCGGCCGGGTGTCGGTGTTCGTGCCCGCCTCCGGCGCCGCGACGCGGATGTTCAAGGACCTGCTCGCCGCGCGCGAGCGCCCGGGGCCGCTCGATCCGGCGGAGGTGAGGGCGGACGGCTCGGCGCCGGCGCGCGCGCTGGCGCGGTTCGTGGACGAGCTGCCGCGCTTCGCGTTCGCGGGCGCGCTCGGCGAGCAGCTCTCCCGGCGCGGCCGCTCGCTCGACGCGTTGCGGCGGGACGGCCCGTGGCGGCCGCTCGTGGACGCGTTCCTCGACCCGGACGGGCTCGACGCCGCGCGCGCGCCCAAGGGGCTGCTCGCGTTCCACCGCGAGGGCGACGAGGTCCACACCGCGTTCGAGGAGCACCTGGTGGAGGCCTGCGCGCTGGCGGGCGACGAGCGCGGAGTGCGGCGTCTCGACGTCACGGTCTCGCCCGAGCACCGGGAGGGTTTCGAGCGCGTGCTCGCGGATCGCACGCCCGCGCTCGCCGCGCGCCACGGGGGCGGGTGGCAGGTCCGGTTCAGCGAGCAGGACCCCGCCACGGACACGATCGCGGCCGACCCGGGCGGCGGCCCGTTCCGCGACGCGTCTGGACGGCTCGTGTTCCGCCCGGCCGGGCACGGCGCGCTGCTCCGGAACCTGGCGGCGACGGGCGGCGACCTCGTGTTCCTCAAGAACATCGACAACGTTTCGGTCGCGCGCCTGCGGCCCGAGTCGGAGGGCTGGGGCCGCGCCCTGCTGGGGCACGCCGCCCGCCTCGCCGCCGACGTGCGTACATGGTGCGAAGCGCTGGAGGCGCGCGAGCCGGGGGCCGTCGAGGGCGCGCGCGGCTTCGCGCGGGAGGCGCTCGGGCTCGCGCTGCCGTCCGGACGGGACGCACCGGAGCTGGCCGCCGAGCTCGATCGCCCGGTCCGCGTCTGCGGCATGGTCCCCAACACCGGCGAGCCGGGCGGCGGCCCGTTCTGGGTACGCGGCGGGCACGGCCCCACGCGCCAGATCGTGGAGTCGGCGCAGGTGGACATGGGCTCGGCCGAGCGCGCCGCCGTGTTCCGCGCCGCGACCCACTTCAACCCCGTGTTCCTCGCCGTGTCTCTCCGAGACCGCCACGGCCGGCCGCACGACCTCGCGCGCTTCGTGGACGAGGCCGCCGTCATCGTCACGCGCAAGTCGCACGAGGGCCGCGAGCTGCTCGCACTTGAGCGCCCGGGCCTGTGGAACGGCGCCATGGCGGGGTGGCACACGGTGTTCGTCGAGGTGCCGCTCGCGGTCTTCAACCCCGTGAAGACCGTGTTCGACCTGCTGCGGCCCGAGCACCAGGGCGAGCCGTAGCCCTCAGCGCGCCGCGAGCACCGCCACCGAATGGGGTGGGAGCGTGCGCGCGGCCGGGGTCGCCAGCGGACTCGCGGTCGCCAGCGGCGTGAAGTCCCGGGGCGGCGCGGCCGCCGTGTCCACGACCAGGTGCCAGGCGCGTCCGGCAGGGGGCTCGGGCAGGGGGCAGCTCCACTCGCCGGCGTCGCCGTTCGCGAGCAGCAGCAGGTCCTCGCCGCCCGCGGGCGCGAACCGGAGCATCAGGCGATGCGGCTCCGGCCGGCCGCTTTCCGGGCCCGCCCCCTCGTCGCCGCGCTCGACCCGCGCCTCCCCGGCCAGCGCCGGGTGCGAGCGCCGGAGCGCCAGCAGTCCGGCCACGTACCGCTGGAAGGCCCGCCCCCGCTCGCCCGGGTCCCAGTCCAGCCACCATGCGGGGCCGTCCTGGCACCACGGGTTGTTGTTGCCACCCTGCGAGCGCAGCGCATCGTCGCCCCACAGCCACAGCACCGAGCCGCGCGAGAGCAGAAGCAGCGCCGCCGCGTTGCGCGCCTGGCGCTCGCGCACCGCGCGCACGTTCGGGTCGTGCGAGGGGCCCTCGGCGCCGCCGTTCCAGCTCCGGTGGTCGTCGGTGCCGTCGTGGTTCCGCTCGCCGTTCGCCTCGTTGTGCTTGCGCTCGTGGCTCACGAGATCCGCCAGCGTGTACCCGTCGTGCGAGGTGAGGTAGTTCACCGAGTGCCCGACCGGGCGGCCCGGGCCGTATAGGTCGCGCGAGCCGAGCAGCCGGCCTGCGAGCACGTCCGAGCGGCCGCTCCGGCGCCGGAGCCAGTCCCGCACGTCGTCGCGGAAGCGGCCGTTGAGCTCCGCGAACCGGCCGTGGTGCGGGAAGCGCCCGACGTGGTAGAGCCCGGTGTCCCACGGTTCGGCGATGAGCTTGCAGTGCGCGAGGGCCGGCTCGCCGGCGATGCGCCTGAGGAGCGGGGGGTCTTCGAGCGGCTCGCCGTTCACGCCGCGCGTCAGCGTCGAGGCCAGGTCGAAGCGGAACCCATCCACGCGCATCTCGACCGCCCAGAACCGCAGCGCGTCGAGGATCAACCTCGCCGGCGCGGGGCGCGCGCACGCGAACGTGTGCCCGCAGCCCGTGAAGTCCACGTCGCGGCCGGCGGCGTCGAGCAGGAAGTAGACCTCGCGGTCGAAGCCGCGCCACGAGCGCGGCGGCACCGTGCGGCCGCCCTCGCCGGTGTGATTGAAGACCACGTCGAGGATCACCTCGAGCCCGTGCGCGTGCAGCGCGCGCACCATGTCGCGGAACTCGCGCAGCGCGCCGGCGGCCGTGGCGTCGGCCGCGTAGGCGGTGCGCGGCGCCATGAACGCGAGCGGGGCGTAGCCCCAGGCGTTCAGCAGCCGCTCGCCCGTGAACGGGTTGACCCGCGGGTTGTCGGTCTCGTCGAACTCGGCCACGGGCATGAGCTGGACCGCGGTCACGCCCAGCGAGCGGAGCCAGTCCGCCTTCTCGGCCAGCCCGGCGAACGTGCCCGGATGGCGCACCCCGGAGCTCGGGTGCGCCGTGAATGCCCGGACGTGCGTTTCGTACAGGATCGTGCGCTCGAGCGGCGTGCCCGGGTGGCGGTCGTCGCCCCAGTCGTGGGCGAGGTCGCAAACCACCGCGCGCCGGGGTGCCCTCCGGGGCGAGCGGTCCGCCCAACGCTCGGAGCCCGCGATCCCCTTCGCGTAGGGGTCCAGCAGCATCGCCCGCGGGTCGAACGCGTGGCGCGTGTCGTGCGGGTGCCCCTCGGCGCGCCACAGGTATTCGGCGCCCGCCCGCACCCCCCGCACGTACGCGTGCCAGACGTCGCCGGTTCGGTTCCGGGCGGGATCCAGCGCGATCTCGCCGCGCGGGACGCCTCCGGGGGAGAGCAGCACGAGCGTCAGCCGCTCGGCGTGTGACGAGACCACCGCGAAGCGGGTGCCGCCGGCGTCCACCGTCGCGCCGAGCGGCTCGGGGCCGCCGGGCTCGACGGCGAACGGCGGCGGCGGTACGGGGTCGGATGCCTCCATGCGGCGGTCCTCCGGTGCGGGAAGGGAGAGCCGGGACCCTACCCCAATCCGCCGCGCGCACCGACCCCGGACCCGCGTGGGGTCCGGGGCCGCTGCCCGCCGCCGGGGCCGCGCTCAGCGGGCGGGCACGAACGTCAGCGCGGCCGAGTTGATGCAATAGCGCAGGCCCGTCGGCTCGGGGCCGTCCTCGAACACGTGGCCCAGGTGGCCGCCGCAGCGCGCGCACTCGGCCTCGACGCGCAACATGTCGTGGCTCTCGTCGCGCTTCTCGGCCACCACGCCCCGCCACGCCGGCCGCCAGAAGCTCGGCCAGCCCGTGCCCGAGTCGAACTTGGTGTCCGAGCCGAACAGCTCGAGCCCGCACCCGGCGCAGCGGTAGCTCCCGCGGCGGTGCTCGTTCCAGAGCGCGCCCGTGAACGCGATCTCGGTGCCCTCCTGGCGGAGGATCCGGTAGGCGGCGGGTTTGAGCAGGCGGCGCCATTCCTCGTCGGTCTTCACGACCCGGGTGAACGGCGCCGCGGGCGGCGCCTCGGCGGGGACCGGGGGTGCGGCGGTCCGGAGAGAGCGATCCGCGGCGTCGGCGCGCGAGGCCAGCACCGGGATCGCGAGGGCGGAGAGGAGCGCGAGGCGGAGGATCGAGGGTTTCATCCGGTGTCCTTTCCCGTTCGGGTGGCTGGGACCCTACTACGGGAGGATGCGCCGGATGGGATGAGCCGCGTGACCGGCCCATGTCCGGTTCGCGTCAATCCCGCGGACGGAGCGTGCGGCGGGGGCTACGCGGCGGCGCGCCAGCCGTCGGCGCGGCGCACGTAGAGGTCCATCTCCTCCCGGGTGAAGCCCTCCCACAGCCGGCCCGTGTCGTGGAGCCGCAGGAACGCGTCCACGACCTCGGGGAAGAACTGGGTGCCGGAGTGGCGGCGCAGCTCGTCGCAGGCGGCCGCAGCGGGCAGGCCGTGCCGGTACGGCCGCTCCTCGGTCATGGCGTCGTAGGCGGCGCACACCATGATGATGCGCGCCCCGGCCGGGACTCGGTCACCGCTGAGGTGCCGCGGGTAGCCCTTGCCGTCGGGCCGTTCGTGGTGCGTGTAGACGATCTCCGCCGCGGTTCCGAGCCCGGGGATGTCGCGCAGCATCTCCCAGCCGATCGTGGGGTGGGTCTGCACCATCGCCCGCTCGCCGGCGTCCAGCGGCCGCGGCGTCTGGACGACGTCGTTGAGGATCGCGAACCGGCCGAGGTCGTGCAGCATCGCGGCCAGCTCGATGTCGGCGTGCTCGCGCTCCGGCAGGCCGAGCTCGCGGGCCACGCGCACCGCGAAGCGGGAGATGCGCAGCGACCGGCCGCGCGTGTGCGGGTCCGCCGCGTCGATGACGTGGGTCAGCACGCGCACCATCCGCATGAGGGTCAGATCGGCGTCCATGGCGGTCTCCCGGGAGCGGCGGGGCCGGGCCCTGCGTCCGGCAGGGCGGCGGCCGCCGCGGTCCTCGCGGTCATCGGCAGGCCGGGGCCGGGACTTGAGCCCGCGGCCGGGCGCACGCCGCGCAGGTCGGGGTTCAGGCGCGGGCCGCGAGTGACGATGCTTCCGGGGTCATGGTGCCCGATCTGTCGTTCGAATTCGCCCCGGAGGACTCGGAGTCCTTCCAGGGTGCCGGCTCGCCCGAACCCACCGTCCTCGCCTGGCGCTCCGCCGAGGACTGGGGCGACGTGCGCCGCCTCGTCGTGCGCACGGACGCGCGCGTCGCCGAGCTCCTGCTCGGCCTCGTGCGGGAGACCGCCGCGGCGCGGCACGACGAGGCCGAGCTGGTGTCCGTGCTCGCCCGGTTCGCGTTCGAGGCGTTCCCCAACGCCACGCACCACGTGCTCGTCGCGCGCGAGCAGGAGGAGGCGCCGCTGCGCACGCTGACGGCCGCCGCGCGCAACGGCGACGGGACGCGGGTGGCACTGTCGCGGACCATCGTCGAACGCGCGCTGCGCGACGGACACGCGCTCCTCTACGTCCACGGCCAGGACCCGGGCAAGGCCAGCGAGAGCATCGTGCTGTCGCGGCTCGAGACGGCGATCGTGGCACCGCTGCTCGGGAGCAGCGGGCGGGCGCTGGGCGTTGTGCAGCTCGACGTGCGGCGACCCGCGCGCGGGCGGTTCACGAAGGACGACATGGACATGCTGTCCGTGTTCGCGAGCCAGGCCGGCCTCGCGCTGGAGAACCTCTGGCTCCACCGCCAGCAGCAGCGCGCGTTCCACTCGACGATCGCTGCGCTGGTGCACTCGCTCACGCTGAAGGATCCCGAGGCGGCGAAGCACAGCGAGCGGGTGAGGGGCGTCTCGCTCGCGATCGCGGACCGCATGCGGCTCGGCCCGGTCGAGACCGAGGTGGTGTCGGTCGCCGCGCTGCTCCACGACGTCGGCAAGCAGGGCGTGCGCGACGAGGTGCTGTTCAAGCCCGGGGCGCTCACGACCGAGGAGCGCCAGGAGATGGACCTCCACGCCACGCATACGCAGGGCATCCTCGACATGATCCAGTATCCGGCCGAGCTGTGGGACGTGCCGCGCATCGCCGCCTATCACCACGAGAAGATCGACGGCTCCGGCCCGTTCGGCATCGCCGGCGACCGGATCCCGCTGGCCGCGCGCATCATCTCCGTGGCCGACGTGTTCGACGCGCTGGTGAGCGATCGCCCCTACAAGGCGGCGTTGCCGCCCGACGAGGTGTTCGCGGTCCTGGACCGGGGCCGCGACAAGGACTGGGACCCGGTCGTGATCGACGCGCTCCGCGAGTCCGTGCACGAGGTCCTCGCCGAGGTCTACGGTCGCGACCTCCCGGTCACCCCGTCGGTCGAGCCCGACGAGCCCATGGAGCGCGCCGCCTAGCTGGCCTTCGTCGATTCGGCACCACGTCAACCGTGTCGGGCCGGCGTCGATTCGAGGGTGGGGCGGCGAAGCGGGATCCCCGCGAGTGGATCGATTCCGGCCCGGGCCGGCGGTGATGCGGAATCAGTGAACGCTGCCCAGCCCTGCTCCCGAATGATCCGGGCTGGGACCGACGTCCGGGGGGGGTGACTACGCCGCGGGGTCCTGAGTCGCGTAGCTCTCGAACGTCGCGCGCTCCACCGCGTGCTCGTACGCCTCGTCTCCCGTGATTACCTCGCGGCGCACGAGGTCCATGAGCACGGCGTCCAGGCTCTGCATCCCCGAGCGCTGCCCCGCCTGGATCGCGCTGACCAGCTTGTGCGTGTTGCCCTGGCGGATCATCGAGCTCACCGCGTGCGTGTTCACGAGCACCTCCGCCGCCACCAGCCGCCCGCTCCGATCCGCCTTGCGCACCAGCTGCTGCGACACCACCAGCCGCAGCGTGTCCGCCATCATCGTCCGCACCTGGTCCTGCTTCCGCGCCGGGAAGACGTTCACGATCCGGTCCACGCAGCGCACGGCGCCGTTCGTGTGCAGCGTGCCCAGCACCATGATCCCCGTCTCGGCTGCGGTCAGCGCCAGCGCGATGGTCTCCCGGTCGCGCATCTCGCCCACCATGACCACGTCCGGATCCTCGCGGACCACGCTGCGCAGCGCTTCGGCGAACGAACTGGCGTGCGTGCCGATCTCGCGCTGCGTCACCACGCACTGGCGGTAGCCGTGCACGAACTCGATCGGGTCCTCCACCGTGATGATGTGGCCGCGGCGGGTCGCATTGAGGTGCGAGATCATGCCCGCCAGCGTCGTGGACTTGCCCGAGCCCGTCGGCCCGGTGACGAGCACGAGGCCCTTGCCCACGGCCAGCATCTGGGGGACCACGGCCGGCAGGTTCAACGACTCGAGCGAGGGGGGCTCGGCGGGGATCACGCGGAACGCCGCGGCCAGGCCGGTGGCGTGCCGGTAGACGTTGACCCGGAACCGGCCGGCCACCTCGGACTCGTAGGCGAAGTCCACGTTCTGGTCGCGGGCCAGCACCTCGCGCTGCTCCGGCGCCATGAATTCCTCGAGGAAGTCGTTCATGTCCGCGGCCGTGACGTCGCGGAACCGCACCGGCTCGAGCACGCCGTTCAGCCGGATGCGGATCGGCTGGCCCGAGACCAGGTGCACGTCGGAGCCGCCCTGCTTCACCGCCAGCTCGAGGAACGCGTCGATGCGGTTGGTCATCGTCAGGCCGCCCGGAACTCGCCGTTGACGATGCCCAGCAGCTCGGGCCGGGTCAGGAACGGAGCGAATCCCCACTTGTCCTCGGCGCGCAGGAACGCCTCGTCGGGGTCGATCTCGCCGGCGCGCACGAGCGCGAGCAGCGACTGGTCCATGAGCTGCATCCCCTGCCGCTTGCCGGTGGTGATCGCGCCCGGGATCTGGAACGACTTGCCCTCGCGGATCATCTGCTGCACCGCGACGTTCACCACCAGCACCTCGTGCGCCGCGCGCCGCCCGCGCCCGTCCGCGCAGCGGACCAGTTCCTGGCACACGACCGCCTTGAGGTTCTCGGCGAGCGAATGGCGCACCTGCGCGTGGTTCTCGGAAGGATGCGCGTCCACGATGCGGTCGATCGTCTGCGCGGCGCCGCGCGTGTGCAGCGTGCCCAGCACGAGGTGGCCCGTCTCGGCCGCCTCCAGCGCGAGCGTGACGGTCTCGGGGTCGCGCAGCTCGCCCACGAGGATCACGTCGGGATCCTCGCGCAGGGCCGCGCGCAGCCCGGCCTCGAACGAGGCCACGTGCACGCCCAGCTCGCGCTGGATGATCTGGCAGCGCCCGCTCGGGTGCACGAACTCGATTGGATCCTCGAGCGTGAGGATGTTGAGCGACTCGCGTTCGTTGATCTCGCGGATCATCGCCGCCAGCGTCGTGGACTTGCCGCTGCCGGTCGTGCCGGTGATCAGCACCAGGCCGTTCGAGAGGCGCGTGAACTGGGAGATCACGCGCGGCAGTCCGAGCTCGGCCAGCGTCGGCACCTGGTCCGGGATGATGCGGCAGATGGCCGAGACCCCGGCGCGATGCCGGACGACGTTGATCCGGAAACGCCCGAGCGTCTCCGCGGTGTAGCCGAGGTCCACGGTGCCGGCGTGCTCGAGGCGGGTCCACTGCTCGTTCGTCATGATCTCGCGGATCAGGTCCCGGCACTCCTGTTCCGTGAGCGTGCGGTACTGGATCGGCATCAGGTCGTCGTCCAGCCGGACGAGCGGTGGCAGCCCGACCACCAAGTGGATGTCCGATCCGCCCTGCTGCCGGCCGATCTCGAGGAACGCGTCGAGGCGAGGCATGGCGGGCGTCGGCTACATCGCGGCCCGGACCGCCTCCAGCATCGCGAGCGCGCTGGCGGGACGGTCCTGCGGGTGGCGCGACATCGCGCGCATGACGAGGTCGTTGACCGCGACGGGGATGCCGGCGGCGACGCTGCAAAGCGGCGGCACCGTGGCCTCGAGGTGCTGGAACAGCACGTTCACCGCGTTGGCTCCCGAGAACGGCTGCTTGCCGGACATCGCCTCGTAGAGCACGACGCCGAGCGAATAGAGGTCCGAGCGCGCGTCCACGTCGCTGCCGGTGATCTGCTCCGGCGAGATGTACTCCGGCGTGCCGACCAAGATGCCGCTCTGGGTGAGCCGCGAGTGCGAGGAGTGGCTCACCGAGGCGAGTCCGAAGTCCACGATCTTGAGCTGGTCGCCGTCGCCGACGAGCAGGTTGGCCGGCTTGATGTCGCGATGGTGGATGCCCGTGGCGTGCGCGGCCGACAGGCCGGCCAGCGCCTGCTCGGCGATGTGCATCGCACGCGCGGGGGACAGCGGACCCTCCTGGCGCAGCAGCGCCCCGAGGTCGCGGGCGGCGAAGTGCTCCATGGAGATCGCGTGCGAACCCTCGAGGTCGAGCAGGTCGTGGATGCGGATGACGTTCGGGTGGGTGATCCGCCGCGTCAGCTTCAGCTCCTGCACGAAGCGCTTGATCATGGTCGGGTCCAGCGACAGCTGGGGCGAGAGGATCTTGAGGACCAGCGTCTCCTTCACCAGCACGTCCTCGACCAGGTAGACGGTGCCGAAGCCGCCGCCGCCGATCTTCTGCACCACCCGGAAGCGCCCGACGAGCTCGGTGCCGGGCGCGAGCTTCTGGAAGTTGAGCTTGACCGGCTCGCTCGGCACCGGCGTGGCGCCGGAGCCGGCCGGTGCGGTGCCCGCCGGGGTCGCGCCGCCGTGCGCCGGAGACGCCGGCGTGACCGGCGCCCCGAGCCCGCCGGGGCCCGAGCTCGGCTCGCCGTCGACGCGGCGCCCGCCGCGGACGGACATGGGCCGTTGCGCCTGCCGGGTGATGCGGACGCCGGCGCGGTCGAGCACCGCGACGATGACCTGGCGCGCGGACTCCGGCAGCTCGCGGTGGACGAGCGAGCTCAAGGCCTGCAGCGCCTCGCGACGCACCTCCACGTCGGACGACTCGGCGAGGCGCGACAGCGGCTCGACCACGCTCTCGCTGCCGAGCGCGCCGAGCGCCCGCACGCACAGCGGCAGCGCACGCGCGTCGCGGCCCATCATGCGCAGCAGGGGATCCACCGCCGCGGGGTCGCCGGTCTTGCCG
Organism: uncultured bacterium; assembly: GCA_964609125.1. GTDB lineage: Bacteria > Eisenbacteria > RBG-16-71-46 > RBG-16-71-46 > RBG-16-71-46 > JAIOPA01. The sequence goes on from CAZSQX010000001.1 coordinate 114,067, forward strand.
AGCGCGTCCACCGCCCGCTCGCGCACCCACCAGTCCTCGTCCTCGAGCGCTTCGATGAGCGCCGGCACGGCGCGCGGGTCGGGGACCGTGTTCAGGATCTCGATCGCGTACCGGCGGGCGAACTCGTCGGGATCCCGGGTCAGATCGAGCACCGCGTCCACGACCTTGGGGCCGCCAAGCGTGCCGAGCGCGTCGGCGGCGCGCACGCGCACCCACCAATCGGCGTCGCGCAGCGCGTTCACGAGGTCCTTGATGGCGTCCGGCGTGACGACCTGGTTCAGCACCTCGACCGCGCCGCGACGGACGTATTCCGACTCGTCCTTGAGCGCGTCGAGCAGGTTCGGGACGGCGCGCACGTCGTTGAGCCCGACCAGCGCCTCGATGGCCGCGGTCTGGACCTTGAGGTCCTGGTCGCGCAACCGCGTGCACAGCGCCGGGATCGCCTCCTTGGCCTGCATGCGGACCACGCTGCGCACGGCCTCGAGCCGGACGGCGCCGTTCTCGTCCTTCACCAGCTTCGTCATGGCGGCGTTCGCGGCCGGGCCCGGAAGCCGGGCGAGCAGGCGCGCGACGTGCAGCCGGATCCACCATTCGGGGTGCGTCGTCAGCTCGAGCGCGTCCGCGAGGATGCTCGCGTCGGCGATCCGTTCGAGGATCCGGAACGCGCTGCTGCGCGCCTCCTTGCCGAGGTTCGGCAGAACGCGCAGCAGGGCGGTCGGGTGCACGCGCGCGGACTGCGCCTCGAGGATCGCCTCGAGCCGCGCCCGCGAAATGCGCTCGTCCGCGTACAGCGCGAGGAGCTGCGTCGCGTCGTAGGTCGTGGCGCGGCTCAGCACGAGCGCGGCGGCGTCGACCGTGTGCGTGCTCGGGGCGCGAAGCCCCTCGAGGAACGCCGGCAGGGTGTCCTGTCCGAGCAACGCCTGGAGCACGTCGAGCGTGGCCGGCGTGGCCGGCCCGGACTCCAGCGCGCGGAAGATCGAGTGCACGGCCGCCGCGCCCATCGCCTCGAGCTGGGCACGCGCCTCGACGAACTGGGAGTCGGACAGACGCGACGGCGACTGGAGCTGGCGCACGTGGCGGCTGGCCTGGAAGCGCTTGAGGATCTCCATGCGCGGCTCGTTCGTCCTTCCTTGGCTGTACGCGGACGGGGGACCGTCCGCGCGTCTCAGCTCAGCGTGGGGCGCTGCAGGACCAGCCACAGCACGACGGCGCCGATGGCGAGACCCACCAGCACGCCGAGCGCGATGCCGATCCAGGCCGGGACCGCCCGCTGCTTTACGTGGGGCGAGGCCGGTGCCGCCGGCGACTGCACCGCGACCACCCGGGGCGAACCGCTCCGCCTCTCCTGCTCGAGGATGCTCCCGATCTCGGCCCGCGAAAGCACGACCGTGTGGCCCAGCGTGTCGCTCACGGCGCTCACCACGGGCCCGCTGCGCTCGGCGCTGCGTCGGTCGGCCTCGTAGCCCACCCACAGCGTGTACTTCCCGAAGCGGATGACGTCGTTGTTGTGGACCAGGGACGTGTTCACCATCTGGTCGTTCACGAACGTGCCGTTCGCGCTGCCCAGGTCCACGACCTGGTACTCGCCCTGCGAGGTACGCTCGAGCCGGAAGTGGTCGCGCGAGACACCAGGATTGTCCACGTAGACGTCGGCGCCCGGGTCGCGGCCGACGCTGATGACCGGCTTCTCGAAGGTGTAGTTGCGCACCGGGCGTCCCATGAGGGAGAGCCGGAGCTTGATGACCTGACCGTCGGACATGGTCGGACTCCTGAGGCGGCGGCCGTCCTGGCCGCCGGTTGGCGTGGGAGCAGCCCCACGGGCCGGGATTCCCCGCTGGCATCGGCGCACGGACGCGGCGACTTGAGGGGGGAGTGCGGTCCGGGAGCGCCCCCGGGCGTGCTATCGTGCCCCCTCGCCTCGAACGCCCATCCGGGCCTGCGGCCTCGCGCGCCGCGGCCCGCCCCGATGCCCCGGAGGAGCCCGTCGTGACGCCACAGCCCCGTCTCCAGGGCCTCGCGCCCCGCCGTACGACCCCGCGACCCGACCCCGCCCGCGGCCTGGCCGCCGCGATGGTGGTCTGCCTGGCGGCGCTTCCGGGTTCGGCCTCGGCCAGCCCTCGCCCGCTCGAGCCGCTGGACGGCGGCGAGATCGCGCACGCGCTCCGGCGGCTCCAGGTCGTGGGTTCCGCGCTCTACGTGGCGGCCCACCCGGACGACGAGAACACGGCGCTGCTTGCTTGGCTGACCCACGTGAAGGGGGTGAGGACCGCCTACCTCTCGATGACCCGTGGCGACGGCGGCCAGAACCTGATCGGGGAGGAGCTGGGCGCGGCCCTGGGCGTCATCCGCACGCAGGAGCTGCTCGCCGCGCGGCGCATGGACGGAGCCGAGCAGCTGTTCACGCGCGCGCTCGACTTCGGCTATTCCAAGCGCGCCGACGAGACGCTGGCGTTCTGGGAGCACGACTCGGTGCTCGCCGACGTGGTCTGGGCCATCCGCCGGTTCCGGCCCGACATCGTCATCACGCGCTTCCCGCCGGACTCGACCGCGGGCCACGGGCACCACACGGCGTCCTCGATCCTGGCCGGCGAGGCGTTCGCGGCGGCCGCCGACCCCGAGCGCTTTCCCCTGCAGCTCGACCGGGTGTCGCCGTGGCGCGCGAGGCGGCTGTTCTGGAACGTGTTCACGTTCGGCCGCATCCCGAGCGTGGACTCGAGCTGGCTCGTGGTGGACGTGGGCGACTACGAGCCGCGCCTGGGCCGCTCGATGAGCGAGCTGGCCGGCCTTTCGCGCAGCAACCACAAGAGCCAGGGCTTCGGCGCGCCCGAGCGGCGCGGGACGCTCCTTAACCATCTCGCGCTCCGCGCCGGGGAGCCGGCGAGGCGCGACCCGTTCGAGGGCGTGGACCTCACCTGGAAGCGCTTCCGCGGCGGCGACGCCGTGGCGACGCTGCTCGCCCAGGCCGAGGGCGCGTTCGACGTGCGCCGGCCCGAGGCCGTGCTCCCGGTGCTCGCGCGCGCCCACGCCGCGATGCGGAAGCTCCCCGACGACCCGCTCGTCGAGCGACGGCGCCGAGAGCTCGAGCGAGTGATGGCCTCGTGCGCCGGTCTGTGGCTGGAAGCGGTCTCGCTCCGACCGTCGGTGACCCCCGGGGAGATGGTGACGGTCGCCACCTCGGTGCTCGTTCGCCGCCCCGCCGCGGTGACGCTGGAGTCCGTGACGGTGGAGGAGCAGTCGCGGTCCGGCTCGCGCACGCTCGAGCCGAACCGCGCGGCGCCGGACACGTTTCGCTTCACGCCGGCGCGCGAGCTCGCGGTGACGCAGCCCTACTGGCTCGCGCTGCCCGCCGGCCGCGGGCTCTCGCGCGTCGCCGACCCCGCGGACCTCGGGAACCCCGAGAGCCGCCCGGCGCTCGCGGCGCGGTTCCGGCTCTCGCTCGCCGGGGAGCCGGTCGAGTTCGAGCTGCCCGTGGCGCATCGCTGGACCGACCCCGTCCGGGGCGAGCGCTGGCGCCTGATGGAGGTCTCGCCGCCCGCCACGCTCGCGTTCGACCAGGGATTCCAGCTCTTCGACGTCGGCGGCGCCCCGCGCCAGGTGCGCGTCACGGTGCGCGCGAACCGGGCGAAGCTCTCGGGCGCGGTGCGCCTCGGGGTCCCGTCCGGCTGGGACGTGCGCCCGGCGCGGTTCCCCGTCGCGATCGAGGGCGCGGGTGCGGAGCAGACGGTGGAGTTCACGGTGACGCCGGGGTCCGCGGGCGGTGCGGCACGCGCCACGATCGAGGTGGATGGCCGCGACTGGTCATACTCCGGGCAGCGCATCGACCACGAGCACATTCCGGTTCAGACGCTTTACCAGCCCGCCGAGCTGAAGCTCGTGCGCGCCGAGCTCGCCACGCGCGCGTCGCGCGTGGGCTATATCGCCGGCTCGGGCGACGAGCTCCCGGCGGCGCTCCGGCAGATGGGATCGAGCGTGACGCTCCTCTCCGACGACGACGTCGCATACGGCGACCTGTCCGGCTTCGACACGATCGTGACCGGCGTGCGGGCCTACAACACGCGCCCGCGGCTGCGGGTGCTGCAGCCCCGGCTGCTCGACTGGGTCGCCGCCGGCGGCGCGCTGGTGATGCAGTACGTGACCACGTCGGACGGCCCGGTGGACTACCTGGGCCCGAAGCCGATGCGGCTCGGACGCGAACGCGTTTCGGTCGAGGACGCGCCGGTCACGTTCCTCAAGCCCGACCACCCGCTGCTCGCGGCCCCCAACGCGCTCGGTCCCGAAGACTTCGAGGGCTGGGTGCAGGAGCGCGGCATCTACTTCGCCGCCACTTGGGACCCGGACTACGAGGCGCTGCTCGGGAGCCGCGACCCCGGCGAACCTTCCCGCGAGGGCGGACTCCTCCACCTGCGTCACGGCAGGGGCTCGCTCACCTACTGCGGCTACGCTCTGTTCCGCCAGGTGCCGGCCGGCGTGCCGGGCGCGTGGCGGCTGCTCGCGAACCTCGTGAGCGCACGGTGATCCCGCCCGACGCTTCCGGGCCCGCACCGGCGCCATCCCCCGAGGAGGCCCCGCCGCTCGGCTCGTGGGCGCGGGCCTACGCGCTCGTGCTCGCCGCGCTGCTCGTCGAGCTCGTGCTGCTCGGCTGGCTCACGGAGCGCTACCGGTGATCCGCCCGGCGGACGTGTGGGTGCTGGTGCTGGCCCTCGCGGCCCTCGTCGTCTACGGCCTGTGGCGGGCGCGGGCGACGCACGACCTGCCGGCGTTCCTCGTGGCCGGACGCAGCATGCCGTGGCCGATGGTGGCGCTGTCGGTGATGGCGACCCAGGCGAGCGCGGTGACGTTCATGGCCACGCCCGGGCAGGGCTACGTGGGCGGGCTCTCGTTCCTCCAGTTCTACTTCGGCCTGCCCGTGGCCATGGTCGTCCTGTCCGCCACGCTCGTGCCGCTCTACCAGCGCCTGCGCGTGAACACGGCGTACGAGTACCTGGAGCGGCGCTTCGACGGCAAGACGCGCACGCTCGCCGCGGGGCTGTTCCTCATCCAGCGCGGACTCGCCGCCGGCATCACGCTCTATGCGCCGGCGCTGGTGCTGAGCGTGATCCTCGGCTGGGACACCGGCCACACCTGCCTGCTGCTGGGAGCGCTCGTGGTCGGCACCATCGTGATGGGTGGGAGCCGGGCCGTGTCGTACGCCCACGCGCTCCAGTTCAGCGTCATCATGGGCACGATGGCGCTCGCGTTCGTGGTGGTCGTGCGCCAGCTGCCTGCCGGCCTCGGCTTCGGCGACGCGCTCGCCGTGGCCGGAGCGTCGGGCAAGCTGGAGGCGCTCGACACGTCCTTCGACCCCGCGAGCCGCTACAACCTGTGGGCCGGGCTCCTCGGCGGGTTCTTCCTCCAGCTGTCTTACTTCGGCACCGACCAGTCGCAGGTCGGGCGCATCCTGACCGCGGGCTCGACGCGCGAGAGCCGGCTGGGGCTCCTGTTCAACGGGCTCGTCAAGATCCCCATGCAATGGTTCATCCTGCTGCTCGGCGTGCTCGTGTTCGTGGCCTACCGCTTCGAGCCCGCCCCGGTGTTCTTCAACCGCGCCGAGGCGCAGAAGGCCGCCGCCGGCCCGCATCGCGAGGCCTGGGCCGCGGCCGAGCGCGACTGGCACGCGGCGCGGGCGGAGGCGGCCCGGGCGCTGGTCGCCGGCCGGGTGGCCGAACGGGCGGGGGATGCCTCCGCGGCGGGCGCCGCGGCCGCGCAGGCGCGCGAGGCCGACGCGCGCGCCGCGGCGGCACGGGCGAGCGCGCTCGAGACGTTGCGCGCCACGGACCCGGGCGCAAACACGAACGACACGAACCACATCTTCCTCGCCTACGTGCTCGGCCATCTGCCGGTGGGCCTCGTCGGCCTGCTGCTCGCGGCGATCTTCGCGGCGGCCATGAACTCGACCATGTCGGAGCTGAATGCGCTGGCCTCGACGACGGTCGTGGACGTGGTGAAACGGCTGCCCTGGCGACCGGACGAGGGCGCGCTGCTGGGCTGGTCGCGGGCGGCGACGCTGTTCTGGACCGTGTTCGCGGTGACGTTCGCCCAGTTCGCGGGTCGGCTGGGATCGCTGGTCGAGGCCGTGAACATCATGGGCTCGCTGTTCTACGGTACGATCCTCGGCATCTTCGTCACCGGCTTCCTCGTGAAGAGCGTGGGCGGCACGGCGGTGTTCGCGGCGGCGCTCGCGGGGGAGGCGGCGGTGATCGCCTGCTGGAAGCTCACCCCGCTCTCGTTCCTGTGGTGGAACCTGATCGGCTGCGTGCTCACGGTGGGCCTGGCGGCGCTGCTGGCGCGCGTGCCGTCGCTCCGGCGGCGGGAGGTCGCGGCGGGCTGAGCCCGCGTGCGGTGGGGAGTCCGTCCGTCGCCGCGGCGGTCGGTCGCGCGCACGCGGCGCGAGGGGGTCACCCGTACCCGCCCTCCCCCCGCCGGCCTGCCCGCGGCCCCGTGCATCGGGGCCCCGGGCGAGGCGCTGCGACTTCGTGCGCTACTTCTTCGCGCTCCACTCCGCGAGCAGCTTCTCGTTGGCCTCGAGCAGCGCGGGGATGGTGGTGGTGTCGGCCCTGCCGAAGGCGACGGACTTCCGCATCAGCTCGGTGGCCTTCCTCTTGTCGCCGGCCTTCGCCGCCAGCCTCGCGAGCAGGCCCATGGTCTGGAAGTTCTCCTGGATCTTCGCGGCGGCGTTCGCCCACGTCGCGGTCTCGGCGGGGGCCACGCCGGCGTCATGCGCCCAGTTCGCGGCGCGGAAGGGCGTGCGCCAGTCATCGGGCTTCGCGGCCGCGATGGCGGCACGCGCCGCGGCGAGGGTCTTGCCGTTCGTGTCCACGGACAGCCGCACCGGCACCGAGACCTTCTCCCAGCGCAGGTTGAGCGTCACCGAGTCGTTCGTGGGGTCGTCGAACGTGAACTGCATCCGCTCGACGTGCGGGGCCGCCGAGGGCTTCACCGTGACGCGCAGCGCGTCCTGCCTGGCGTCGTAGCCGGTCGAACCCCACATGTCCTTCTGCTTCGAGAACACGACCGTCCAGCTCTCGGCGGTCGGGATGGTGACCAGGGCGTAGGTCCCCGCCGCGAGCTTCTGCCCCTCGACCGTGACCTCGTCCGAGCTGGTGAACTGGGTGGCCTCGTTGGCTCCGGTCCTCCACGGCTGGCCCCACGGCACGAGCCCGCCCCAGATGACGCGGTCGCGCACGCCGGGCCGCGAGTAGGCCACGGAGAACTCGGTGGTCCCGACGGTCTGGGTCAGCTTGGCGGCGGGACTCGGCCGCGGGGTGGCGAACTGCTGGGCGGAAGCCGGGAGGACGGGCAGGGCGAGCAGGAGCCCGCCGGCGAGGCGCGCAACTTGCCTGAAGCGCATGGGAGGGTTCTCCGGTGGGTTGGGAAGATCCCGGGCGGGCACGCCCGTGCGGCCGGGGAAGGCGCCGGGGACCCAAGCTAGCAGATGCCCGCCGGCTCGCACATCGCGCGTGCGGACCCAACTTTTCGGGATGCCTGTGTCCACCGGGAAGGGTAGAATGCCCCAGCGGATGCCCCGCTCGTCGCGCTTAACCCCAAGAACCCCCGTGCAGGGAGGGACCATGCCGTCCAGCCGACTGCTCCTCCTGGGCGCCTGCCTCGCGTCGTTCGCGGCGGCGGCCCAGGCGTGTCCGGACCACTCCGGTCCGGCCGCCGCGAAGCTCGCACCCCGATCGGCCGCCAGCGCGGCGCTGGTGGCGTGGAAGCCGCGCGCCTGGCAGCCTGCCACCGCGCCCGCCGCCTCCGGCCTGCGGGTGTCGCTCGACCCCGAGACCGGACTGCCCGGCATGCCCGGTCCGGCCGAGTTCGAGGCGCTCTCCCGCTCCATGGCCGACGACGAGCGCCCGGTCGCCATCCACCGGCGCTCCGACGGCTCCGGCTGGGCCCAGCTCGACGGGCGGTGGGAGGACCACGCGGTCATCACGCTCGGCGCGGACGGCAAGCCGCGCTGGACCTGCGTGCACGGCAGGCAGGCTGCCGACCGGTTCATGCGGAACCCGGTCGTGCCGCCCGCGCGCACCCCGGCGCCCGCTCCGGGCACCGTGTGGGAGGAGAAGTGACCATGCGCGCCTTCCCGACACGCACGCTCGCCGCAGCGGCCCTCTTCGCGCTCCTCGCGGCGCCGGCCTCGGCCGCCACGATCACGATCATCAACATGGACGGGGCGGGTGAGGGCTTCAACGACCCGACGCCCGTGGCCCCGGTCGGGGGGAACCCCGGCCTCACCATCGGCCAGCAGCGGCTCAACTGCTTCCAGGAGGCCGCGAACATCTGGGGCGCGCTCCTGACCTCGTCGGTGACGATCCAGGTGCAGGCCGCGTTCAACCCGCTCACCTGCACCGCCACGAGCGCGGTGCTCGGCTCGGCGGGCCCCCGTTTCATCGAGTTCAACCACCCCGGCGCCGAGTTCGCCGACTACTGGTACCACGAGGCCCTGGCCTGCAAGCAGGCGGGCGTGGACCTCACGCCGTTCGGCGACCCCGGCCTTCCGCCGGGCGACACCGGCGCCGACATCAACGCCCAGTTCAACTCGAACCTCGGCAACACCGGCTGCCTGACGGGCTCCGGCTGGTACTACGGGTTCGACCACAACGAGGGCACGCTCATCGACCTGCTCGCGGTGCTGCTCCACGAGTTCGGCCACGGCCTCGGGTTCAGCACGGTGACGAGCGGCTCGACCGGCAACTACTTCAACGGCCCGCCGGCGCTGCCGGCCGTGTTCGACCGCTTCCTCTACGACGAGACCACGGGGCTCCACTGGGACGAGAACACGGCCTCCCAGCGCCAGGCCTCCGCGATCAACACCGGCAACCTGGTGTGGGACGGGGAGGAGGTCAGCTACGCTGCGTCCACGGCCCTGAACCCGGCTCCCGAGGTGGTCGTGCCGTTCGCCCCCGGGCTGCTCGAGGGCAACGGCGCCGCGTTCGGCCCGCCGCTCACGATCGGGGGCCTCACCGGGGAGGCGATCGTGGTGGATGACGGCGTGGGGACCACGTCGGACGCCTGCGAATCGCCGTTCGTGAACGCGGGCGCGCTCGCCGGGAAGATCGCGGTCATCGACCGCGGCACGTGCACGTTCGTCAGCAAGGTCAAGAACGCCCAGCTGAACGGCGCGATCGGCGTGATCCTCGTGAACAACGTGGCAGGGCCGCTCGCGCCCGGCGGCAGCGACCCCACCATCACCATCCCGACGATCGGCATCACGCAGGCGGACGGCCTGGCCCTCAAGACCGCCATCGGCGGCGGTCCGACCACGGTCACGATGCGGCTGAGCCCGACGCGGCGCGCCGGCATGCACCCGAGCGGCCGGGTGCGCATGTACGCGCCGAATCCGTTCCAGAGCGGCTCGAGCGTGTCGCACTACGACGTCACGCTGTCGCCGAACGCGCTCATGGAGCCGAGCATCAACTCGGACCTCACGAGCAGCGTGGACCTGACCGCGGCGCTGTTCAAGGACATCGGCTGGATCCCGCACACGACCGACGCGCCCGGCGCGGGGCCCGCGGCCCGGGTCGCGCTCGCCACGAGCCCGAACCCGGCGCGCGGCGGACGGATCACCGTGCACTTCGACCTCGCGGGCGAGGAGCAGGTGGAGGTGGCGCTCTACGACGTGACGGGCCGGCAGGTCCGCTCGCTCGCGCGCGGCACGTACCCCGGCGGCCGGCACGACCTGGCGTGGGACGGCCGCGACGACCGCGGGCGGGCGGCGGCGCCCGGCGTCTACCTCGCGCGCCTGAAGGGCACGCGGACGTCGGCCACGCATCCGGTGGTGCTGCTGGACTGACCGCGCCCTCGCGCGGCGGACATGCGCGAACGGCCCCGCCCGGAGCAGCGGGCGGGGCCGTTGCGGCTTCCGGTGTCAGGCCGCGCGGCGGATGAGGACCTGGAGCTCGGGCAGCAGCCGGCCGAGCTGCGTCTCCAGCCGCGGGATGAGCGAGCTGGCCCGGCCCAGCTCCCCGGCGCGCACCGCGCGCTCCACCTCGAGCGCCGCGTCGGCGGCGGGCTGGGCGCCGAGCGTGAGCAGCAGGCCCTTGAGCGTGTGAGCGCTGCGGAGCGCGCCCTGGCCGTCCAGCTGGCCGAGCGCGTGGCGCAGGTCGCGGAGCTGGGCGACGTGGTCGCGCAGGAACGCGCCGACGATGTCGCGCAGCATGTCCTCGTCGTCGTCCATGTTGCGGCGCAGCGCGGCGAGGTCGAGCGCGGGCGCGGCGGGAGCGGCGGCGGCCGGGGCGGGGGCCGGCGCGGCGCCCGCCGGCTGCGGCAGGATCTGCGACAGCGTCGCGAACAGCTCGCGCGCGTTGATGGGCTTGGTGAGGTAGGCGTCCATCCCGGCCTGCAGGCACTTCTCTCGGTCGCCGGTCATGGCCAGCGCGGTCAGCGCCACGACGGGCAGCCGGGCCCGGCCGCTCGCGCGCTCGCGCTCGCGGATCTGTGCCGTGGCCTCGAAGCCGCCCATGTTCGGCATGTGCACGTCCATCAGCACCACGTCGAACGGCTCGCGCTCCAGGCTGGCCAGGGCCTCGACCCCGTCGTTCGCGACCGTGACACGGTAGCCGCGCTTCTGGAGCATGGTCACGGCCAGCTTCTGGTTCACGAAGTTGTCCTCGGCGAGGAGGACGCGGAGCGTGCCCGGCGAGCCGCCGGGGGCGGAGGCGGGGACGGGGCTGGTCATGACCGTGGATTCCTTCCGTGCGGGGGGCGGGAGGGTGACCGGGTTGGCGCCGCGTGAACCGATCACCTGCGCCACGACCTGGTACAGGGAGCGCTGGGACAGCGGCTTGGTGACGTACGCGGCCAGGCCGAGCTCGCGGCACTTCGCCACGTCGCCCGACTGGCCGCCCGAGGTGAGCATCATGATCGTGGAGGCCGGCACGCCCGGGAAGTCGCGCACGCGCTCGGCGAGCTGCAGGCCGTCGAGGTCCGGCATGTGGTAGTCGAGCACGATGAGCGCGAACGTGCGCTGCTCGGCGCGCGCCCGCCACAGCTCGGTGAGCGCGGCGCGCGCGCCGTCGGCCGTGGTCACGGCCAGGCCGAGCGCCGCGAGCTGCTCGGCGAGGATGCGGCGATTCGTGGCGTTGTCGTCCACGACCAGCACGTGCAGCCCCGCGAGCGAGGCCGGCGGGGCGGGCATGGACGCGGACACGCCGCTGGCGAGGCCGAGCCGGAGCGTGAAGTGGAACGTGGAGCCGCGGCCCTCTGCGCTCTCCACCCACACCTCGCCGCCCATCATCTGCACGAGCCGTTTGCAGATCGTGAGGCCGAGTCCCGTCCCGCCGAAGCGGCGCGTGGTCGAGTTGTCGGCCTGGGTGAATGCCTCGAAGATGCTGCCGAGCTTCTCCTCGGCGATGCCGATGCCGGTGTCCTGCACCTCGAACTCCACCACCACGTCGGTCGCGCTCCGCTCGCGGACCCGGCCCCGCACCAAGATCTCGCCGTCGTTCGTGAACTTGATCGCGTTGTTGACCAGGTTCACGACCACCTGGCGCAGCCGGATCGGGTCGCCGACCACGGCGTCGGGTACGTCGGCGGCGATGTCGCACATCAGCTCGAGGCCCTTCTGGTGCGCGCGCAGCGCCACGGTTTTCAGCGCCGTTTCGAACTCGGCCCGGACCTCGAACACGGTGCGGTCGAGGTCGAGGCGCCCGGCCTCGATCTTGGAGAAGTCCAGCACGTCGTTGATCACCCCGAGCAGCGTCTCGGCCGAGGCGCGCGCGGTCTGCAGGTAGTCGCGCTGCTCGGCGTCGAGCTCCGTGTCCAGCGCCAGCTCGGTCATCCCGATGACGCCGTTCAACGGGGTGCGGATCTCGTGGCTCATGTTGGCGAGAAACTCGCTCTTCGCCCGGTTCGCCCCCTCGGCGCGATCGCGCGCCCGGATCAGCTCGGAATTCGCGTTCACCAGGTCCTGGGTGCGGGCCTGGACCTCGGCCTCGAGCGTCTCCTGGTGGTCGCGCAGCTGGTCGTCCCGTTTCTGCACCTCCGAGAGCATGCCGTTGAAGCCGTCGATCAGCTCGCCGATCTCGTCGTCGCCGGTGCGCACCGCGCGCTTGGAGTAGTCCCGCGACTGGCTCACCTCGCGGGTCACGGCGGCCAGGTGGAGCAGCGGGTTCGAGATCATCCCCTGCAGCGTGGACGACAGCACGAACGCCACGAGGATGGCCGCGAGCAGCACGACGCCGGCGATCACGAGGTAACGCCGGACCCGTTCCTCGACCTGGAGCAGGTCGGAGCGGATGTAGACGGTGCCGATGGTCTCGTGGTCGAGCACGATGGGCCGGAACACGCCCAGCCACTTGCGCGCGTGCTCGTAGCTGTCGCGACGCGCCCGGTCGGGCCACGCCTCGTCGGCGCCCGCCTCGCGCCGATAGGTGGCGAACGGCTTGTCGTCCGCGCCGTAGACGCAGGCCGAGATGACGTGCTTCTGTGCCCGCAGCGAGCCGAGGACGCCCTTCGCGGCGTCGTTGTCGCCGAACGTGAGCGCGGCCGTGCAGTTGTCGGCGATGACGTCGCCCAGGGTGGCGAGATCCTGCGACATGGTGCGGCGATAGGTGTAGAGCTCGTTGCCGAGGAACGCCACGCAGGCGAGCACGAGCGCGACCACGCTCGTCGCCATGGTGATGAGCGAGAGCTTGTGGCGGAGCTTGAGCCGCGGGAGCGGGATCACCGGGCGCTCGACTCGCTGCCGACCAGCTTGGCCAGGGACAGGAGCTTGGCCGAGAGCTTGAGCCCGGTGCGCTCGGCCTGGGCGAGATTGACCTCGAATCGCACGCGGTCGCCCTCGGTGGAGAAGCCGACCATGCCGCCGTGCGCCGCGAAACCGGGCGCGTCGCTCACGGTGAGCACGGCGGACGTGTCCACCACCGCCAGCACCATCGCGATCCGTTCGGCCTCGCTCGCGGCGAGGTAGAGGATCTGGCTGCCGCGCGCGTCCTGCGGCCGGCGCGCGAAGCGGACGAACACCGGATGTCCGTTGACGGACTTGCTCGAGAGCACGCCGGCCAGCTCCGCGGCCAGCTCGTCCTCGCCCAGGATCGTGAACACCAGCGGCGTGTCCTGGCCGGCGACGAACCCGGGCCACTCGACGAACTTGGCGATGTTGTGCAGCAGGTTCGCCTTCGCCTGGTTCACGTCCGCCCGGGCGGGCGCGGAGGGCCACGGCAGCACGGCGCAGGCGAGCGCGAGCACGCTCGCCAGCCGGACACGCGGGCGGAGGCGGGATGACGGAGGCGGACCGACGGGTGTCGGTCCGCTCACGGCTGCCACCGGGTTCGATCGCAAGGCGCCATCTCCCTACGGCACGTGGATCGGTGTGCGGAACGCCGGGGTTTTCGGCCGGGCGGGAGGGGCGCTTGAGTCCGGAGCGCCCTCTCGTGCATGTTCCCGTGACGCCGGTCCGCGTCCGGCCGCCGAGGCGGCCCCGCCCGCCGGCGCGCGTCGAGAACCGCTTCTCGTCCGGGCCGCATCCCGGCGGGGCCCGGCGCCAGACGTTCCCGGCGCGGCCGTCCGGCCGCCCCGTCATCGCTCGTCCCCACGGAGTCCCGATGCCCTTCGCGTCCCTAGGCCTGCCCGCGCCGCTCCTCCGGGGCGTTCGCGCCGCCGGCTACCAGACGCCCACGCCCGTGCAGCAGCGCGCCATCCCGCTCGTTCTGGAGGGCGTGGACGTGGTCGCCGCGGCGCAGACGGGCAGCGGCAAGACCGCGGCGTTCGCGCTGCCCATCCTCGCGGGCCTGCTCGAGCGGCCGCACGCCCTGCGCGCCCTGGTGCTCGCCCCCACGCGCGAGCTGGCGGCGCAGATCGAGACCGCGACGCGCGACCTGGCGCGCTTCACCAAGGTCCGCATCGGCGTCGTCTACGGGGGCGTGAACATCGGTCCCCAGGAACGCATGCTGCGCGGCGAGGGGGTGGACTTCCTGGTCGCCACGCCGGGCCGGCTCCTCGACCTGCACGGGCGGCAGAGCGTCGCGCTCGACGACGTCGAGGTGCTGGTGCTGGACGAGGCCGACCGCATGGTCGACATGGGCTTCGCTCCCGACCTCAAGCGCATCCTGCGTCTGCTCCCCAAGGACCGCCAGACGCTCCTCTTCTCCGCCACGATGCCGCCGACCCTGAACGAGGTCGCCCGGGAGGCGCTGCGCGACGCCGTCCGCGTGGATCTGGCGCCGCAGTCCCGTCCCGCCGCCGGCATCACCCAGGCTGTCTATCCCGTCCCGCGCGCGCTGAAGACCGACCTCCTGGACGAGCTCCTCCGGCGCACGGACACGCAGGGCGTGATCGTGTTCGCACGCACCAAGCGCGGGGCCGATCGGCTCGCGCGCCAGCTCGAGAAGCGCGGTCACTCGGTGGCCGCGCTGCATGGCGACCGCACCCAGTCGCAGCGCGAGCGGGCGCTTCGGGACCTCAAGCGCGGCCGCATCGAGATCCTGGTGGCCACGGACATCGCCTCGCGCGGCATCGACGTGAGCGACCTCTCGCACGTCATCAACTACGACGTCCCGATGACGCCCGAGGACTACGTGCACCGGATCGGACGAACCGGCCGGGTCGAGGCCACGGGCGACGCGTTCACGCTCATGAGCCACGAGGAGGAGCGGGACGTGAAGACGATCGAGCGCTTCATCGGCCGCTCCATCCTGCGCGTGACGATCCCCGACTTCGACTACAAGAAGGCGCCCTCGACGCAGGGAGAGGAACGTGGCCACGGCCGCGGTCACGGCCGTGAGCACGGCGGGCGCTCCCGCTCCGAATCGGGCGCGTCGCGCGCGGAGGCCGCCCGCACGGCGCCGGCCCGGCCCACGGCGGAGCCCAAGCATGGCCGGCGGCCCCGCCGCGCGCCGCCCGGAGGCGGACGGCGGCGCTGAGCGCTCCCGGCTCCCGCCCGGGGCCCCACGCGAGCCTAGTCGCGCCCGCCGGGGTAGCGCATGCCACGCACCTCGCGGTAGAGGCGGACGGCGTAGTTGTCGGTCATGCCCGCGACGTGGTCGGTGATCCGGAGCAGCGCCTGGTAGCGGGAGAGCCCGGGCTCGTAGACGTGCGGCAGCAGCTTCCGCAGTCGCTCGCTCGCCGCGCGCCGGGGCTCGAGGAGCGCGGCCACGTAGAAGTCCAGCAGCCCCTGGATCGCCTCGATCCCGGTCGCCTCCATCTTCAGCACGTCGCGCGCCTCGTAGCAGTGTCGCCGGCAGGCGTCCCGGACCTTCCGGAGCGCGTCGTAGAGCGGGATGACCCGGGTGAGCGTGTGCTCGAACTTGCCGTCGAGGATGCGATCGGCGGCACCCACGAACGCCGCGGCCAGCTGGTGGAGCAGGCGCTCGATCGCCCGGCCCCGGAGCGCGCCGGCCCACTCCAGCCGCGCGAGGTAGCCGGCCGGGGCCGCCTCCACCTCCGGGTCGCCGGGCCCGGAGACGAGCGGCGCGAGCAGGCACCGAAAGTCCGCGGCGCCCACGAGCCGGAGCCGGAACCCGTCCTCCAGGTCGAGGAGCAGGTAGGCCACGTCGTCCGCGGCCTCGGTGAGGTGGGCGAGCGGGTGCCGCGCCCAGGCCGCGCGCGCCGTGTCGGGCCGCGCGAGCCCCAGGTTGGCGGCCACCGGCTCCCAGCGCTCGAGCTCGCCCGCGAGCACGCCGTGCTTGCGGTGCGCCGGAGCCGCGCCGCCCGGATCGGCGGCGTCCGACGTGCAGGGGTACTTCATGAAGGCGCCGAGCGTGGCGTGCGTGAGCGAGAGCCCGGCGCCGCGAAGCGGCCGCTCGAGCCGCGCCAGGATCCGGAACGCCTGCGCGTTCCCCTCGAAGCGCTCGAAGTCGCCGCGCTCGCGGGGCGAGAGGCCGTCCAGCAGCCCGGCTGGCGCGCGCAGGCGGAAGTACTCCCGGATCGCGGTCTCGCCCACGTGCCCGAACGGCGGGTTGCCGAGGTCGTGCGCGAGACAGGCCGCGGCGACGCAATCGCCCAGGTCGCGCGCGTCGCGGCCCTCGGGCAGCGTGGCCCCGGCGGCGGCGAGGCCCCGCCCGACCAGCGTGCCGAGCGAACGCCCGATCGTCGCGACCTCCAGGCTGTGCGTGAGCCGGGAGTGGACGTGGTCGTCCACCGGCATCGGGAACACCTGGGTCTTGTCGGCGAGCCGGCGGAACGGGCCGCTGAACAGGATGCGGTCGTGGTCGCGCTGGAAGGGCGAGCGCGCGGCCGAATCGCGCTCCGCCTCGTCGCCGGCGCGCGTCTCGGGAAGCAGCCGGCTCCAGTCCATCGTGCGGATCAGACGGGGCACCTCGCTCGGGGCGGAACCTCGTTCCGACCGCGTGGTTTGCGGCTGCCGCGCACGGCGGCTAGACTGCCTCGCCTTCTCAGACGAGGTCCCGGTGGGTCCGGAGGACTCGCCGCGCACGATAGTGGACTCCGACCGGAGATGCCATGAGCGCCAACCCGAAGCTGCAGGCGTGGGTCGAGGAGATGCGGGCGATGTGCCGGCCCGAGCGCGTCGTCTGGTGCGACGGCTCGGAGGCCGAGTACCAGGAACTGCTGCGCGTGCTCGTGCACTCGGGGACCGCGCTGTGGCTCGATCCCGGTAAGCGTCCCGGCAGCATTCTCGTGCGCTCCGACCCGGCCGACGTGGCCCGGGTCGAGGAGTTCACGTTCATCTGCTCGCGCTCGCGCGAGGACGCCGGGCCGACGAACAACTGGCGCGACCCGGACGAGACGCGCGCCTGGCTGAGCGGCCTGTTCCAGGGCGCCATGCGCGGCCGCAGCATGTACGTGATTCCGTACAGCATGGGCCCGATCGGCTCGGACATCTCGCGCATCGGCGTGGAGATCACCGACTCGCCGTACGTTGCGGCCAGCATGCACGTGATGGCGCGGGTGGGGACCCGCGTGCTCGAGGCGCTGGGCCCGAGCGAGGACTTCGTGCGCGGCCTGCACTCGGTGGGCGCGCCCCTCGAGAGCCCGACCACGCCCGATTCGCCCTGGCCCTGCAACGCCACGACCAAGGCCATCACGCACTTCCCGGAGACGCGCGAGATCTGGTCGTACGGCTCGGGCTACGGCGGCAACGCGCTGCTGGGCAAGAAGTGCCACGCGCTGCGCATCGCCTCCGTGCAGGCGCGGGACGAGGGCTGGCTGGCCGAGCACATGCTGATCCTCAAGGTCACGGACCCGAAGGACCGGAGCGCCTACGTGGCGGCGGCGTTCCCGTCGGCCTGCGGTAAGACGAACCTCGCGATGATGAACCCGACACTGCCGGGCTGGAAGATCCACACGATCGGGGACGACATCGCGTGGATGAAGTTCGGGGCCGACGGCCGACTCTACGCCATCAACCCCGAGGCGGGCTTCTTCGGCGTGGCGCCGGGGACCAGCCTGAGGTCGAACCCGAACGCGATGCGGACGATCGAACTCGGCACGGTGTTCACGAACTGCGCGCTCACCCCGGAGGGCGACATCTGGTGGGAGGAGATGAGCGACGCACCGCCGGCGAGCCTCACCGACTGGCTCCGCCGACCGTGGACGCCGCAGAGCGGGCGCAAGGCCGCGCACCCGAACGCGCGCTTCTGCGTGCCCGCCCGGCAGTGCCCGGTCATGGCGCCCGAGTGGGAGGACCCGAAGGGGGTGCCGATCTCGGCCATCCTGTTCGGCGGCCGCCGGGCCAGCACGGTGCCGCTCGTGAACGAGGCGCTGTCGTGGCAGCACGGCACGTTCCTGGGCTCCATCATGAGCAGCGAGACCACCGCCGCCGCGGCCGGCGCGGTCGGCGCGCTGCGACACGACCCCATGGCGATGCTGCCGTTCTGCGGTTACCACATGGCGGACTACTTCGCGCACTGGCTCGGGATCGGCGCGCGCGCCGACGCCGCGAAGCTGCCGCGCATCTTCCACGTCAACTGGTTCCGGAAGGACGCGAACGGCCGCTTCCTGTGGCCGGGCTACGGCGAGAACAGCCGCGTGCTCAAGTGGGTGTTCGAACGGGTGCACGGCACGGCCAGGGCCGTCGACACGCCCATCGGCCGGCTGCCGGCGCCGGGCTCCCTCGACCTCTCGGGGCTCGATCTGCCCGACACGGCGATCGAAGAGCTGCTGCGCGTGGACGTCGAGCGCTGGAGCAGCGAGCTCCCGGTGATCCGCAAGCACTACGAGAAGTTCGGGTCGAAGCTCCCGGCCGGGCTCCGCGAGGAACTCGCCGCGCTCGAGCAGCGGCTGACCGCTGAAGCCGCGACGGCGTAGCGACCGCTAGGGGATGCCGGCGGTGAGCACCTCGGGGTCGCCGTCGGTGACGAGCACGTCGTCCTCGATGCGGATGCCGCCGAAGCCGAGCAGCCCGTCCATTCGATCCCAGCGGACGGCGTCCCGGTGCCGCTCGCGCTGCGCCGGGTCCTGGAGCAGTGCCGGGATGAAGTAGATGCCGGGTTCCACGGTCATCACATAGCCCGGCTCCAGCGGCAGGTCGGTGCGAAGCATGGACAGCCCCGGTCGCGTGCTGCGAGTCCTCCCGGGCAGGAACCCGCTCGCGTCGCGCACGCCCAGACCCACCATGTGCCCGAGCCCGTGCGGGAAGAAAAGCGCATGCGTGTCGCGCTCGACCAGGGATTCGGGCGCGCCCACCAGCAGGCCGAGCGAGACGAGCCCCTCGGCGATCTCGTGCGCCGCACGCAGGTGCAGGTCGCGCCACTCCGCCCCGGCCCGGCAGCGCCCGATCGCGTTCCGCTCCACCGACAGGACGAGCGCGTGCAGCGCGCGGAAGAAGCCGTCGTCCCCGCCGGGCAGCCGGTAGGTGCGCGTGACGTCGGCCGTGTAGCGGGCGACCTCGGCCCCGGCGTCCACCAGCACCACGTCGCCGGCCTGGGCGCGCCGTTCGCCGGGGGTGAAGTGCAGCACCGCGGCGTTCCCTCCGAGGCCGACGATGGACGGATAGCCGGGGCGGTCCGCTCCGCCCCTGCGGAAGCCGGTCTCCAGTTCGACCTGCAGCTCGCGCTCCGAGACCCCGGGCCGGATCGCCTGGACGAGCGCGCGGAATCCCTGCGCCGTGGCCGCACACGCCTTCCTCAGGCGGTCGAGCTCGTCCACGTCCTTGGGCCGGCGCGCATGAAGCAGCTGCTCGCGGAGCCGCGCGGCCTGGGCGCCGTCGCCGGGGAGGCCCGCGAGCGGCGAGCCGAGGCCGACGACCGGGCGGCCCCGGCGCGCGGCGAGCCAGCCGGCCAGCTCGGGGAGCGGCGTGCCGGGCGTGTCCTCGCGACCTTCCCACACGCGCTCCGCCTGGGTCACCGGCGGGACGAAGTCGGTCCACCCCTCGCGCGGATCGAACGCGAGGACCGCGTCCGGGACCTCGTGCCCCGCCAGCCAGACGTACTCCGCGTGGGCCATGTACGGGAACGTCTGGTCGGCGCCGCCGGGGATGGCGATCGGCGAGCCGGCGCCGATCAGCACCACCTCGTCGCGCAGGGCCCAGGCCGCGGCCGCGCGCTCGCGTCTGGCTCGAAGGAGGTCGCTCACGGCCGGCACTCTAGCCCGACCCATTCATGAACCGCCAGCCGAGGGCGTCCGCATCACCAGCGGAGCGCCACGTCCGCGAACCCCCAGCGCGGGACCCGGACCTCGCGGCGGATCTCCTCGAGGCCGGGAGCCCATGCGCGCAGCACGTATCGACCCTTCGGCACCGGCGGCAGCTGCCAGCGGCCGCTCGCGTCCGGCCGGACGCGGGCGTGGTTCGGCGTCACGACCACGGTGGCGGACATCGAGGGATGGATGTCGCAGCGTACGGTCACCACACCGGGTCGCGAGAACCGGATCGAGTCCACGCGTCCCGGCGGCCGCTTGCCGACATCGAACCCGTTCCCGGGCGTCACGCTGAACGCGCCGTGCCAGACGCTGTCCTGGTTCCGGATCTCGACCGCGCGGCCGACCACGACGGCGACGACGGACGGTTCGTAGCGGAGGCCGGACTGCACCAGCGCCGGAGCGCGCTCCGGGATCCGGCGGCGGAACCATCCCGGACTCGGCCCGAGCGCGAGCACGCGTTCGCTGCGCGCGGGGATCGCCTCGAGCCAGATGACGACGTCGCGCGGATCGGGGCGTTCCATCCCCGGTGCGGTCGCGCGCAGCGCGATCGAGCCCCGCAACGTTCCCGCGCAGGCCGCCGTGGCCAGCAGAGCCAACCCGATGCAGGCGCTGGTAGCGTGACGCAGCATGGGAGTCCCTTCCTCGTGAGCGGCGCGCGCCGCCCGGCGGGCGATCGCTCGCCGCGCGGGATCTCGCTCGGGATGGCGAGCGTGTCGCCCTTGCTGTCGCGGAAGCATGCCATCCAGAGGTCGGTCGAGGCCAGACGCGCGAGGGGATGCGGTTCTCGTTCGACCCGGACGGCCCGCGCGCCGCCGGCGCCGACCGGTGCGTCACGCCACCACGCCTCCGGCGTATCCTCGGCGCGAGACGCCCGGGTGCGGCCCCGCGCCCGGGTCCCACAGGTTCCCTTCCCGGAGCGTCCATGAACCCGGATCGACTGGAGTCCGCGACACTGGCCGGTGGCTGCTTCTGGTGTCTCGAGGCGGTGTTCGAACGCCTCAAGGGGGTGGAGAGCGTCGTTTCCGGCTACGCGGGCGGCTCGGCCGAGACGGCCGACTATCGCTCGGTATGCTCCGGTCGGACGGGTCACGCCGAGGCGGTCCAGGTGATGTTCGACCCCGCGGTCCTCCCCTACGCCGAGCTGCTCGAAGTGTTCTTCGCGTTCCACGACCCCACCACGCTCGACCGGCAGGGGCCGGACGCGGGGCCGCAGTATCGGTCGGCGATCTTCCCCGAGTCGGCCGCGCAGGAACGGATCGCCCGCGAGGTGATCGAGCGGCTCACGGAGGAGCGCGTGTTCGCGGCCCCGATCGTCACCCGCATCGAGGCCGGGAAGGCCTTCTTCGCCGCGGAGGAGTATCATCAAGGCTACTACCGCCGGAACGGGGACCAGCCCTATTGCCGTGCGATGATCGCCCCCAAGGTGGCCAAGCTCCGCGCGCGTTACGTCGACCGGTTGCGTGAGCTCCCGGCGGAGCGCTGAGGTCGGCCGCTCCATCCGCGGGGGACCGCCCATGAGCCCGACCCGGACCGACGTCTCGGCCGTCTCCCGGCTGGCGTGGCTGTCCGCGCTCGCGGCCGTCACGACGCTGCTGCTCAAGGTCGCGGCGTGGGCGCTTACCGGCTCGGTCGGGATGCTCTCCGACGCGCTCGAGACGCTGGTCAACCTGGCCGGGGCGTCGCTCGGGATCCTCATGGTCGCGATCGCCACGCGCCCGCCCGACGAGGAGCACCCGTACGGGCACGGGAAGGCCGAGTATTTCTCGAGCGGCGTGGAGGGCGCCCTGATCCTGTCCGGCGGGATCGGCATCGCCGTCGCCGCGGTGCGACGGCTCTTCGTGCCCCGGCCGCTCGAGCAGCTCGGCCTGGGGCTCGCGCTCTCGGTGGTTGCCGCGTTGCTGAACCTGGCCGTGGCGTTCGTGCTCATGCGCGGCGGCCGCCGGCTCCGGTCGCCGACGCTCGAAGCCAGCGCGCATCACCTGTACACGGACGTGTGGACCACGCTAGCCGTGTTCGCCGGGGTCGGGGCCGTGGCGGTCACCGGCCGCCTGTGGGTGGATCCGCTGGTGGGGCTCGCGGTCTCGGTGAGCATCCTGCGCACCGGGCTCGGCATCGTACGCCGAGCGGTCACCGGGCTCATGGACAGCGCGCTCCCGGCCGTCGAACGCGAAGCGCTCGAGCGCGCGCTCGCCCCGCACGTCGTGCCGCCCGTGCAGGTCCACGCGCTTCGCTCGCGGCTCTCGGGCGCGCGGCGCTTCGTCTCGATGCACGTGCTCGTGCCGGGGGACTGGTCCGTCCAGCGCGGGCACGAGCTTCTCGAACGGATCGAGGCCGACGTACGCGGCGCTCTGCCCACGGCCACGGTCCTCACGCATCTGGAATCGCTCGACGATCCGGCGTCCTGGGACGACATCGCGCTGGACCGCGCCGAGCGCGGGGCTCCGCGGTCCTGAACTCCGCGCGGGCCGCGGGCGGGACGGCGACGCGGGGACGTCGTACCCGACGGGACGCCCTGGCCGGCACCGAAGAAACAAGCGACCCGGCGCCGAGGGTTCGGCGCCGGGTCGCTGGGATGCTCGCTGCTACTTGAAGCGGGCCTTCAACTCGCCCCACGACGACTTGTTCACGGGCGTCGGGTTCACCGACTCGAGGAACAGCACGCCGTCGTCGTAGTCGCCGGGCGGGAATGCCGTCATGTCGAGGTCCTCGAAGCACAGCCACCACTGGCCGGAATTGAGGCCGGTGCCGGCATACGTCAGCGCCTGCGGCAGGCCGCCCGGGTTGCGGGCGTCCTGCGTGTAGAACGTGCCACCGGGACCCTGCAAGTAGAACCCGAAGTCATTGCGGTCGGCGCCGAGGTACGTGGTCGTGCCCACGAACGCCGCGGTGTTGTCGAACAGGTTCACGACCACGCGGGTCGGACCCGTGCGGAACGAGGCCACCGCGAACCAGCCCGCGCCCGCCCCACCCGGGAACACCTGGTAAAGCGGCGGAGCGACCAGGCCGGCGTTGTAGAGGCCGAACGTGTTGAGCGGAGCGTTCCCGGCCAGCTCGACCTGGATCGTGAACGTCGAGTTGTTCGAGACCGTGGAAGCCCAGCGCTGCACGTCCTCCTGGTCCGTCAGCACGTTGATGCTCTCACCGACGCCATTGAAATAGGCCTGCAGACTGCCACTCGCGAACGCGACCTGCGGCACGCGCAACGCCGCCGAAGCGGTGGCCGCGAACGCGGCGAGCATGAGCAGGCCGGCGATGATCGTAGCGAAACGCTTCATGTGGAACCCTCCTCAGGATGTCGTGCTGCGATGTTCCCGGAACGGGACGGACGTCCACGTGCGAAGGCATGTGCCTCCCGGGAGAGTCACGGCCTTCGTCGACCCGGGCACATTCGCTGGCCGGGGGGGGGGGGGGGACGGGATCGTCCCGATGCCAGACTCATGTGCTCTCTACGTCGGTAAGATAGTCGCGAGCGACGCCAAATGGAACCGGAAAATGACCACCCCTTCAGCGGGTCTGCGGTCGTGTATCGAGCGTCGCAACTCGAACGGTCCGTGCGAGAAACCGCGAGCGCCGCGAGCTGGGAGGCGGCGCCCTTCATTGCCGGATCGGGACTCATTTGATGGGTCCGGTGCGAGCAGCGTCCGAGCGTTCAGATGCGGCTCGGAGGCAAACCATGTTTCAACATACACTTACATGCTCGCAGGCTGAGGCGGCTGGCGAAGAGCCGGACCCCGCCCCGATCGCCGATGGGGCCTGGATCGCGCACGTACCGGACCCCTCCGGCGAGCGGCCCCGAGTGAGCGCCCGGGGGGCCGGATCGGGGCTCGATCGGGCGCGGCGGGCGGACGGGTCGCCGTGACTCGCGGGAGCTGGGCCGGGGGACCGACTTCACCGATCGCGTCCGTTCGCGCAGGATGTAGGCATGACTGAATCCTCCGAGCACCGACCGCCGCCCGCTGGCGCGGAGCCCCCGGCCGTCGAAGGCGACGAGCCCGCCACGCCGGACTTCGCGACGGACCTCAAGGCTTTCGAGCGGGAGAAGTCGCGGACCGCACCCGGCGGCGCTCCGGCCCGAGGAACGGGTGCGCCGAAGGCGGCGCACCGGATCGGCGACCGCGTCCGGGGCCGTGTCGTGTCGGTGAGCGGGGATGTCGTCCTGCTCGACGTCGGTGGTCGAGCGGAGGCCGTCGCGGATGCGCGCGAGTTCCGCAGCGAGGACGGACAGGCGAGCGTCGCGATCGGCGACTCTCTCGAGCTCCACGTCGTTCAGGCCGGCGAGCCGCTCACGCTCGCTCGCGCGGCACCGCGTCGAGGGCGGCGTTCGGTCTCGGCGCTGCGGCAGGCACGGGAATCGGGCCTGCCGGTGCGCGGCCGGGTCACGGCGGTGAATCCCGGCGGCCTCACCATCGACGTGGACGGCGTGCGCGCGTTCTGCCCGCTCTCGCACATCGACGAGCAGAGAGTCGAGGATCCCGCGACGTTCGTGGGGCGGTCGCTCGAGTTCCTGGTCGAGGAGGTGGACGAGTCGCGCGCCCGCGTCGTGGTGAGCCGGCGCCGGCTGCTGGCTCGGCAGCGCGCGGACGCCCTGCGCGACCGGCTCGCGTCGCTCGCCCCCGGGCAGGAGCTCGAGGGTGCCGTGGCGCGCCTCGAGCCTTATGGCGCGTTCGTGGACCTCGGCGGCGTCGAAGGGCTCGTGTACGTCTCGGAGATCTCGCACGAACGACTCGCGCATCCGCGCGATGCGATCGGCGTGGGCGACAAGGTGCGGGTGCGCGTGCTGGAGGTGGACCGCGGCAAGGGCGGCCGCCCGCGGATCGCGCTCTCGATCCGGGCGCTGGCGCCCGACCCGTGGATCACGGTCGCGGCCCGGTTCCCGGTGGGCTCGCGACACCCCGGCGTGGTCGTCCGGCTCGCCGATTTCGGGGCGTTCGTGAACCTCGCGCCGGGCATCGACGGGCTCGTGCACGTGTCGCACGTGAGCGACCGCCGGATCACGCACGTGCGCGAGGTGCTCAGCCCGGGGCAGGCGGTCGAAGTGCTCGTGCTCGGCGTGGAGCCGGAGCGGAAGCGCATCTCGCTCTCGATCCGCGACGCGGCCGCGACCGACCCCGGCCGCTCCGAGGTGACGGAGCACCGGCCCGGGCCGCGCGCCGCCGCCACTTCGCGTGAACGCGGCCCTCGGGCGCCGCGACGCGAAGCGAGTCGGGGGGATCGTGCCGGGTCCCGTCCGGGGCGGTCCGCGGCGCCGGCCCCCGAGCCGCGTTCGCGCCCGGACGAGCCGCCCGCCCTGACGCCGATGCAGCTCGCGTTCAAGCTCGCCCGCGAGCGCATGCAGGAACGTGAAGGCTGAGGCCCGGCCGCCGCGGGATCTCGAGCCGGGGCCTGCGTCGGTGCGAGTCATGACGCGCGCTGGCCTTGGTCTCGCCGCGCTCGGCGTGACCGCGTGTCTGGCGCTCGGCGCCGGGCGGGCGGCCGCGGCCGACGCGGGCGCGCTCGGGTTCACGCCCGGGCAGATCGCGGAGGCGGCGGAGCTGCGGGAGCGGGCGCTGCGCGACGACACGGCCTACGAGCTCCTCCGTTCGCTCACGAGCCGCGTGGGACCGCGCTTCGCGGGGACGCCGGGGGACTCGGCCGCCGTCGCCTGGGCGCTCGAGAACCTCCGCCGGCTCGGGTTCCGGAACGTGCGCGCCGAGCCCGTCCGGGTGCCGCGCTGGATCCGCGGCCAGTGCCGCGTCGAGACCACGTCCCCGTGGCCCCAGTCGCTGGCCGCCGTCGCGCTGGGCGGAAGCGTGGGCACATCCGAAGCCGGGATCGAGGCGGAGGTCGTGGCCGTGACCGGTCTGGAGGAGCTGTCGCGCGTGGATTCCACGCGGCTCGCCGGCCGCATCGTCTTCTTCACCGGACGGATGCAGCGAGCGTACGATGGCTCGGGCTACGGGCGCGCCGTGGCCGTGCGGGGACGCGGCGCGGCCGAAGCCGCGAAGCGGGGCGCCGTGGCCGTCGTGATCCGCTCGGTGGGCACGGACCGCAACCGGCTGCCGCATACCGGCGCGATGCGGGTCGAGGCCGAGGATCGCCGCATCCCCGCGTTCGCGCTCTCGAACCCGGATGCCGACCTGCTGGAGGACCAGCTGGCGAGCGGTCAGCCTGTCCGGCTCCGGCTGTGGAGCGATTCGCGCTGGGCCGACAGCACGTGGTCCGCGAACGTCATCGGCGAGATCCCCGGCCGGGAGCGCCCGCGCGATGTCGTCGTACTTGGCGCGCATTTGGATTCGTGGGACCTGGGGACGGGCGCGCACGACGACGGCGCCGGCGTCACGATCATGACCGCCGCCGCGAAGCTCATCGGCGAGTCCAGGCTCCGGCCGCGTCGAACGGTCCGCGTGGTGCTGTTCGCGAACGAGGAGTTCGGCCTTTCCGGGGCGCGCACTTACGCGCGCGAGCACGCGAAGGATGCCGCGCGACACGCGCTGGGGATGGAGTCGGATCTCGGCGCTTACGCGCCGCTCGGGCTGCGCTCGCGCGTGCCGCCCGACCGCTTGCCCGCGATCCGCGCAATGCAGTCCGTGCTGGCGCCGCTGGGCGTGGAATATCGCGGCAACGACGCCACGGGGGACGCCGACGTCGGACAACTCGTCCCAATGGGGATCCCGGTCCTCGACCTCGACACGGACGCGTCCGATTACTTCGACCTGCACCACACGGCGAACGACACGTTCGACAAGGTGGACCCGGGGCTCGTGCGCCTGAACGTCGCCTGCTACGCCGTGCTCGCATGGCTGGCGGCCGACTTGCCGGGCGGCTTCGGCAGGGCTCCCGCCGCGCGCTGAGTCGGCGGTCTGCACGACCCCCCCGGGCGGAACGCACCAGCAGCGGCGAGCGGGGGCCGGGCGCGCGTCCGCGCAGATAGTCCCTTGGTGGCAGGGGCTTTGCGTTTGGGCCGGCGGATTGTGCCCGACGTGTCACCCGCGCGAACCTCCTGCCGTCCAGGCCGCGGGCCTTGCGTACCGCAACACCTGGCATTCCGCCCGACGCAAAGACTTGGACGGCAAGGTGTTCGCCTGTATCATCGCGTTGTCAACGCAGCCTCGTCCACCGCTGTTCGCGCGTCGCTAGCCGGGCACCCCCCCGCCCCCGGGCTCGAGCAACGTCGCGGCCGCGATCCGACCGACCTCGCTCAGCCAGGACATCCCGCTTATGCATCCGTCGGGCGTCTCTTCCCCTCGCGCCGTTCCGGCCCTGCGAGTGGGTGCTCGCATGCGCGGCCCTCGCTTCTCCGCTCTCGTCGGCATGATGCTGCTCACCGCGCTCGCGAGCGCGAGCGCGCTCGCCGTGGACATCACCACCGCGACGCTGCCCGGCGGCACAGCAGGAGCCGCTTACTCGGAAGCGCTCGGCGCGGCCAACGGCACCGCCCCCTACGCATGGACACTGGCGGAGGGCTCGCTGCCGCTCGGTATGTCGCTGGATGGCGGCGGTGTCATCAGCGGCACGTCGAATCCCGCCGGCACGTCGCACTTCGTCGTGCGCGTGACCGACGCGGTGGGAGACACCGCGAGCAGACACCTTTCGATCGCCATCGCCCCCGCCGCGGCGGCGACGGTGAGCTTCGAGGTGCAGCCGAGCAACGTGACCGCCGGAGCGACGATCGCCCCGGCGGTGCAGGTGAAGGTGTCGGATGCGTTCGGGAACGGGGTGCCGGCGGAGCTGGTGAGCCTG
>CAZSQX010000001.1:141457-274393 GCA_964609125.1 uncultured bacterium
CGTCGTTCACGGTGAGCCCGGCGGCGGCGGCGACGGTGAGCTTCGAGGTGCAGCCCAGCAACGTGACCGCCAGTGCGACGATGGCGCCCGCGGTGCAGGTGAAGGTCGTGGACGGGTTCGGGAACGCCGTCCCGCTCGAGCTGGTGAGCCTGTCGCTGGTGGGCACAGGCACGCTCACCGGCGGTGAGGCGACCGCGACGGACGGCAACGGCATCGCGACGTTCCCGGACCTGACCATCGATCTCGCGGGCAGCAAGCAGCTCTTGGCCTCCAGCGGGGCGTTGACCCCGGTCGCGAGCGCCTCCTTCACGGTGAGCGCGGACGCCCCGGCGGCGATCTCGTTCCAGGTGCAGCCGACCGACGTCCTCGTCGGCGCGACGATGGCGCCGGCGGTGCAGGTGAAGGTGGCGGACGCGTTCGGGAACGGCGTGCCGAGCGAGCTCGTGAGCCTGTCGCTCGTGGGCACGGGCGTGCTCACTGGCGGCGACGCGACGGCCACCGACGCGAACGGCATCGCGACGTTCCCGGGGCTGTCCGTCGATGCCACCGGCAGCAAGCAACTCACGGCGACGAGCGGTGCGCTGACGCCCGCCACGAGCGCGTCGTTCACCGTCGACTGCCCGACGATCACGGTGACGCCGGCGTCGCTGCCCAACGGCGCGACGGGCGTGGCGTACTCGCAGGCGCTGGGCGCGACCGGCGGCCAGGCTCCGTACACGTTCACGGTCACGCTCGGTTCGCTGCCGGCGGGTCTCACGCTCGACGCCGGCGGGCTCCTCAGCGGTACGCCGACGGGCGACGGCCAGTTCGACTTCACCGTACGCGCCACGGACGTCACGGGCTGCTTCGGCGAGCTGACCTATTCGCTCGTCGTCTGCGGCACGGTGGCCGTGCTGCCTGCGGTGCTCCCCGACGCTCAGCAGGGCGCGCCGTACTCGCAGGGCCTGTCGGCCACGGGCGGGGTCGCGCCCTACACGTTCTCGGTCACCGCGGGCGCGCTGCCCGCCGGCGTAACCCTGAGCCCGGCCGGGCTCCTCGCCGGGACGCCGACCGTCACCGGCGTCTTCAACTTCACCGTCACGGCCACGTCGGTCGCCGGCTGCATCGGGTCCACGCCCCTCGCCCTCACGGTGCCGGGTGTCCCCGCCGCGGTCGCCGACCTGGCGGCGGTCCGAGTGTCGACCGGCAACGACGGCGACGGCACGGGCCTGATGACTCTTACCTTCACGACCACCGCGTTCACGGCCTCCGCGGAGGTGTTCCGGGCGCCGTTCGGGAGCTATCCGCGCTACGACGACACCGGCGGCATGACACCTCCCACGCCCGGCTATCCGCCCGGCGCGCCCTGGGTCCTCACCGGCGTGACCGCGAGCGGCCAGACCGACGATCCCCCCGCACGCGATGCCTGGTGCTACGTCGTGTTCCTCAAGAACTCGGTCGGACAGGTGTCCGCGGTCTCCAACAAGACGGCGCCGAGGCCGAACTACGCGCTCGGCGACGTGTCCAACGGCGTGACCGCGGGGGCGGGCGACAATCTCGTGAACGACCTCGACATCTCCCTGCTCGGCGCGCACTACGGGATCAGCAACGGCGCCATCCTCTCGGCGGGGGTGAGCTATCTGGACGTGGGCCCGACGGTGGACTTCTTCGTGACCTCGCGGCCGTTTACCGACAACCGGATCGACTTCGAAGACCTGATCGTCTTCGCCACGAACTACGGCGCGGTCTCGGGTCCGGCGGCGATCGTCGCCGGGGCGGACGCCGCCGCCCGGAACGCGACCGCACCCGAGCGCGTCGATCTCCAGGCACCCTCGCTGGTGGAGCAGGGCGACCTGTTCGAGGCCGTGCTGGACGTGAGCGGCGCCGGGCGCATGCAGGGGCTCTCGGCCGAGCTGGCCTGGGATCCTGCGGTCGCCGAGCTCGTGGAGACGCGTTCGGGGGGCTGGCTCGAATCGCAGCGGGCGGTCGTCTGGTCGTCGCGCGCCGGCACGGTGGACGCCGTGCTTCTGGGCGCCCGCGAGTCCGGGATCGCGGGTTCGGGCACGCTCGCGCGCGCCACGTTCCGCGCCCGTCGCACGGGCGACCCCGGGCTCCGGCTCGCGCGCGTGATGGTTCGGGACGCGGCGAACCGGCCGCTCGGGGACGGCGCGGTCCAGCACGCCACCCAGGTCGCGGCGCCGGCCCGCACGCTGCTGTTCTCGCCATGGCCGAATCCGGCCGGCGGCCCGGCGACGCTGTCGTTCGCGCTGGCCCGCGGCGGCCAGGCCGAACTCGCCGTGTTCTCGGTGGACGGCCGCCGGGTCCGCACGCTGGTCCGGGGTCCGTTCGAGCCGGGAAGCTATCGATTCACCTGGAGCGGCGACGACGACGACCATCGGCCGGTGGCGCCGGGCGTCTACTACGTCCGCCTCCTGGCCGACGGCCGCCGCCACTCCAAGACGATCGTGCGCATCCACTGACTCCCTTCAAGTCCGCCATGCCTTCACGACAGCAGTCTCCCTCTCGCGCCTTCCTTCCGACGCTCGTGCTGCTGGCGACCTGTGCGGCGACGCCGCTGCATGCCGCCGTGCGCGTCGCGCTCTCGCCGCCCATCCAGAACGTCACGCCCGGGACTGACTTCGACGTCTTCCTGGAGGTGACCGAGGCCGGCTCCGCGTTCAACGGCTTCGACTTCGTGGTCGGCTTCGACCCCGCCGCGCTCTCGTTCGTGCCGCTGGCCCCGGTCTCGCTGCAGCAGGGCTGCCTCATGACGGGTGCGTGCAGCGGGGCGTGCGGGAACACATTTCACGTGTTCAGCGCGGCGGGCGACAGCCTCACCGCGAACAACGTGCTGCTCTGCAACCAGTTCTCGCTCACGGGCCCGGGTCAGATCTACAGGCTGCGGTTCCACGCCTCGAACACGCCGCAGGTCACGCAGGTCACGTTCCGCCGCCGGACCTTCTACGACGCGGGCCTGTTCGTGAACCCGGTGATCAGCTCCGACTGCATGATCGGCATCGGGGTCACGCTCGGCGTGGGAGATCGTGGCGGGCCGCTCGCCGGACGGGTGCGGATCGAGCCGAACCCGAGCCGCGGCCGCGTCGCGTTCGTCCCCGACGCGGCGGGCGAGGGCATCACCGGCGTGGAGGTCCTCGACCTGCAGGGCCGGCTCGTGCGGCGTCTGGATGCCACGCGGGAGCCGGTGTCCGGTCCCTGGGTGTGGGATGGCCATGACGCCCGCGGACTGCGCGTCGCGGCCGGCGTATACCTCGCCAGGATCTTGCGCGGGGACCGCGTCGAGCACAGCCGAGTCGTCCTTCTGCCGTGACCCGACCGTCCGCTCACGAGGGCCCGGCCGCGTGCCTCCGCCCGGCGGGCGTGAAGGCGGGACCCTGCCGCGCCTGGACGATCCTGGCGTGGCCACTGGTCGCGGTGCTCCAGACCGTGTCCCCGGCGACGGGGCAGACGGTCCGCCCCGAGTTCCACATCACGAACGGCCAGGTGACGGCGCAGGTGTTGCGCGGGAACACGCTGTACGTGGGCGGCAGTTTCAGCTACGTCGGCCCCGTGACCGGCGCGGGCGTGCCGGTGAGCACGGCCACGGGGACTCCGCTCGCGGGGTTCCCGCGCGTGAACGGCACGGTGTTCGCCGCCGTCCCCGACGGGAGCGGCGGCTGGTACATCGGAGGCCAGTTCACGGCGGTGGGAGCGAGCGCCCGGGCCAACCTGGCGCACATCCAGTCCGACCTGAGCGTGAGCGGCTGGGACCCCGGCGCCGGGAACGTGGTGCGGACTCTGCTGCTGCGCTCGGGGACGCTCTACGTGGGCGGCGACTTCACCACGCTCGGCGGCGTCACGCGCAATCGCCTCGGCGCCGTGGACGCGGTCACCGGAGTCACCACGGTCTGGAACCCGAACGCCAACAACTCCGTGCGCGTGCTCGTGGACGGCGGCAGCGGCCTGATCGTGGGCGGCAACTTCGGCACGATCGGCGGGCAGGCCCGCAATCGGCTCGCACGCCTCGACTACTCGACCGCGGCCGCGGACCCGGCGTGGAACCCCAACGTCAACTCGACAGTGCTGTCGCTGTCCCTCGACCCCGGTCCGGGTCTGCTCTACCTGGCCGGACAGTTCACGAGCGTGGGCGGCCAGGTCCGCAACCGGCTCGCGGCCGTGGACATCGCGACCGGTGCGGTCTCGGCCTGGAACCCGAACGCGAACAACCAGGTGATCTCGATCCTCGTGAGCGGCGGGACAGCCTACGTCGGCGGGCAGTTCACGACCGTGGGCGGCCAGCTCCGCAACCGCCTCGCCGCGCTCAGCACGAGCACCGGGCTCGCGACGAGCTGGAATCCGAACGCCGGGAACATCGTGCAGACGCTGGCGCTCGGCGCCACGACGCTCTACGCGGGTGGCGACTTCCTCACCATCGGCGGCCAGTCGCGCAGCCGGGTCGCCGAGCTCGACCTCGGGACGGGGCTCGCCACGGCCTGGAATCCCACCGCGTACAACACGGTCACGACGCTGCAGCCACAGGGCTCCGACTTGTTCGTGGGCGGCGCGTTCAACGCGGTCGGCGGCGTGCCCCGCAACAACCTCGCGGCGTTCGACGTGGTGACCGGCCAGGTCACGACCTGGGACCCGGACGCCAACGGCCAGGTGCAGGCGATGGCGCTCGGCCCGGACGCCCTCTACGTCGGCGGCAACTTCACCGTCGTCGGCGGCCAGGTGCGGAACGGGGCCGCGGCGCTCGACCTCACGAACGGGCAGCCCACGGGCTGGGACCCCAACAGCGACGGGCAGGTCTCTGCGCTGGCGGTGGCCGGGGACCGCGTCTACGCCGGCGGGTTGTTCGCCACCATCGGCGGCCAGCCGCGACAGAACATGGCCGCGCTGGACGCCAACACGGGGCTCGCGCTCGCCTGGGTCGCGGACACCGACAACCAGGTGTTCGCGATCGATGCCGGCACGCCTACCGTCTACCTGGGCGGCAACTTCCTCACCGTGAACGGCACCGCGCGCAGCTTCGTCGCCGGCGTGGACGCCGGCACGGGCGCCGTCGCGAGCTGGGATCCGGGTGCGAACGGCACGGTCAGAGCGATCCTCGCGACCTGCGAGCACGTCTACCTCGGCGGATTCTTCACCTCAATCGGCGCCAGCATCCGCAACCGGCTGGCGACCGTCGATCCGGTCTCGGGGGCGGTCTCGACGTGGAACCCGAACGCCAACGGACCGGTGTTCGCGCTCACGCCCTCGCCGGGAACGGTCTACGTCGGTGGCATCATCACGACCGTCGGCGGGCTGCCGCGCAACCGGGTGGCGGCGGTGGATCCGCAGACCGGCGCGCTCTCGCCCTGGGATCCGAACTCGAACGGGACGGTGCGGTCCGTCGCGGCCGACGCCACCCAGGTGTACGTGGGTGGCGCGTTCACCAGCGTGAACGGCGTTCCCTCGGGGAACCTCTCCGTGATGACCCCGGATCCGAACGCCGTATGTCCCGCGATCGTGCTGAGCGCGCCCCCGCTGCCCCCCGGCGTGCAGGGAACGCCCTACGCGGCGGGCGTGAGCGCTTCGGGTGGCGCGGCCCCGTACTGCTACCGCGTGAGCGCCGGTGCGCTCCCGGGCGGGCTCGCGCTGGACCCCGCGACCGGCGCGATCACGGGCACGCCTGCGTCGCCCGGCGTGTACGCGTTCGACGTCTCGGCCACCGACGATCGCGGCTGCAGCGGCAGCGCGGGCTACACGCTCTCGATCACGACGGCGCCCCCGGTCAATGTGGTGGCCGCGAACGGCGCCGGGCTGTGCCTCGATCCGGTCCAGACCTGCGTCAGCGTGCCGTTCCAGTTGACGCGCGGCGACGCCGTCGGCCTGCGCGGCGTGAGCGTCACGCTCGAGCTCGAGGCCGGTAAGCTCGAACTCTGCAACCCGGGCCCGCCGTCCAACGTGACTCTGGGCGACTGGGCCGGCGGCTTCGCCAATCGCATCCTGCAGGTCACCGAGGTCTCGCCCGGGCGCTACACGGTGGACGTGGCGATCCTCGGGTCGGCGTGCGGGGAGACGGGCGGAGGCACGCTGTTCACCGTGGATGTGAAGGCGGTCGGCCCCACGGGCACCGGCACGCTCTCCATCACGAACGTGGTCGCGCGAGACTGCGCGAACCAGCCGGTCGCGGTCACGGCCGGGCCGGTCGCCTCGGTGGGGATCTCGAACGCCGTGCTCGCGATCGGCCCCGCGACGCTTCCCGATGGCGTGATCGGCACGACCTACGACCAGACGCTCACCGCGAGCGGCGCCATCGGGCCTGTCACGTTCGCGGTCGCCACGGGCTCGCTGCCGCCGGGCCTCGTGCTCACGCCCGCGGGCATACTCACCGGCGTCCCGACGCTCGCGGGGACCTACCCGTTCACCGTGCAGGCGGACCAGGCCAACGGCTGCTCGGCGAGCCGCGCCTACTCCATCACGATGGATTGCGCGTTGCTCGCGATCCAGCCGCCGTTCCTGCCCGATGGCGCGGTCGGGACGGCCTACTCGGCGGTGCTCCTGTCCACGGGCGGACTCGCGCCGCTCACGTTCACGCTGGACGCCGGGGCGCTTCCCGACGGCCTGACGCTGTCGCCCGGCGGCGCGCTCGACGGCACGCCGACCTCGGCCGGCTCGTTCGTGATCACCGTGCGCGTCACGGACAGCGCGGGCTGCACGGCGACGCGGACCTACGTGCTCGACGTCTTCGCCGCGCCGCCGGTCTCGAACGTGACGCCGCAGACGTCGGGGCTCGCGATCTCGAGCGCGAACCCATGCGTGAGCGTTCCGATCGTATACACGCGCGGCGAGTCCGCCGCGGTCCGCGGGCTCACCGTGTCGTTCCAGATCGACCCGGCGCGGCTCGCGTTGTGCTCGACGGCGGATTCGAGCGTGCACCTGGGCTCCTGGTTCGCGGGTTTCGGGAACACGGTCCTCCAGGTCACGGACGACGGCGGCGGCGCCTACACGGTGGACGTGGCGCTGCTCGGCGCGCCGTGCGGGATCACCACCGGCGGCACGCTGTTCACGGTGGACCTCGCGTCGACCGGACCGGACGGTGCGGGCTCGATCGCCGTCACGCGCGTGCGCGCCCGCGACTGCGACAACATGGCGGTGGCGGTGATGGCGGGCGCGCCCGACTCGCTGCGCATCCAGAACACGGACATCACGCTCGCGCCGGCCAACCTGCCGAACGGCGTCGTCGGCGCGCCCTACAGCCAGGCCATCACGGCCGAGTCCGGCGTGGCCCCGTTCACGTTCAGCGTCTCCGCGGGCGCGCTGCCGCCGGGCCTTGCCCTCGCGCCCGACGGCACGCTGTCCGGGACGCCGGGCGCCACCGGCGCCCACGCGTTCACGGTCTCGGTCGCGGACGCGGGCGGCGTACCGGGCAGCCGGGCCTACACGCTCAACATCGCCTGCGCGCTCGTCTCGCTCACGCCCACCACGGTCCCCGACGGCCAGGTGGGATCGCCGTACGCGGTCTCGTTCTCCGCCTCGGGCGGCATCTCGCCGCACACGTTCGCGGTCGCCGCGGGCACGCTGCCCGACGGCCTCTCGCTCTCGCCCACCGGTGAGCTCACCGGGACCCCGACCGCCACCGGGAGCACGGTGATCACGATCCGCGCCACCGACGCCCTCGGCTGCAGCGGCGAGGAGATCTACTCGCTGGCGGTGTTCGTGGACCCCGCCGTCTCGCGCGTGAGCGCCGTCACGGCCGGGCTGTGCCTGTCCGCGGTGCACCCGTGCGTGACCGTGCCGTTCGTCTACCAGAAGGGCGACACCGCCACCGCGATCGGTGCCAGCGTCACGTTCCAGCTCGACCCGCGCTTCGAACTTTGCACGCCGGCCCAGCCGGCGAACAGCATCCTGGCCGGGAACTGGCTGGCGGGTTACACGAACGCGTTCTTCCAGGTCGTGGACCATGGCGGCGGTCTCTACACCGTGGACCAGGCGGTGCTGGGCCTGCCGTGCGGGCCGTCCGCCGGCGGCGTGTTGTTCACGGTCAACCTGGCGGCCGCGGGCGGCGACGGCGCCGGTGACATCACGCTCACCGACGTGCGCATCCGGGCCTGCGACAACAGCCCGCTCCCGGGGCAGGCGGACGACCCGGCCCAGCTCATCGTCAGCCACTCGCCGCCACCCGCGATCTCCGACCTGGCCTCCGCGCAGGTGACGAGCGGGAACGGCTCGGGCGGCCTCACCCGCATCACGGTGACCTGGACCGCGCCCGCTCCGGGCGTGGTCGCGCTCTACCGGGCTCCGTTCGGGGCCTACCCCGAGTACGACGACGGCGGCGGCGTGGCGCCCGACACGACGCTCGCCCCGGGCGCGCCGTGGGCGCTCGTGAGCGCCAACGCCGCGCCGGGGCTCGTGGACGTTCCCCCCGGCCGCGGCTCGTGGCACTACGTCGCGTTCCTCACCGACTCTTGCGGCAACATCTCGCCGGTCTCGAACCGCACGCAGGGCTCGCTCGACTACCACCTGGGGGACGTCTCGAACGGCGCCGTGCGCGGGCAGGGCGACAACCGCGTCGCGCTCGAGGACGTCTCGCTGCTCGGCGCGCACTACGGGATCAGCGGTGCAACGCTCGCCAGCGACAGCGTCACGTACCTCGACGTGGGGCCGACCGTGGACGGCCTCCCGACCGGGCGGCCCGTGACGGACGACTCGATCGACTTCGAGGACCTGATGGTGTTCGCGACCAACTTCCAGGCCGTCGCGGCCCCGGCCGCCTCGGCGCGGCCGGCCGCGCCGCCCGCCGCCGCGAAGGGCGAGTCGTTCGAGCTCGAGGCCCCGCTGCTCGTGAGCCAGGGGGACGAAGTCACGGCCACGCTCCACCTCTCGGCCACGGGCGCGATGCAGGGCTTCTCGGTGCAGCTCGCCTGGGACGCCGGCGTGGTCCGGCCGCTGGACGCGGCCGGCGCGGGATTCATCGAAGGGCAGGGAGGAGTCGTGCTCTCGCCGCGGGGCGGCACGGTGGACGCGGCGCTGCTCGGCGTCCGTGGGACCGGCATCGCCGGCAGTGGCCCCGTGGCATCGCTCCGCTTCCGCGTGCTGCGTGACGGGGACCCCGGCCTCCGCATCGGCCAGGTCGTGGCCCGGAACGCCGCCAACCGCCCGCTCGACCCGGCCAGCTTCTCGCGCTCGGTGACGCCGGCGCGGCCCGCGCGCACGTTGATGCTCGCTCCGGCGCCGAACCCGGCGGTGGGCGAGGCCAGCCTGACGTTCGCGCTCGCCGAGCCGGGTGACGTGGACCTCCACGTCTACGCCGTGGACGGGCGCCGCGTGCGCACTCTAGCGCAGGGTCGCCGAGACCCCGGCGTCTATCACCTCTCCTGGCGCGGCGACGACGACGCCGGCCGCGCCCTCGCGCCGGGGGTCTACTGGGCGCGGCTGACGACGCCCGGGCGCACGTTCAATCGGCGGATCGTTTTCCTCCGCTGACCCCGCGCGGTTGGCTCGCGCGCCGGCGCGGTCACTTGAGGTGCTTGCGCAGGAACGCGACCGTGCGCGGCCAGGCCGCGCGGGAGGCGCGCAGGTTGGCGCCTTCGCGGCCCGCCTGCTGGCGCAGGAAGCCATGGCCCGCGCCATCGTAGACGTGCGCCTCGTAGACCCGGCGCCGCTCGGCGAGCCGCCTGCGGGCGGGCTCGATCGTGGCATTCACGCGCGCGTCGTCGCCGCCGTAGTGCCCTTGCACCGGGGCCCGGACCTGCTCGAGACCGGCGCTGTCGGGCGAGCCTCCGTAGTAGACGACCGCCGCCTGCGGCGCCGGGGAGGCGGCCGCCGCGGCGAAGCTGCGCGTGCCCCCCCAGCAGAATCCCAGCGTCGCCAGCTTCCCGTTGGCCGCGGGCAGCGAGGTCGCCCACGCTCCCACGGCGGCGATGCGCGCGGCCGCCTCCTCGGGGGTCAGCGCTCGCACGGCCTTCACGACGTCGTCGCGACTCGGGAACGAGTCGGTGCCGCCCCCGCCCGGGCCCATCCCCGAGAGCAGGTCCGGCGCCACCGCGATGAAGCCGTCCGCCGCGAGACGGTCGGCCACCCCGCGGATCCAGTCGGTGAGGCCGAAGATCTCGTGCACGACGAGCACGACGCCGGCCTTGTCCTTCCGTTCGGGGTAGACGACGTACGTGCGGAGCGGCGGTCGGCCCGCGCAGGGCACGTCGACGAACTCGCCGTGGCGCGGCGAACGCTCGAGCGCGGCGCGCGCCGAGTCCTCCTGCGCCGGGATGCCGCCGGCGTCGGGCCCGGCCGCGTGCGCGGCGGCGAACAGGGACGCGTGCAGCGCGGCGGCGGCGATCCGCGTGACGAGGACGCGGCGGGCTGGGCGACGAACCATCGTGTGCCTCCGGGTGGACGGGTGGAGCAGCGTGCGGTCCGGAAGATTCCGCTGTCCAGCCGCGCCGGCGCATGATAATGATGTCGCCTCATCGCCGGAAGGAAAACCGGGGAGGGCTCGATGTCAAGGACGACCCAGGCCGCGGAGGAGTCGCGCCTCGCAGCGGTGCGTTCGCTCGGGCTCGTGGACACGCCGCCCGAGGAGCGCTTCGACCGGATCACGCGCCTCGTCCAGGCGTACTTCCGTGTCCCGCTCGCCTTCATGACGCTCGTCGAGCGGGATCGCCTGTTCTTCAAGTCCCACCAGGGCACGCCACTCACGGGCCTGCTGCGCGAGGGCTCGCTCTGTGACGAGGTGCTGCGGCGCGACGACATGATCGTCGTCGAGGACGCCTCGCGCGACGAGCGCTACCGTCACGGCTCGCTGGTCGCGGGCCCTGCGGCCATGCGCTTCTACGCCGGACATCCGGTCCGCACCCACGACGGTCACGCGGTCGGAACGCTGTGCGTCCTCGACACGCGGGCGCGCACGCTCGACGACGCCCAGCGCTCGCAGTTCGCGAGCTTCGCGCGGCTGCTCGAGAGCGAGCTCCACCGCGGGCAGCTCGAGAGGGCGCGTTCCGAGGCAGGCACGGTGGAGCACGAGCTGCGGCGGTTCTTCTCGCTCTCGCTCGACATGCTGTGCATCGCCGGTCACGACGGCTACTTCAAGGAGGTCAACCCGGCGTGGGAGTCGACGCTGGGCTGGTCGCGCGAGGAGTTGCTCGGCCGGCCGTACCTGGACTTCGTCCACCGTGAGGACCGCGCGCGGACGGTGCAGGAAGCGCGGCTGCTCGAGCAGGGCGACATCACCGTGGCGTTCGAGAACCGCTATCGCTGCAAGGACGGCTCGTACCGGCACCTGCTCTGGAGCGCGGTCGCGGATCCCGCCGGCGGGCGGGTGTTCGCCGTGGCCCGGGACATCACCGCGCTGCGCGCGACCGAGGAGGCGCTGCGGCGCTCGCGGACGGCGGGCGAGGCCGCGAGCCTGAGCCGGGGAAGGCTGCTCGCCGGACTGGGACTCGAGCTGCGACAGCCGCTCGAGCGGACCCTGGGCATCGTCCGCTCGTTGGACGTCGCTTCCGCACGGCGCGACGACGACGTGCGCGCGCGGCTCGAGCAGGCCGGCGGGGAGATCCGCAGCCTCCTCGCCACCGTCGAGGACCTGCTCGAACTCGCCAGCTTCGAGTCGGAGCCGCTCGAGCCCCAGCGAGTCGCGGTCGACCTGGCCCAGCTCGTGGAGGCCGTGCGCGCCGGCGCGGAGCCGCTCGCGTCGCGCGCCGGCTGCGCGTTGCGCGTGGAGTCTCCCGGGCCGGTGGCGCCGCTGCACACGGACGCGCGTCGCCTGGCGCAGGCGCTTCGCCACGTCGTCGAGCACGCCATCCTGTCGGCCGGCAGGGGGACGGTGGTCGTTCGCCTGCTCGCCGAGCCCGATGGCGGGCGGCCGGAGCGCATCGTCGTGGAGGAGACCACGGGCGGCCCGCGCGCGGCCGGCGAGCCGGGCACCTCGTCGCCGGCCCCGGGCGTGCTCCCTCTCGCGGGCCTCCAGGCGGGCGGCGCGGTCCGGCTCCCGATCGCGCGCGCTCTCTGCGAGCGCCTCGGCCATCGGCTCCAGGTCCTGAGCCGTGCGGGCGTGGGCAGCACGTGCACGATCGACGTGGGCGGGACAGGATAACGAGCCCGCGGCCGTGTGGGCGCAGCCCCACTTGCACATCTCCGGGCGTGCGGCCGATGATGCGGGGTCCGAAGGGTGCCCGGCTCCGGAGGACCCATGACCGCCATCCCGCCCGAAGACCCCACGACCCGGCTGTTCCTGCGCCACACGCTCGCCACACTGGCCTATCGCGCCGGCAAGACCGTGCGCGGGACACCCGCCGCGTTCGGCGACTTCCGGAGCGCCGAGGGCGCTCCGCGTGTGGTGGACATCCTCGCCCACATGGGCGACCTGATGGACTGGGTTCTCACGCAGCTCCTGGGCCAGATGCGCTGGAACTCCGCCACGCCGCTGCCCTGGGAGCAGGAGATCGCCCGCTTCTTCCGCTCGCTGGGCGCGGTGGACGAGCACCTCGCCTCCGGCCGGCCGATCGCGGTCGACCCCGGCCGCGTGTTCCAGGGCGGCGTCGCCGACGCTCTCACGCACACGGGACAGCTCGCCATGCTGCGCCGGCTCTCGGGCCACAAGATGAAGGGCGAGAACTACTATCGCGCCGACATCGAGGCCGGTCGCGTGACCCTGGAGCAGGTGCCGCCGGATCCACGCGCCGAGTTCGATTGAAATCACGATGAGCCCCGTCACGCTCGCCCGCACCTTCGCCGCCGCGGCCTCCTTCGTGATCGTGCTGCTCGCGATGGGCGGGCTCGATCGGCGCGGCGTCGTGCACGAGGGGCGCGGCCCGGCCGGGCTCTCGTCCGGCGAGAACGCCGCCGGCGCCGGCGCGCGCGAGATCCAGGCCGCGCGCGAGGCGATCCCGCCCGCCGGGCGGCCGCTCGTGGCGCTGCCGGGCGCGTTCACCGACGCGAGCGGCCGCCTTCGGTCGCTGGCCGAGTTCCGCGGCGAGCCGTTCTTCGCGAGCGTCCTCTACACGCGCTGCCCGACCGTCTGCCCACGGTTGATCGCCGAGCTCAAGCAGCTCGAGCGCCCGGCGGGGGAGGGGGCCGCCGCGCGCTTCGTGCTGTTCTCGCTGGATCCGGCGCACGACACGCCCGAGGTGTTGCGCGCCTTCGCGGAGGCGCACGCGCTCGACCCCGCCAGCTGGACGCTGCTCGCCCCCGAGCCCGCGGCGCTGGCCGCGGTCACCCGCGCGCTCGGCGTGGCGAACGGACCGGGCGACGGCGGGGGCATCGCCCACTCCGCCGTCATCGCCGTCGTGGATGCCGAGGGCCGGGTGCGCCGCCGGCACGTGGGATTCGGCGCTCCGGCCGGGGCGCTCGGCGAGGAGCTGCGCGCCGCCCGCTGAGCGTGCCGGGGGAACCGGCGAAGCGCCCGGACTCGCCACGATTCCCGCCGCCAGCGAGGCTGGCGCGGACCCGCCCCAGGACCCGGCGCGGCCGACTCAGTAGGCGAGGATCAGCCCCAGCGTCGCCCGGCCCGCGTCGGCCTCGAGATCGTAGCCGGCCTCGACCTGGACGCGGGCGTTGCGCGCGAGCAGATGCCCGACGCCGGCCGCCACGGCATGGTAGCGCGCGACGCCGGCCGGGCCGCCCGCGCGGGGGTCCAGCAGCGGCCGGTCGCATTCGACGCGGTTGTAGAGCCCGAAGCCATAGAAGCGGCTCGGCTCGGGCGTCCACAGGACCTCGGCGAAGCCTCCTCGCGTGATCGCGTCCGCCTCGCCGGGCGTGAACGTGGGCCAGCGGTCCTCGCGGTGGACGTACTGGAGGTTCACGTCCAGGGGCCCGGCCGTGAGCGTCGCGTCTGCGCCGGCCATCCACGTCTCGCTCCGCACCCGGCCGCCGGACGGGCCGTCGCCGTCGGTGCGTCCGACGTAGCCCAGCGCGCCGAGGCGCGCGTGGCGTGGCACGAGGTCGCGGGTGACGTGCCCGAAGACATTCTTCCAGCCGTTGTCGTCGAGCCGGCGGTTCGGGCCGGCCGGCCCGAGCCCGCTGCCGTTCACGAGCTCCAGCGTGAACGTGAAGCCCGCCGCGTCGGCCATCAGCATGATCCCGCGGTCGTAGGTCAAATCGATCTCCTGGTCGCCGACGTGGGCGCGGTAGACGACGTAGTCCTCGAACATGAGCCGCAGCTCGCGCTTGAACAGCGGGTCCGACACCTGGAACTGCCCCACGGCCAGGTCCACGGGGGCCCCGCCGAGGTCGTTCCAGTGCACGAACGCGTCCTCCACGCCGGCCGTCTCGCCTCGTTCGTCCAGCAGGAAATAGAAGTAGTAGGACAGGTCGCGCGTGAGCGGGGCGCTCGAGATGAGCTTGAGCACCCAGGGTGTCTGGAAGTCCGCCGCGGCCGCGTCGCCGCCGAAGACCTGGAGCTGGGCGTCCGCGCTCACCGCGAGCGGGACCGCGCGCTGCAGCGAGAGCAGCTCGTCCTCGGTCCTCACGGTGTCCGCGGGGTCCTCTCCGGGCGCCAGCCGGAAGCCGTGGCCCGCGAACATCTCGCCGTACGCCCTGACGCGCGGGAACGGGTGGTGGCACTGCACGCAGCTGATGCCGTAGCGCCG
This sequence comes from uncultured bacterium, assembly GCA_964609125.1. GTDB lineage: Bacteria > Eisenbacteria > RBG-16-71-46 > RBG-16-71-46 > RBG-16-71-46 > JAIOPA01. The sequence continues at coordinate 156,001 of CAZSQX010000001.1, forward strand.
CGCGAACGCCGGCATGGCGAGGGCCTCGCGGGCCGCGAGCGGGGTCACGACCAACGCAAGCACGATCGAGGCGAAGCGAAGTCGGATCACGGGCCTCCCGGGGGGAGTCGGCTCGGAGCCGGCGGCAGCGCCTTCGGGCCGGGGCGACGAGCGGGAAACGGTTGCAAGAAAATACCTTCCGCGTCGTCGGTGCCACAAGCGAGCTCCGCCCTCCGCGCGGCCGGCGCGAATCCGGCCCGCGAACGCGAGGCGACGGCCGCCCGAGGTCAGCCCGCCGGCAGGGGCCGCGGCCTCCCGAGCACCTGCAGCCACGGGAGCGGGGTGCGCACGGCGACGACGTCGAGACGGCGGCCGAGGAACCGAAGCAACGAGCCCCGGCTCCAGTGCTGGACATGCCCGGGCGTGTTCCCGAGCCTTCGCCAGTAGGCGCCGCGCGCCAGGTTGAGGACGCGCCAGTGCGGCTCGTGCGGGACCGTCACGAGCACCAGGCCCGGCCGGGCGTCGCAGATGGCGTCGAGCCCCAGGTCCGGCTTCGCGAGGTGCTCCAACACCTCGCACGCCACGACCAGGTCCCAGCGACCGAGCCGCCCGATGTCGTAGATCGAGCACGCTTCGAACGCGATGTGCGGGTGTCCTCGTCGGGCGACGTCGATCACCTGGCGCGAGATGTCGGTGCCGAGCACCCGCGCCCGGGGGAATCGTGCGGCGAGCCGCTCGGTCACGTTCCCCTCGCCGCAGCCCACCTCGAGCACGGACGTCATCGGCCCCGCCGTGTCGAGCAGGCTCTCGAGCTCGCGGTCGAACCCGGCCAGGAGCGCGCGTGCGACGGGATTCCGCGCCCGACGCTTGTCGTAGATGTTGCCGACGACGACGCCTTCCTCCAGCAGCGGTTCACGAGTCATGCGCGTGACCGGGCCGGCGGGGCGGATCCGATGGGCGACCGCGGAGAGCCGACGAGCGCCTCCTTCCTTCGAGTGGGCGCGGCGAGTCTGCACCCCGGACACGATCCGGGGAAGCGGCATCCCCGCCGGTCGGGCACGAACGGTGCTCCAGCGGGCGGGCTTCGGTCGGCGGTCCGTGGGGAGCGCACGGGTGGGCGGCTGCCGGCGGGCGCGCGGCGCCCTGCCTGGCGGCCGCGAGGGCGGGCGGTTACCGGCTCGCGTGCGGCGCGCCCTGACGGACGGCCGCGCGCGCGATGCCGGCGAGCATCCCCGCGAAGATGGTCCGGTGGGCCGGGAGGAGAACGTACCAGTAGATCAGCCCGCCGAGGCCGGACGGGTCGAAGACGGCGGTCTGCCGGATCGCCGCTCCCCCGGGCCGCGGGACGACCTCGAACTCCAGCCAGGCGCGACCGGGCACCTTCATGTCGGCCGCCAGCCGCAGCCGTCGTCCAGGTTCGTACGACTCGACCCGCCAGAAGTCGATCACCGCGCCGGGTCGAAGAGCCTCGACCTGCGGACGGCCGCGGCGCATCCCGACGCCCCCGAGCCAGCGGTCCACGGCGCCGCGCAGCCTCCACAGCAGGTCCCAGGCGTACCAGCCGTTCCGTCCGCCGATGCGGGCGATGGGGGCGAACGCCGCGGCCGGCGGCACCGGCACGAAGCGCTCGCGGGCGTCGAGGATCCGGTTGCCGTATCGCGAACCCGGACGTCCGGCACCGGCGCCCGCGGCGGACGCAGCGTCGAACCAGTTCTCGCCGGCGAACTCGCGGTCCTCGTCGAGCAGGGCCGCGGACATCGCGTCGCGCATCCCCATGGGCCGGATGCCGAAGAGACCGGACGCCGAGTCCTCCGTCACCTCGGTGGGATGGAGGATGCTGTCCACGAGCCGTCGACCGACGCGCGCGTGGACCGGCGTGACGAGCCCGAGCCACAGGCTGGAGAGCCGCGGGGTCAGGAACGGCACCGGGAGCATCATCCGCCGGAGGCCGCGCTGGCGCGCGTACTCGGCCATCAGGTCGCCGTACGAGACGCGATCGGCGCCGCCGATCTCCACGACCAGGCTCTCCGCGAGCGGGACGTCGATCGATGCCACCAGGTAGCGGAGCAGATCGCGGATGGCGATCGGCTGGGCCGTCACGCGCACCCAGCGAGGCGTGACCATGGCCGGCAGGCGTTCGACGAGCGCGCGCACGAGCTCGAACGACAAGCTGCCTGCGCCGATGACGATCGAGGCGCGCAGCTCGAGCGTCGGAACGCCCGAGGCACGCAGGATCCGGCCGACTTCGTGGCGGCTGCGGAGGTGCGGCGACAACGAGGCGTCGTCGCGGCCGAGTCCGCCCAGATACACGATGCGCCGCACGCGCTGCCCGCGCGCCGCCTCGGCGAAGCGCCGCGCTCCCTCGCGTTCCTCCGACTCGAAGTCGGCGCCGCTGCCCATGGCGTGGACCAGGTAGTAGGCGGTGTCCACCCCGCGGAGCGCCACGGCCAGCGCCGCGGGGTCGCGCACGTCCCCGGCGACCCACTCGGCGGCTGTCGTCGAGCTCCCCAGGGGACGTCCGGGCCGGCGCGCGAGGCAGCGCACGCGCTCACCCCGCGCCACGAGCGCCCGGAGCAGGCGGCCGCCGACGTAGCCGTTTGCTCCGGTGACCAGGATGAGCCGACGCTCGGTGGGCTCGGCCCCCCCGCTCCCCTGCGGCGACGACGACTCCGACGGGCCGGCGCTCGACGTGGTCATCCCAGGAGCCGGCCGATGGCGAGCTGCCGGAACGCGAAGATCTCGCGCAGGCGCGGGCGCACGAACAGCGCGTGTGCGGGCGCCGAGAGCGGCGCGAGCGGAAGGCCGTACTCGACCTCGTCGCCGATCCAGGTGCCGGAATCCGCGGACGCGAACGTGTGCCGGTGCACCCAGCGCGCGTAGGGCCCGCGAAGCTGGACATCGGTGAACCCCTGCCCCGGCCGCCAGTCCTCGATGCGCGAGAGCCACGGTAGCGGCAGGCCGAGCAGCGAGAGTCGGTACTCGATGAGCGTCCCGTCACGCATGTCGATCGGAAGCGGCGTCAGGATCCGGAAGCGGAGGAACGGGGGAGTGATCGTCTCCAGGTTCGAGGCGTCCGCGAAGAACGCGAAGCAGGCGTCACGCGGAACGGGAACCCACTGGCGGGCGATCAGGCGATGGTATCGGCCGTGCTTCCCGAACGCGAGCTGCGCGCCCGCGCCTAGCGGGATCGGGCCCTTCGGGCGGACGTCCACCGATTTCATGGCTCGCGCCCCGGCCGCGCCCGCCGCGACGGAGCGGCGGTGGCGCCGCCCGGACATCGGGAGGATGTCGCGGGCGGTCGCCGTCCGCCGGGGGATCAAGCCGCGGCCCAGCGGCGCTGGATGCCGCGCCAGAGGAGACCCTGGTAGATCGCCGCGGCGCCCACCAGCCCGTAGACAACCGCGCCCAGCACGTTCTTGGCGCCGAACCCCCCCGCCTGCGTGAGGAAGGCGACCAGGTCGAAGTTCGCCACCGCGACGAGCCCCCAGTTGAGGCCGCCCACCACCAGCAGGACCGCGGCGACCACGTCCATCGTCTTCATGATGCGCTCCTTCCGGTTCCCCGGGCCGCGGCCGTCCGGCCTCCGGACGGAGGCCGGCGACCGCCGCGCCGCAAGGATCAGTTGTTGAGGATGATCTGGGCGCCGAGCGCCTGAGCGCCGGAGCCCGCGACGAAGCCCTTCGCGAACACGGTGTAGATCTTGCCGGCCTGCAGCGTGATGCCCGGGAGCGGCAGCACGACGGTCGTCGTCCCCGCCAGCCGCACCTCGAGGTTGTACGTGCCGGCGTCCACCGGCGTGAACGCGGTGAACTGCTCGAACGCCCGGTTCGCGAACAGCACCGGGCCGCTGGTGACGGCCACGTCCACCGCCGGCGCGTCCGGCGAGAGGTGCACGAACCGGACGTGCGCCTTGCCCGCGGCCGGCGCGGTGAGGTCGTCCGCGACCACGAGCGCCCCGATCGAGGCGACCGGGCCCTTCGCGAACACGCTGTAGTTGGCCCCGGCCGAGAGCGGCAGATCGGCGTTGATGACGGTGGTCGTCGTGCCGGCGACGTTCACCTTCACGTTCCGAGTTCCGGCGTTGACCGTGAGGTAGGCGGTGTTGCTCGGGAACGCCAGGCCCGTACCGGCCACGGCGCCGTCCACGAGCAGGTCCACGGCGGGCGCGTCCGGCGAGGCATGGACGGCCATGACCCGGGCCTGCTGGGCCGGTGCGACGGGGTTGTTCTCGTCCTTGCCGCAGCCGGCCAGGGACACGGCCGCGAGCGTGGCGAGTGCGACGAGCGGGAGAGGGGCGAGTCGGGACATGACGACCTCCTTCGTGGCGATCGGGGCGGTGCATCCGCGCCGCCTCGGGTCTCGGGTTTCGCCGGACGGGCCGGCGGTGACGGACCAACGGATGGCCTTACGGGTGGAACGGATTTAGAAATAGAATAGGTAATGAATAGGTTTGACGATGTCGTGACGTCCGGTGACGTTCCGCCCGTACGCCGGAGGCGGGGTCGGCGAACAGGGTGCGCGGACGGAAGACACGCTACTAAAAAGGTTTGCGGCGGTCCGTCCGTGCAGCGGTCTGTCGGGCCCTCCCGCACACGCGGGTCGCGGCGCGGGCGGATCGCGGTGCGGTCCCGGAGTGCCCCGAATCCTATTCACAATGTAATCAACTGGCCGGGCCGGGCGCCGAGCCCGGCCATTGCGCCGTCGCGATGAGCGATGGCCGCGAGCCGCGGAGCCCTGCGCGCGCACGCCGCGCCCGTGCCGCGAGCGGGGCCCGCGTCCGGCGTTCGCCACGTCCCGTCACCGAACGGCGGGTCATGCGCGCCGCCGGCAGGTATGACGTAGAGTGGCTGGGATCGGGGGCCCGCGGTGAGCTGCATCCCCGCGCGCGGTCCCGGCCGTTCACCACCCATGGAGCGGGCGTGTATCCCAGGACCCGGCGGGAGGAGACCATGTCAGCGGGCGAGCAGCGGTCGGGGCGGGGGACGGCCGGGCGGACGCTCTCGATCGGGGCGCTCTCGCGGGCCACGCGGATCCCCGTGGCAACGCTCCGCACCTGGGAGCGCCGGTACGGTTCCCCGATGCCCGTCCGGAAGCCGTCCGGCCACCGCGTCTATCCGGCCACGGCGGTGGAGCAGCTCCGTCGCGTCGGCCGGCTGCTCTCGCAGGGGCATCGCCCGGCGGACCTGCTCGGGCTCTCGATCCGCCAGCTCGATGCGATGCTCAAGCTCGGCGAGCGAGCCGCGCCGGGCGCCGGCGCGGCCTCGGCGGGCGTCGTCGCCGGACCGTCGGAGCCCGCCGAGGTCGTGGCCGAGCTCATGCGGGGGACCGCCGATCTCGACCGCGACCGCATCCTCCACGGATTGCGCGCCGCCTGGGCCCGATTCGGGCCGCTGCGATTCCTCGACGAGGTCGCGGGCAGATATATGTCCGAGGTCGGCCGCGCCTGGCAGGAGCGCTCGCTCGAGGTCCGGCACGAACATTTCGCCGCCGCGTGCCTGGCCGGCTTCCTGAGGACCGTTCGCGAGCCCTTCGATGAGCGGGCACGCGGCCCGCGCGTCGTCATGGCCGGGCTCGAAGGCGATGCGCATGAAGGCGGCCTGCTGATCGTGGCCACGCTCGCGGCGGTCCACGGTTATCGGACGATCTACCTCGGCCCGAGCACGCCGGTCGAGCAGATCGCGGCCGCCGCGCACTCGGGCCCGGCCGAGGCCGTGGCCATCAGCGTCTCCGCCGCCTGCCCACGGGCGCGCGCCGCCCAGGCCATCGCGAAGCTCCGCCAGGCGCTCCCGGCGCGGGTCGCCCTGTGGGTGGGCGGCGCCGGCGCCCCGCGCTCCGCTCGCGGCGCCGAGCACTTCGAGTCGCTCGCGCTGCTCGACGCCCGGCTCGCGACCCCGGACAGCCGTCTCCGGTGACCAGATGACCGAGGTCGCCGGCACCCCGCTCATGTGGGTGGGGTTCACCGTGTTCATCCTGGCGCTGCTCGCGCTGGACCTCGGCGTGTTCAACCGCAAGGCGGCCCAGCCCACGTTCGGCCGCGCGCTCACCTGGAGCATCGCCTGGATCCTGCTCGCGCTCGCGTTCAACGCCTGGATCCACTTCCGCTTCGGGCCGCAGGTGGGGATGGAGTTCCTCACCGGCTATCTCATCGAGAAGGCCCTCTCGGTGGACAACGTGTTCGTGTTCCTCGTCATCTTCAACAGCTTCGCCGTGCCCGCGCAGCACCAGTACCGGGTCCTGTTCTGGGGCGTGCTCGGCGCGCTCGTCATGCGCGCCATCTTCATCGCCGTCGGCGCCGCCGCGCTGCACGCGTTCCACGGCGTCATCTACGTCTTCGGCGGCATCCTGCTGCTCACGGGCATCAAGCTGCTGCTGGCGGGCGACAAGGAGGAGCATCCCGAGCGGAACCCGCTCTTCAGGCTGTTCCGCCGGCTGGTGCGGACGAGCCAGCACTACGAGGGCGGCCGGTTCTTCACCCGCGTGGACGGCCGTCGCATGGCCACGCCGCTGTTCGCCGTGCTCGTGCTCATCGAGATCACCGACCTCGTGTTCGCGGTGGACTCGATCCCGGCCATCTTCGCGATCACGGACGATCCTTTCATCGTGTTCACGTCCAACATCTTCGCCATCCTCGGGCTGCGGGCGCTCTACTTCTGCATCGCGGGCTTCGTGGCCCGGCTCCGCTACCTCAAGGTCGGGCTCGCGCTCGTGCTCATCTTCGTCGCCATCAAGATGATCATCTCCGACTTCTACAAGATCCCCATCCAGCTCTCGCTGATCGTCGTGGCCGGGCTGCTGGCGGGCGCGACCGTCGTGTCGCTGGCGCTGCCGGCGAAGGGGCCCGAGCGCGACACCGGGCCGGGCGCGGGTCCCGAGCCGGACTGAACGGGACGCCGCGCGGCCATTCGGAGGGAATACCCGTGAACAGGATCGCGGTGCTGGGCACGGGCAAGGTGGGCGATGCGCTTTCCACCGGATTCCTGAAACACGGCTATGAAGTCATGCGGGGCTCGCGCGATCCGGACAAGCTGGCCGCCTGGAAGCGGGGAGCGGGGCCGCGGGCGGCCACGGGGACGCTCGCCGAGGCCTCGAGATGGGGCGAGCTCGTCGTCCTCGCCGTCAAGGGCACGGCTGCCGAGTCCGCGCTGGACCTCGCCGGCGCCGAGAGCCTCGCCGGGAAGGTCGTCATCGACACCACGAATCCCATCGCCGAGGTTCCACCCACGAACGGCGTGCTCCACTTCTTCACGACGCCGGAGGACTCGCTCATGGAGCGCCTGCGGAGGCGCGTTCCCGCGGCACGGTTCGTGAAGGCGTTCTCCTGCGTGGGGAACGCCCTGATGGTGGATCCGAAGCTCCCAGGCGGACCGCCGACGATGTTCATCTGCGGCGACGACGCCGCCGCCAAGGCCGAGGTCTCGGCCATCCTCGAGCGCTTCGGCTGGGAGATCGAGGACCTGGGCGCGATCGAGGCCGCGCGAGCGATCGAACCGCTCTGCATCCTCTGGTGCATCCCGGGCTTCACCCGGGGTCGCTGGTCGCACGCGTACAAGGTGTTGATAGCGGGCTGAGTTCTCGGTCAAATGCTCGGCTGAGTCGCGCTCGGAAGCTCGCTGCTGCCACTCGTCTGATCATGTTCGGCACGCGGCATTCGCGAGCGGCGGATGGCAGCAGCCGGTGAAACGCGGACGGGCATGGGCGTGCCCGGCGTTCGCGGGCCGCCGCTGACTGGGCAGAGATCGCCGGTCATGCGAGGCGAGCATCTTCCCGACCCTTCGCGGCTGGATTCCCGACCCGGGCTGCGCTATAACTCTCGCCCCCACTTTCCGTTGAGGCGGCATAGCCAAGTGGTAAGGCGAGGGTCTGCAAAACCCTTATTCCCCGGTTCGAATCCGGGTGCCGCCTCCAACCTCCTCCTCGGACGCGCGCCCCGGACTCCCCTTCACCGCGACACCGACGTGTGCGTGACCTGCGGGTCGGCGTCCTCGAGCGGCACGAACCGGAGCGCCGAGTCGGCATGCAGGAAGCACCCGGGCGGCGGGGGACCGTCCCAGCGCGATGCGAGGTTCGAGTCGTTCGTGCCGCGCTGGTCCACGAGCACGACGTCCGAGACGTCGAGGAACGGCGCCCGGAAGTCGAGCGAACGCGGATTCTCCGAGACCGCGCGGCTGCCGGGGCCGCCGTTGAGGAAGAAGAGCGGCGCACGGGGACGGGGGGCCGACGACCGGAGCCGCGGGAACCCGATCGGGATCGGACGTGAGCCGGCCGCACCGCGGCGCTCGGGCACCCGGAGCCGGCCGGCGTCCGTCTCGATGCGGCGGCCTGTGGCCGTGCGGAGCTCCTTGCGCGTGATCTCGAGGTTGGCGGACGCGGCGGCCGCCGAAGGCGCGAGCGAGGTGGCGAGCGCGAGGACGAGCAGGAGCGCGGTTCGCGGGCGCGGCGGGATCGAATGCGACGAGCGGGTCATCGGCGGCCCTCGTGGGTCAGGTAGGCGTGCGCGGCGCGGGTCATCTCGCGCAGGAGCTCGTCGCGGGAGAGCGGCGTGACGCGTGAGTGGGGGGCCCCCTCGAACAGGATCATCTCCCGCGCGATCGAAGAGGCGAGGAAGACGGCGAACCGGCTCGCCCACGCCGGATCGGCGTGTGCGATGTCCCCGCGATGACGGGCGAGCAGGCCCACCATGGGCTCGTAGATCCGCCTCCGGCGCCACACGACATCGGCCGGCAGCGCCTCGGGTCGCATACGGGCGAAAAGCGCCGGCGCGCGCAGGAGCCCGCGGCGCTCGTCGTACATGCGGACGATGAAGCGCATGAGCTCGATGACGGTCGGCCCCGGGTCGAGCCCGTCCCAGGCCACGAGCGCGAGCCGGTCGCGCACGTCCGCTTCGAGCCGCTCGTGGCAGCGCCGGTAGAGGTGCGGCAGGAGCGCGTCCTTGCTGCGGAAGCGGGCGCAGGACGAGCCGATCGAGCGGCCAGCGCGGCGCACGATCGGCTCCACCGAGATCTCCTCGATCGTCCGTGTGCGCGGCAGCGACTCGACGGCTTCGGCGAAGCGCCCGAGCGTCTCGCGGCTGCGCTCCTGCGCCGGGGGCACGGCGCGGAACCGCCGCGGCACCGCGGCGGCGGGGCGCGCGGGCCGGGCGTGGGCACGGCGGGTGGTTATCATGAACTAGAATCCAGTTCTGGAATGGAAGGTGTCGCAGCGTCGTCCGCACGAGCTCGAGGCTGCGGGCGCTGGACGCGGTCGGGAGGGGGCCACGGCGGCCCGGCCCGGGAGTAGAATGGTCGAAGATCGGGTCACGAGAAGAGGTGCCGGAGTGCGTGTCGCGCTGCTGCTCTCGCTCGTCCTCCTCGCGGGCTGCTCGCAAGACCCGACCGCGCCGGGAGCGTCCGACTCCTCCGTGGAGCTCGCCGTCGCGTCGGTGGACGTGCGCCCGGGCGTCGCGCGGATCGTGTGGAGCGTTCGCGAGGGCGTCTCGGGCACGTTCCTGGTCCAGAGGCGGCTCGAGGGCGCGCCGTGGAAGGGCCTTGCCCACGTCCCGGTGGACGGGGAGTCGCGGCTGACGCTCGAGGACGCTTCCATCCAGCCCGGCGCCGGCTACGGCTACCGCGTTCGCATCGCCGTCGAGCCCGTCCCGGTCTACTCCGGCGACGTGACGATCGAGGTCCCGGCTCAATAGCCGGGGCCGCCCGCCCCTCACGCGACGCCGCTCGCCCCTCGCGCCTCGCTCGCCGCGCCTTCCCGCCCGCGCGAGCCTCGTCTACATTCGCCGGATGCCACTCGCCGCGGGCAGCCGCTTCGGTCCGTACGAGATCCTCGCGCCGCTCGGCGTGGGCGGCATCGGCGAGGTCCACCGTGCGCGCGACACGCGGCTCGAGCGCGACGTGGCGGTCAAGCTGCTGCCGGAGTCGGCGCGCGGGGACGCCGACGCGAGGGCCCGGTTCCGGCGCGAGGCGCTCGCGCTCTCCCGGCTCAACCATCCGAACATCGAGATGGTCCTGGACCTGGGAGAGCAGGACGGCACCGACTACCTGGTGCTCGAGTACGTCCCGGGCGACACGCTCGCCGCCCGCATCGCCGGCGGGCGGGTCCCCGAGCGCGAGGCGGCGGAGACCGGCGCGCAGGTGGCGGAGGAGCTCGCCGAGGCGCACGAGCGCGGCGTGCTCCACCGCGACCTCAAGCCGGGCAACATCATGGTGACGCCCAAGGGCCGCGTGAAGGTGCTCGACTTCGGCCTCGCGCGCCTCGCCCACGCCCCGAGCGAGGACTCGCCGACCCAGGTGCTCACGCAGGTCGGCACGACCACGGGCACGCCGGCCTACATGGCGCCGGAGCAGCTCCTCGGCGAGACGCTCGACGCGCGCGCCGACCTGTGGGCGCTGGGCGTGGTGCTGTACGAGCTGGCCACGGCGTTGCGGCCATTCCGCGCCCCGCTCGCCACCGCGCTCGCCAACGAGATCCTGCACGGACGGCTCGTGCGTCCGCGGGAACTGGAGCCGTCGCTGTCGCCGGCGCTCGAGGCGGTGGTCCTGCGCGCGCTCGAGCGCGATCGCGCGCGCCGCTACCAGACGGCGGGGGAGATGCTGGGCGAGCTGCGCCGGCTCGCGGCCGGGGACGCGGGCGAGGTCGCGACACCGTCGGGGACCGCCCCGACGCCGGCGCGTCGCGTCACCTCCATCGCGGTCCTGCCGCTCGAGAACCTGTCCGGCGACTCGGCGCAGGAGTACTTCTCGGACGGGATGACGGAGGAGCTGATCTCGTCCCTGGCGCAGGTGCGCGCGCTGCGCATCATCTCGCGCCCGTCGGTCATGCGCTACAAGGGGCAGCGCCGAGCGATCCCCGAGATCGCGCGCGAGCTGAACGTGGACGCGGTGGTCGAGGGCTCGGTGCGGCGGCGGGCGAACGCGTGCGCATCACTGCGCAGTTGATCGAGGCGCGACCGAGCGTCACCTGTGGGCGCGCTCCTACGAGCGCGACCTCAAGGAGGTGTTCGCGCTCCAGGGCGAGGTGGCGTCGGCGATCGTGGAGGAGATCCAGGTGAGCGTCACGCCGCAGGAGGAGACTCGGCTCAAGGGCGTCCGCACCGTGGACCCCGAGGCCTACGAGTCGTACCTGAAGGGCCGCTACCTCATCGAGCAGCGGACCGAGGCCGGCCTCCGCTCGGGCCTCGCGCTGCTCGAGGAGGTGACGCGACGCGACCCGAAGCTGGCGCTGGCGCACGTCGGCATTGCCGACGCCTACAACCTCATGGGCTTCATGTCGGTGGTGCCCGCGCGCGAGTCGTTCCCGCGCTCCAAGGAGGCGGCCCGGCGGGCGCTCGAGGTGGAACCGGGAAGCGGGGAGGCCTGCACGTCGCTCGCGTATTCGGTGCTCTGGTACGACTGGGACCCGGAGGAGGCCGAGCGCCTGTTCCGCCGGGCCGTGGACCTGAACCCGAAGTACTCGCAGGCGCACCTGTGGTTCACGAACCTTCTGATCCTCATGGGGCGCATCGAGGAGGCCGACGCCGAGGCGCGTCTGGCCCGCGTGCTGGACCCGCAGTCGAACGTGGCGATGGCGTTCACGGGCTGGCATCCGTACTGGCAGGGCCGGCACGAGGAGGCGCGGCGGAGGCTGCTGGCCGCCGCCGAGCAGATCCCGGGCTTCGGCCCGCTCCACTACTGGCTCGGACTCGCCTGCACGCGCGCCGGGCGGGACGCCGAGGCCCTGGCCGCGTTCGCCCGCTGCGCCGGGATCCTCGGTCGCACGCCGATGGTGGTCTCGGGGCTCGCGATGGCCCACGCCCTCGCGGGGCGGCGCGCGGAGGCGCTCGAGCACCTGCGAGAGCTGGAGGAGCTGGCGAAGTCGCGCTACGTGGGCCCGTACCACTTCGCGCAGGTCCACACCGCGCTCGGGGACCACGACCGGGCGTTCGCGCTCCTCGAGCAGGCGGTGGAGGAGCGAGTGCATTGGATGGCCGCGCTCCACCTGGACCCCTCGTTCGCGGCGCTCCGTGACGACCCGCGCTTCGCGCCGCTCGTCGCGTGCGTCGGGACGCGCAAGTGACCTCGACCGCCGAGTCCTCCGTGGCCGGTAGCGGCGCGGGGAGCGCGACCACCGGATCGCGCCGCCTCCCGCTCGGCGTGCGGGTCCTCGCCGGCGTCGCCGTCGGCGCGGCGCTGGGAGTGGCGTTCAAGGTCGAGCCCTGGCTCTGGCGCTACGGCAACGAGGACCTGGGCGCGCTCGGGCTGCTCGTGATCCGGCTCCTCAAGGCGCTCGCCACGCCGCTCATCCTGCTCGCGGTGCTGGACTCGTTCCTGTCCACCGCGATCAGCGGGCGCACGTTCGGGCGGTTCGCGGGCATCTGCGGCACGAACATCGCGATCGCCATGACCATCGGGCTCACGCTCCTCAACCTGTTCCAGCCCGGGCTCGCGTGGCGGGGCCACATCGAGGACCTCACGGGCCATGTCGTGAGCGCGACTCGCGCGACCGGCCCGCCGCCGGGGGCGACGCTCGACCCGCTCAGGAACCTGGCGGGCTGGATCCCCGAGAGCGTCGTGGACCCGCTGGCGCGGAACAGCGTGGTGCCGCTGGTCCTGCTCGCGATCCTGGCCGGCGCGGCCCTGCGGCGGCTGCAGCATCGCGGCTCGCCGGGTGTGCTCGCGCTCGCGCCGGTCGTCACGAGCCTGTTCGAGGCGACGACGACGATGCTGCTTTGGGTGGCGGAGGTGGTGCCGTTCGCGGTGCTGGGGATCGTGGCGCAGGTGGTGGGGCGGGCGGGCCTCGACGTGTTCCGCCACCTGTGGCTGTTCCTGGTCGTGATCCTGGCCGGGCTGCTCATCCACTCGTTCGTCTACTACCCGCTCGCCGCCTGGCTCGTGGGGCGGAAGTCCCCGCGCGTGTTCCTGGGGAAGGGCGCTGACGCCGCGCTCACCGGGCTTTCCACCAATTCGAGTCTCGCCACGGTGCCCGTCACGCTCCGCTGCCTGCGTTCGATGGGGGTGGGGGAGTCCTCGGCGCGGGTTTCGGCGTGCATCGGCACCAACCTCAACAACGACGGGATTCTGCTCTACGAAGCCATGGCCACCATCTTCCTCTGCCAGGCGTTCGGCTACGAGCTGTCGTTCCCGCACCAGATGACCATCGTGCTCGCGTCCATCATGGCCGGCGTGGGCATCGCGGGCGTGCCCGAGGCGGGGCTCATCGTGCTGCCGCTCGTGCTCGCGGCGGCCGGACTCCCCGAGGTGGCCGTAGCGGCCGCGATCCCGCTCATCGTGCCCGTGGACTGGATCCTGGCGCGAGTGCGATCGGTGGTGAACGTGCTCTCGGACATGCTGGTGGCGATCCTGCTCGACCGCTTCGACAGCGCCGACCGGGCGTCGTGAGCGCGCCCGCGCGGTGCGTGCCGCCGCGCTCCGCCGGGCCCTCGCCGCCGAGCTCGTGGCCGTGCCGCTCGTCGCCGGGCTGCCCGCGCTCCGCGAGCGCTCCGAGCGCGGGAACCACTTCGCGGAGTGGCTCGGACGCGACATCCTCGCGGGCCTGCCGCCGCGCACGGTGCTGTTCGGGAGGGGGACCTGCTCCACAACTCGCTCCTCCACCTCACGCGCGTCGAGCGCCTGCGCGCCGACGTCGCCGTGCTCGACCAGCAGCTTATGACCTATCCGTGGTACGTGCGTCGCGCGCGGCGGTCCCACCCGGGCGTGCTCCCGCACCTGGCCGCGGCCGGGCGCATCACGCTCGCCGACGGGCGCGAAATCGAGGGCGTGGCCATCGACCGCGCGGACGGGACGACGGACGTGCTGTGGGAGGGCGGCCATTCGACGGTCGCGAGCGCGCAGGTGAAGCACCGCGTGCCCGCCGATCCGGCCGGACTCTACGCGCGCAGCCGGGCGCGCTTCCACCGCGGGCGGCTGCTCGAGCAGGGGGAGGACCGCTACTCGGGCCTCCCCGGGAGCCGGAGCCACCTCTGGCTCGACCATATCGCCGGCCGGCGACCCGTGGCATTCCTCGGCACGCGCGAGGACTCGCACGCGCTCCGCTACGCGCTCACCCCCTTCGGGTCCGTGGCGCTCGCCCACCCGAAGCAGACCGGCCTGTCGCCGGCCGGCCCCCGCTCGGCCGCGCTGGACGCGGCCGCCGCGTGGGAGCCCTCGAAGGCTTCGCGCCGCTACCTGCCCACGAGCCTCGAGGCGTCCGAGCGCTGGCGCCGGGACGAGCTCCGCGCGAGGACGCTGCGGCTTCTCGCGCTTCCCGGCATGGACTCCGTCGCCCGATCGCTCTCGCCCGAGCGCGGCCGCGCGATCGAGGCGCTCCGGCGCGCCGCGCCGGTTGCCGGGGCCGCGCCCCACCCGTAGCCTCGCGCGCATGGACCGACCCGCCGGGCGCACGCGTGCCCGCGACCCGATCGAGCGGCTGCTCGACGAGCACGCCTCGCTCATGCGCCAGTTCGACGCGCTGCGCGGGGCGGCCGAGCGACTCGCCCGTGCGGGCGGGGCGGCGCTCCCGGGCGAGCTGCCGGTGCTGCAGGCGACGGTGCGGATGATCGAGTCCGAGCTCCTCCGTCACGCGCGGCGCGAGGACGAGGAGCTCTTCCCGGCGGTCGAGGCGGTGCTCGAGGGCGGCCCCACGCCGGTCATGCGCGAGGAGCACCGCGCCATCCACGCCGAGGCCGACCGGTTCCGGGCCACGCTGCGGGAGCTCCACGAGGTCCAGCACCCCGCGATCGTCCAGGCGGGCGAGCGCCTGAGCGCGCTCACCGAGCGAGGTTCCGACGCCGCGGCGCTGGCGCGGACGGCCCGCACGCTCCTCGAGCTCGTGGACGACCACTTCGCGAAGGAGGAGCAACTGCTGTTCCCGATGGCGCGCGAGTTGCTGACTCTCGAAGCGCTCGACGCGGTCTCGCGCGGGATGGAGGCCATCGACCGCTCGCCGCAGGTCGAGCGTTGACGGCCACCTCTCCGCGTCGCATACTTTTCGGCAGCGTCCACTCGCACGGCTCTCCGTGCGCGGGCCACGCGGGGTCGGGCGACCCGCCGGTCCGGGGAGGTTGGGTCCTCCCGCACGCGGTTGCCCCGAAAAGGAGGTGATCCATTGGATAGTCGCTGCAGGGCTTCGGTGGAGGTGGCGTCCTCGTAGGGGAACTCGGGACGCAGTGGCGCCTGACGGCCCCAGGACGGGAACCCAGCGCCACCGATACCGAACGTTCTCGGGCCCGGTCCGCAAGGACCGGGCCCTGTTTCTTGGGGTCCGACGCGGTTGCGGGCGTCCCCGACGGCGGCGCCGGCCCGCGACCCGGCGGCGCTACGCGTCCAGCCGCATCGCCGCGAGCAGCCTCCGGAAGCGTACCTCGCCCCGCAGCCGGTCGAGCCGCGGGTGGACGGCGAGCCAGACCATGGCCCCGTCGCGCTCGGCGAAGCCGCGCTCCAGCCAGTCGAGCGCGCGGGCCGGCTGGCCCGCCACGGCGTAGGCCGACGCCACGCCGAACGGCGGGACGTAGTCGGTGCTCCCACCGCCCGCGAGCCGCTCGAGCATCGCCAGCCCCTCGTCGCGACGGCCGGTGCGGACGAGCATGATGGCGAGCCCGGTGGACGGCCGGTACGCCTGGCCGGGCGCCTGCCCGGTGCCGCGCAGGAACTCCTCCAGCGCCTCGTCGCAGCGGCCCTGGTGCTCGAGCGTGCGCGCCAGGTCGGTGTGGCCGGGCCCGAACGAGGGGTCCATCTCGATGCAGCGGCGGTAGTAGCCCGCCGCCTCGTCGAAGCGCCGGCCGTAGAACAGCACGTCGCCCACGGCGGTGTGGATGATGAGCGACAGCGGGTCCTGCTCGAGTGCGCGCTCGCCCTCGAAGTTGGCCTCGGCGTGGCGGCCGAGCCCGGACAGGAACTGAGAATACCAGCGCCGCCCCGTGGCGTAGCCCGGGTTGATGGCGAGCGCGCGCTGGAACGACCGCTCGGCGCGCGGCCAGTCCCAGTCGTGGAATCGCTGCACGTAACCGAGCGAGGCGTGCAGCTCGGCGATCGAGTCGTCGAGCGCGAGCCCCGCTTCGGCGGCGGCGCGCGCCCGGGGGTACGCCTCGCCCGGCGGCAGCGCGTTCGTGTTCCCGAGCGTGGCGTAGCTGTCGGCGAGGCCGGCGAGGGCGAGCGCGTAGCCGGGGTCGGCGCGCAGCGCCTCCTCGTAGCAGGTGATGCTCTCGAGGAACGACTCGCGGCTCCAGCGGTTCCAGAGGTAGCGGCCGCGCAGGTAGGCCACGTGCGCGCTCGGGTTCACGGGCCCCTTGGGCCCGAGCCGCGCGCCCTCCGCGGGGGTCACGCGCACGCGGATCTCGCCCGCGATCGCGCTCGCGAGCTCGCGCTGGAGCGTGATGACGTCGGTCAGGTCGCGCTCGTAGCTTCGCGCCCACAGCGTCCGGTCGCCGGCGGCCTCCACGAGCTGCGCGGTCAGGCGCACCCGGCCGCCCGAGAGGAGCGCCGAGCCCTCGACCACCGCGTCCACCCGGAGTTCGCGAGCGATGTGCGGAAGCGGGCGATCGCTCGACTTGAATCGCATGGCGGAGGTGCGCGAGATCACGCGCAGCGCCGAGATCTGCGCCAGGTCGGTGATGAGCGCGTCGGTCATGCCGTCGGCGAAGAACTCCTGCGCCGGGTCGCCCGAGCGGTTGGCGAGCGGCAGCACCACGAGCGAGCGGATGGCGGGCCCCGCCCCCGAGGGCCCGCCGGCGGCCGGCCGCGACGGCGGCGACCCGGCGGCGTCCGCGAGCGCACCCGCCGCGCCGCCGTCCGCCGGATCGCCGGCATCGTGCGGGGAGCCCAGCGCGCGCAGGGCGCGGAGCGCGGCCGGCGCATCCGGGAGGCGGCGCGCGGGGTCCTTCTCGAGCAGCCGCTCGACGAGCGCCACGAACCTCGGCGAGAGTTCGGGACGGAGCGCCGCGAGCGACGGGGCGGGCTCGTGCGCGATGGCGTAGAGCAGCGCGGCGGGGTTCTCCGCCGCGAACGGGCGCGTGCCGCCGGTCATCTCGAACAGGAGCACGCCCAGCGCCCACAAGTCCGAGCGCGCGTCGGCCTGCCCGGTCCGCACCTGTTCGGGGGCGAGATAGGGGATCGTGCCGGCGAGCCCCGCGGACTCCTCGGAGCGCGTCCGCATCGTCGAGTCCACGGTGTCGTCTTCGAGCCGGGCGAGCCCGAAGTCCAGGACCTTGCAGCGCCCGCGCGGCGTGACGATGACGTTCCCGGGCTTCAGGTCCCGGTGGACCAGCCCCAGCTCGTGCGCCGCGGCCAGGCCCTCGGCCACCTCGATGGCGATGGCGCAGGCGCGCGCCTCGGGCAGCGGACCGTCCTCCAGCAGGCGTGCGAGTGTCTGCCCCGGGACGAACTCCATCACCAGGAACTCGCTCCCGCCGTCCCGGTCCAGGTCGAACAGCGTGGCGATGTTCGGGTGGATGAGCCGCGACAGCGCGCGCGCCTCGGCGCGCAGCCGGTCGGTCGCACCCGAGGCGGCGGGGCCGCGCTTGAGCACCTTGAGCGCCACGTCGCGCTCGAGGCGTGGGTCCGACGCGCGGTAGACCACGCCCATCCCGCCCTCGCCGAGGCACTCCGTCACCACGTAACGGCCGAGGTGGTCCCCGGGCTCGATCATGCGGTCGCGGGCCGGACGCGGGCGGAGTGGCGCATGGCGGGAGGATAGCGCGGGATCGGAACGGGCGCGGAGCGTCAGCCCCGCGCCCGACTCGCGCCGGCCCGGCATCCCGACCGGGGCGCCCGACCGAGGGCCCGGCGCCCCGCGGATCCCGGGCCTCGGCCCGCGAGCGAATGGCTCAGTGGAGCGGCAGGCCCGTCGTGGACGCGGTCGTCACGACCGTCGCCGCCGCGGCCGCCGCGCGCGCACGGCGCGAGCCGCGCTTGCCGCTCAGGCAGACCAGGGCGACCGCCCCGAGGGCCAGCAGGTGCACCATGCCCGAGAGCGTCGCCCCCAGCACCAGCAGCATCAGCCACAGCGTGATCAGCGTCAGGCTCAGGAGCGTCATCGCGGACCTCCTCCGTGAGGTTCCCTGACGGGGCGCGGTTCCAGCCACCCCGCGATGGATCACCGCCGGGGGGGGGCACGAGCATCGGCCGTGCCTTGACATCGGGGGCCGCGGAACCGTCCGTGGCGGGGAGGAGTTCGTCGACGTCGGCCCTGAAGCCGCGTGCGGCCCGGCCCAGGGCCCGATCCACAAGCACTTACCTTGCGCGGCGAGGATTGTTGGCGCCAGGCCGGACGAGTGCAAGTGCTTGCCAGCGCGTCCAGAGGAAGCGGCCGAAAGCCCCGGATCGGCCGTCCCGACAGTCCTCGCCGTACAACCATGCACTTACGCGGCTGCCCGCCCCCACCGAAGGGCTTCGCCGCAAGATCCAAGGGCCTGCGGCTGCACGGGAGTGCCTGGCGCCGCCGCCGTCCACTCCCGAGCCGCCTCCGGCCAGACTCCGTCCGGCCCCGGCCAGAACCCGCCACCCGGGACCCGGCCATCCGCGGACCCACCGTCAGCGGTGGGCCGGACCCCCGAGCCCGTGCACCCGCTGCACGGCTCCCGAGCGGAAGGCGAGCCAGGCGACCTGGGCGAGGCCGCCGAGCGTCATCCCGAGCGCGGCGAAGTGGAGCCCGGCGCCCGATCGCCACGCCACGCCGACGCCGAGCACGGCGCAGGTGGCGAGGAGCAGCAGCACCATCGCCTCGGTGGCGGCACGCGTCCGGTGAGCGTGGACGAGGATCCCCTGGTGGAAGCTCTGCCACACGCTCACCGCGCCCATGGGCACGAGCCACAGGAGCGCCGTACAGGCGAGGCCGGCGAGGCCGGCGGGCAGCGCGGAGCCCCGCTCGAACCAGAGCCGGCCGAGCGGCGTGAGCGCGCCGGCCGCGAGCAGCACGGTGGCGGCGGTGGCGAGCGTCCAAGCGAACCGGCGCAGCGCCGGCAGCGGGGAGGGCCGGTCGAGGAGCGCGACGACCACCTCGTTGTAGGCGAAGCCGGTGCTGCGGACCGTGAACACGGCGCCCGAGAGCACCGGCCATACCGCGAGCGACTCGAGCGCGTTCGGCATGCGGCTCATGGCGGCGGCGGCCAGGGGCATGGCGATGAAGTTGAGGAGCGGCGTGAGCGCGAGCGGCGTGTAGAAGCGGGCGAACGCTCGAAGCGTGAGCGGCGGCTCGGTGGCGGCGGCCCCCGCCAGCGGCCCGCGGCGGACGGGCCCCACGGCCAGCTTCGCGAACAACGCCTCGGCCACCACCGCCGAGGCGACGGCGCTCGTGCCCACGACGATGCCGGGAAGCCTGCCGAGCGACGCGCCCAGCGCGAGCACGCTGGCGAGCGTGGCGAGCCGGACGAGCGTGCCCCAGGTGACGGCGCGCGCCTGGCCGAAGCGGATCAGCACGCCCTGTTGCGTGCGGCGGTAGGCGATCGCCATCGTCCACGGCAGCATGATGCGGAGCCCCGTTCGCGCGGGCTCGCGCACCGGCTCGGGCACGCCGATCAGCGCTCCGGCGACCCAGTCGAAGAGCGGCGTGAACGCGAGCAGGAAGTGGAGCAGGGTGAGGCCGCCGGCCGAAAGCAGCATGAAGCGCCGGACCACGGCGTAGGACCGGGGCCCGCGGGCCAGCGCCGTCGAGGCGGTGAGCAGCATGAGGATCGGCGACTCGACGAGCAACGCGAGCGGGAACACGACGCCGCCGTAGGCGGCGAGGCTCACCGTGGCGTGCGGCAGCCGGGCCATGACGGCGGCCACGGCGGGGAGCTCGAGCCCCATGAGGAGCCAGCTGCCGGCGAGCGGGAGCCAGGTGGCGGCGACGTGGCCGGTCCCGAGCGGCGGCACGGCTCCCGCGACCGGCGGGTCGTCCGGCGTGGGCGGCGCCGGTCGCGGAACGACCGGAGCGCTCGCGCCCGAAGCGGGCGGTCGGGCTCCGGCGCCAGTGTCCTGTGCGGCTTCAGCGGGCGGGGGCATGAGCCCGCCCACGCTAACGAGAACGCGCCTTCCGCCTCAAGCCGGGTCGGGCGCGCGCCGATAAGCCGGGCGAGGTCACCCGGATCCCGCGCGGGCGGACAGGGTCGTTCGTCCCCGGGCTCCATCCATCCAGAGAGCCGCCATGAACAAGCGCCAGCGCCACGCGCACCCCGGCCTGCCCGCGTTCACTCCCGCGATCGGCCTGCGCGAAGTGCTCGAGTCGTCCCCCGACCTGGTGTTCAGCACCGACCCGTGGGGGCGCCTCGTGTGGGCGTCGAGCGCGTTCGAGGCCTTCACCGGCCACCGCGTGAAGGACTGGGTGGGCCGGTCCTGCGCGGAGCTGGTGGCCCGGCACGACGTGCCCGGCCTCATGCGCGCGTTCCTGCGCGCGCGTCCCTCCGGGTCGGCGCCGTTCGACCGCCGGTTGGAACTCGCCAGGGCCGACGGCACGACGCTCGTGGCCGAGGTCCGGCTCCGCTTCCTCGACAGCCCCGACGGCGAGCGCTATCTGGTGGGCGTGGCCCGCGAGTGCATTCGCGACGCGGAGCCGCCCGCGGCGCCCGCCGCGAGCTCCGAACCCGCCGCGGCCGTCAAGCCCGTCGCGTCCGACGGGCCCGCCGAGCCGGCCGGCCCGAGCGTGCGCGAGCGCGAGCTCGAAAGGAGCCTCGCCGAGGCCCGCGAGTCGGCGCGCGCCAAGGGCGACTTCCTCGCCATGATGAGCCACGAGATCCGCACGCCCATGAACGGCGTGATCGGGATGAGCAGCCTCCTGCTCCAGCAGGAGCTGCCCTCGGAGTCGCGCCAGCTCGTCGAGCTGATCCGCGACAGCTCCCAGACGCTGCTCGCGCTCATCAACGACACGCTCGACTACTCGCGGCTCGAAGCAGGCCGGATGCCGGTCGAGAACCTCGACTTCGACCTGCGCGTGGCGCTCGACCAGGTGGCCGCCGTGCTCCATCCGGTCGCGCTCGAGAAGCTGGTGCGTCTCGAGACCCGCGTGAGCACGGTGGTGCCGTCGCGGCTCAAGGGCGACCCGGGGCGCATCCGGCAGGTGCTCCTGAACCTGGGCGCGAACGCCGTCAAGTTCGCCGAGCGCGGCACCGTCCAGCTCAAGGTCGAGCGAGAGGCAGAGGACGACGCGCATGTCACGCTCCTGTTCCAGGTCACGGACTCCGGCCCGGGGATCGAGCCCGAGGCGATCGCCAGACTGTTCGAGCCCTACGCCCAGTCCGACGGCAGCATCGCGCGCCGCTTCGGCGGCTCGGGCCTCGGCCTCGCCATCTCCAAGCGCCTGATCGAGGCCATGGGCGGCACGATCGGGGTGGAGAGCAGGCTCGGCGAGGGCAGCACGTTCTGGTTCCGCGTGCGGCTCGAGAAGCAGTCGCTCGCCGTCGGCACCCCGCAGGCGCCGGCGGTGGAGGTCGCGCTGCGCGGCGTCCGGGTGCTCGTGGCCGACGGCAACGCGGGCGACCGTGAGCCGCTCGCCGACGTGCTCGGTGCCTGGGGTTGCGCGGTGGAGCTCGCCGAGAACGGCCCCGAGGCGCTGCGGCTCGTTCGCGAGGCGGCCGAGGGCGGCGCGCCGTTCGCGGTGGCGGTGCTCGACCGGCATCTCGAGGGCCTGGACGGCGAGGAGCTGGGACAGGCGATCCGGGCCGACCAGGCGCTCGACGCGACCCGGCTGGTCATGGTCACGAACGTCGGCCGGCCCGGAGACGGCGGGCGCGTCAAGGCGGCCGGGTTCTCCGCCTACCTCATGAAGCCGCTCGCGCCGGTGCAGCTCTACGAGGCGATGGGCGAGATCCTGCAGCCTCAGCACGACGAGAAGTCGCACGCGGAGCGCCCGCTGGTCACCCGCCACTCCCTGGCCGAGGCGCGGCGCGGCAAGCTGCGCATTCTGCTCGTGGACGACGACCCGGTGAACCAGCTCGTCACCACCAGCGCGCTGCACCGCGTCGGCTACAACGTCGAGGTGGCGAACAGCGGCCGGCGCGCCATCGAGCGCACCGGGACCGAACGCTGGGACCTGATCCTGATGGACATGCAGATGCCGGACCTGGACGGCTGCCGGGCGACGGCGGCGATCCGGGCGCGCGAGCGCGGCTCGCAGCGCACGCCCATCATCGGCATCACCGCGAACGCCGACCACAAGCCCGACCGCGACCGCTGCCACGCCTCCGGTATGGACGTCGTGCTCGGCAAGCCCATCAACCTCGAGCTGCTCACGGGCACGGTCGAGAAGTACACGTCCCGCGACGGCCGCGTGACCGAGCCGGAGCGGCCCGCGAGCGTGCCCGCGCCGCTCACCGTGGTCTCGTCGCACTTTGACGCGCCGCCCGCGGCCGCCCCGGGCTCGCCGCCGCCGGCGTTCCGGCTGTCGCGGCCCGCGCCGGGCGTCCCCCCGACGGAGGGCGAGCCGGAAGTGCCGGTCATCCCCGACGGCCCGGCGCTCGACCTCGAGCAGCTGGAGACCGCCTGCATGGGGCTCCAGCCGCTGCGCGCGTCCCTTCTCCAGACGTTCCTGCACGACGTCCCGACCCGCCTCGAGCGGCTCGCCAGGGCCTTCGATTCCGGGGACACGCGCCGGGTCGAGTTCGAGGCGCACGGGTTGAAGGGCATGTGCGCCACCATCGGCGCCAACGGCTGCGTCATCCTGTTCGGCGAGATCGAGGACCGGGCCCGCGAGGACCAGGTCGCCGCGGCGCGCTCCCTGCTCCAGCCGGCGCGGGACGAGGTCGAGCGCACCGAGCAGTTCATCCGCCGGCTCGAGGACATCCTCAACCGCCAGGCGGCCTGAGGGAGCGAGCGGGACCGCCGCCCGCGGCGTCTCCGTTCGCGCACGGCCGCATCACGCCGGAGCCCGTGCGCCGGCACCCGCCGCGGCTCCGCCGCCTCCGAACGTCCTTCGGCGCACCCGCCCGGGGACCGCACGCGCGCCCGGGTCCCGCGCGCGCGCCCGGATCCGGCAGTAGACTGTGCGTGCCCATGCGCGCCACCCGACCCGCCTTCCTCACACCCCGCCTCGCCGTGCTCACGCTCGGGCATTTCACGATCGACGCGTACTCGAGCTTCTTCCTGCCGCTGCTGCCGCTCCTCGCGCACCGCCTCGGGCTCAACTACGCGATGATCGGCGGCCTCACCGCCATCGCCAGCCTGTCGTCGTCGTTCTCGCAGCTGCTGTTCGGCGCGGTCTCGGACCACACGCGCCGGCCGTGGTTCGTCGTGCTCGGCCCGCTCCTCGCCGCAACGTTCATGGCTTCGATCGGGTGGGCGACGCGCTACGAGACGCTGGTGGCGCTGCTGTTCGTGGGCGGGATCGGCGTGGCGATGTTCCACCCGCAGACCGCGTCGCTGGCGGGCGCGTCGAGCCCGCAGCGCGGCCTCGCCATGTCGTTCTGGGTGACGGGCGGCACGCTGGGCTGGGCGCTGGGCCCGGCCTACGCCACCGCGGTCGTGGACCGTTTCGGCCTCGAGCGCACCTGGCTCGCCGCGCTCCCCGGGCTCGCGCTGTGCGTGCTGCTGCTGGCGTGGTTCGCGCGGGTGACCCCGCGTCCGGCGGCGCGCCGCGAGCGGCCGGCGCTCTCGGAGCTCCGGCCCGTCGCGAGGCCGCTCGCGCTCCTCTATTTCGCCGTGGTCTGCCGGTCGGCGGTCTCGGCCGGCTTCGCCACGTTCCTGCCGCTCTGGGTGCACGAGCGCGGCGGCGACATGGCGCGCGGCGGGCTCCTCACCACGGTCTACCTCACGCTGGGCGCGCTGGGCGGGTTCGCGGGCGGCTGGCTCGCCGACCGATTCGGCGGGCGCCGGGTGGTGAGCGGCTCGTTCGCCGCGGCCGCGCCGCTCTACGCGCTGTTCTTCCTGGTGCCGGAACCGTGGCGGTTCGCCATGCTCGTCTCCGGCTACTGCGTGCTGCAGGCGTCGCTGCCCGTGAACGTGGTGCTCGGCCAGGAGCTGTCGCCGCGCCACGCGGCGATGATCTCGAGCCTGCTCATGGGTGCGGCCTGGGGCCTCGGCGCGCTGCTCATCTACCCGGTCGGCGCGATCGCCGACCGCTTCGGCCTCGAGCGGGCGCTCATGGCGCTCGCGAGCCTGATCGTGGTGGGCTGGGCGTGCGCGCGGCGGATCGGCCGGCTCCGGCTGGCGCCGCTCGAGGAGGCCCCGGCGATGTGACGCCGTGGCCCCGCGCGGCGCCGCGCGCGAGGCCGGTCAGTTCCGCGACGGCACGGTCTCGCGGACGGCCGCCGGCGCCGGGGCGGCCGCCCGGACCGGGGCCGCGGCGGGCCGGGCGAGCCAGTGCTCGGCCCACGACTGGAGCGAGAGCAGCGTCCACAGCGTGCGGCCGCGGTCCTCGCGGCCCTCGAGGTGCGCCCGCAGCAGCGGCTGCACTGCAGCGGGGTCGAGCACGCCGGCGGCCTCGAGCCGGGCGGGCGAGAGCGAGTCGAGCACCAGACCGCGCAGCGGGCCGCGCGCCCACGACGAGAACGGCGGCGAGAACCCCTGCTTCCGCCGGGAGGTGATCTGGCGCGGCAGCAGCTCGGCGGCGGCGCGCTTGAGCACCCACTTGCCGGTCGCGCCCCGGAGCCGCGCCGACTCGGGCAGCGCGAACGCGTGCTCCACGAGCTCGGCGCGCAGGAACGGCGCGCGCGACTCGACGCCGTGCGCCATGGTGCAGCGGTCCACCTTCGTGAGCAGGTCGGCGGGAAGGTAGGTCTCGAAGTCGAGGAGCTGGTAGGCGGCGAGGCCTGGAGGCCGGTCGGGGTACAGCAGTTCCATGTCGGCGAGCACGCGCTCGAGGTGCCGGGCGTGCGCGAGCGGCGCGTCGCCCTCGACCCGGGCCCGCAGCTCCGGCGCGAGCAGCGCCAGCGCCTCGCCGGCGCGGGCGGTGCCGAACCAGGCGAGGTGCCGCTCGAACGGCCCGAGGCCCCGCACGCCGAGGAAGCGCTCGAGCAGCAGCGCGAGCGAGACGTGCGTGTGGCGCGGACGGAGCCGGCGCGCCCAGGCCAGCGCGGCGCGCGCGAGCGGACCCGGGAGCCCGTTGGCGAGCGCGGCGTGACGGTGGCCGAGGTAGGTGGGGTAGCCGGCGAACAGCTCGTCGCCGCCCTCGCCGGTGAGCACCACGGGCACCACGCGCGAGGCGTGCCTCGCGAGCAGCCACGTCGGCAGAACGCTCGGGTCGCCGAGCGGCTGGTCCATGGTCGCCGCCCAGGTCGCGAACGCCTCCTCGCCCTCGCTCGGCGTCATCGTCACTTCGTGGTGGTCCGTGTCGAGCGAATCGGCCACCAGCCGGGCGAGCGGCGACTCGTCGTAGCCGCGGTGCTCGAGCTTGAGGCTGAACGTGGGGAATCTACGGCCCCAGGCGCGTGCGGCCAGCACGGCGACCAGGCCCGAGTCCACGCCGCCGGAGAGGAACACGCCGAACGGCACCTCGGCCGGCACGCGCGAGGCCACGGCGCGCGCCAGCACCTCGCGCGTCTCGTGCGCCATCGTGGCGCCGCCGCCCAGCGGCTCGACCGGACCTCGCCGCACCAGCCCGTCCCACGGCCGCCAGTAGCGGCGGGCGCGCTCGAGCCCGTCCTTCACCACCATCACGTGGGCGGGCGGAAGCTGGCGGAGCGCCGCGAACGCCGTGTCGTCGCCGGGGAAGCAGCCGTGCACGAGGTAGCGCGCGAGCGCCGCGGGGTCGGGCTCGCGCGCCACCCATGGCAGCGCGAGCAGCGCGGCGGGCTCCGAGGCGAACGCGAAGCGCCGGGCGCGCGAGGTCACGAACAGCGGCTTCTCGCCGGCGCGGTCGCGCCCGAGCGTGAGCGTGCGCGCGCCGCGGTCCCACAACGCGAACGCGAACATGCCGTCCAGGGCCTCGACCAGGTCGGGCCCGCGCTCCTCGAACAGGTGCGGCAGCAGCGTGGTGTCCGGCCCGGGCGGCAGGTCGTGGCCGCGCGAGCGCAGGCCCCGCTCCAGCTCGACGTGGTTGTAGATCTCGCCGTTCGCGACCCCGACCACGTCGCCGGTCTCGCTCGCCAGCACGCGCGCCGGGTCGCGCGGCGCGACGATGGCGAGCCGGGCGATCCCGAGCGCGCACTCGCCGCCGTCCCACACGGCCTCGCCCGAGGGGCCCCGGTGCCGCAGCCGGGCGACCATGCCGCGCACCAGGTCCAGCCGCTCGGGGGCGGTGAGGTCCGGGGCGATCAGGCCGGCGATGCCGCACATGGGCTCGAACTCCTCCTGTGTCCCTACCCGGGCGTTCGGCGCCAGGCCACGAACCGCCGGTCCCGGAAGAACTCGCGGAAGCCCCCCGGCGCGCGGCCCTCGCGGCGGGTCTCGCGTACGACCACGTCCGCCGGGGGCGCCCCGCCGGGCCGGTCCACGAGCGGCCACTGCCCGCGCCGCCGCAGCGTCCCGCGGTAGCGCAGGGCGTAGTTGCTCGTGAGCGGATGCCCGAGCGCCGAGACCACGGTGGAGCGCCGCCCGAGCAGGAAGTCCGTGCCCGGACTATAGCAGTCCTCGTAGCGCACCGCGCCGCCTCCGCCACGCTGGATCGCCCTCGCCAGCCGTTCGCCCGAGACCCCATGCGCGTACTCGCGGAGCGGCACCGAGCCGCCCACGAGCACGAGCGGCGTGAACGCGAGCACGGCGGCGAGCGCCCGCGCCGGCCGGCGGCCCGTCTGCCAGCACTCGGCGGCCCACCAGGCGAGCGGCGGGAACGCGGGCAGCAGGTAGGTGACGAGCTTGGACTGGGAGAGCGAGAAGAACAGGGCCGCGAACAGCACGAACCCGGCGCCGAGTCTCGCGGCCGTGCCCGCGGGACGCCGCCACGGCGTGGCGAGCGACCACGGCAGCGCGCCGCCCGCGAACACCGCGGGGACGAACCACCACGGCTGGTTCCGGTCGAACGATCGCGTCGTGAGGCGCTCGAGCGACTCCTCGAGGAACGCGTAGCGGAGGTACTCCGGATGCCGCTGGAGCGCGGCCGCGAACCAGAGCCCCGGGAGCCCGAGCGCCACGAGCCAGCCAGGCGCCCAGCCGAGCCAGCGGAGCGGCTCGGCCGAGCGCAGCACCAGCGCCCCGCCGAGGCTCCCGCCGATCGCCCAGGCCAGCATGACCGGGCCCTTGACGAGGATGCCGAGCCCCACGGCGGCGAACATGGCGAGCCGGCGCGCTCGCGTCGCCCCGCGCTCGAGCTCGAGCGCGAGCCCGAGCCAGACCACGGTCACGCACAGCGCGAGCGGCATGTCGAAGATGGTGTAGGCGGCGAGCACGGCCGCGAGCGGTGCGGCCGCCAGCAGGGCCAGCGTCCGCCAGGCATGCGCCTCGTTCGTGAGCCGGCGGGCCGCACGCGCGAGGCACAGGAGCACGAGCGCCCATGCCAGCATCGCCGGGAGCCGCACCGCGAACGGCGTGCGCCCGAACAGCCGCACGCCGAGCGAGCCGAGCGCGAATAGCCCCGGTGGTTTGTCCAGGTAGGGGACGCCGGCCAGGTGCGGCACGACGAGGTCGCCGTCCGCCGCCATCTCGGCGGCCACCTCGGCGTTCCGTCCCTCGTCGGGATCCACGAGCGGGAACCACAGCGCGATCGCCAGCGACAGGGCGAGCGACGCCACGAGGACGACGGCCACGGCGCTCGGGGATCGAGGTCTCGCCGCGGCGAGGGGCGGGGATGCAGGCACGTGGGATCGGGGGCCCGGGCGCGGCGGATCGGGCCGCCGCGCCCGGAGCCTCACCGGATCAGAGCACCTTGCGCGGACGTCCCGGGCGGCGCTGGCCCGCGAACAGCGTGTTGAGGTAGTTCGTCACCTCTTCGCGCACGATGCCCGGCAGCACGGCGCGGACCTTCGCCTGCACGCCGGCGCGCAACTGCGTCGCGATCTGGCCGGTTGCGCCGGACTGCGCGATCAGGCCCGGGCGGCGGCCGCGGCGGCCGACGATGCCGGCCTTCTTCCGCCACGAGTAGTACGTGACCGGTGTCACGCCGAACTGCTTCTTCACCTCGTTCGCGGTGAGGTTCCCGCGCTGCGCCGCGGCGAGGATCTCGGCTCGCTTCTTCGGCGTGTAGCTGGTCCGCTTGCGCTTCGCCATGCTGCCTCCAGGAGGAAGACCGAATTCACGTGGGGATCACGGGATGCGAGCGGAGGGGTATCGTTTCACGCCCGGAATGTCAACGACGAAACCACGATTGGGGAACCTCACGCGACGAATATGAAGTCCGACATTTCCTGCATGCCGAGTGCCCGCAGGAAGCGCCGCCAGCGCTCGCGGGCCTGCGGGGCCATGAGGGCCAGGACCAGCGGCGGCCGAAGCAATGGGGCCACTTGGGGCTCGGGCCGGCCGATGGCATGCCAAAGTCCCACCCGGCCGCCGAGCGCAGCGCGCCAGCGCTCCAGGCTCGCGCCCACGCCCAGCAGCGTGATCCGCCGCCCGCCCCGGAGCAGACCCGCGTCCAGCGCGGCGACCTTGAGCGACGTGAAACGCTCGCGGGAATAGCGCGCGTCCGTGCGAGTGGAGCTGCCCGGGTGCTGCCGCCAGCCGTAGAGCGTCTCGGGCAGCTTCCCGAACCGTGCTCCGGCCCCGAGCAGCCGCACCCACAGGTCCAGGTCCTCGGCCCAGCCACGCTCGTGCCACCCGCCCACGCGCTCGAGCACCTCGCGGCGCATCATGGCCGAGCCGTGCGCGAGCGGGCTGTCGATGAGCAGCTCGCGCCGCATGCCGTCGTGGTCGAGGAGCGAGTTGTGCCACGCCGCCCAGCGTCGCATGCCGGCGCCGGTCGCGCGGGCGGGGAACAGGCGCACGCGCGAGCCCAGCACGTCCAGCGCGGGCTCGCGCTCGAGCCGGGCGAGCTGCCGGGCGAAGCGCTCGCGGTGGCTCACGTCGTCGGCGTCGTGGCGCGCCACCCACGGCGCGCGGGCGAGCGACAGGGCCAGGTTGAGCGCCGCGGGCAGCCCTCGCGCCGGCGTGCGCCGCACCACGATCCGGGGGTCGCGTCGGGCGGCGCGCTCGAGGATCGCGCCCGAGCCGTCGGTGGAGCCGTCGTCCACGGCGATCACCTCGTGGTAGCGCACGCTCTGCCGCGCGAGCGAGGCGAGCGAGGTCTCGAGCCACGGCGCGGCGTCCCGGACGGGCATCAGCACGGACACGCGGAACATGCGCCGACGGTAGCAGAGCGGCGCGGCCGGGGGTTCCGCACGCTGCCCCGGCGCGCGGACCCGGACCCCCGATCCGGCCGCGCCGGACGCCGGCCCGCGCCGGGTGCGGGAAGGCCCCGGCTCCAGTAGGGTGGCCCCATGGCGGGCCACCGGCTGTTGATCCTCGGGGGCGGGTTCGGCGGGCTCGACGTCGCCCGCTCGGTGAGCCGCTCGCGCGCCGCGCGCGGCTACTGGGACACGCTGCTCGTGGACAAGGAGAACTTCTTCCAATTCAACCCGCTGCTGCCGGCGGTCGCGGTGGGCGCGGTGGAGACGCGGCACATCGTTTATCCGCTGCGCGAGATGGCGAGGCACCGCTCCATCCGTTTCCACAAGAACAAGGCCATCCGGATCGACCTTGCTCGGCGCTGCGTCATCCTCCACAACGGCTTGTCGGAGTCGTGGGACACGCTCGTGATCGCAGTGGGCAGCGTCACCAACTGGTTCGGCGTGCCGGGCGCCGAGCGCCACGCGCGGCCGTTCAAGACGCTCGTGGATGCGACCACGCTGCGCGCCCGCGTGGTGGAGCTGTTCGAGATGGCCGAGCAGGCGCGCTCCGACGCCCAGCGCCGGCGGCTTCTGTCGTTCGTGATCGTGGGCGGGGGCGTGACCGGCGTCGAGGTCGCGGCCGAGCTGATCGAGATGACGCGCGACACATTGCTGCCGCGCTATGCGTCGCTGTCGCCCTCGCACGTGAGCGTGACGCTCGTGGAGGGCGGCGACCGGCTGGTGCCGGCCGCGCGGCCGGAGCACTCGCGCTACGTGGAGCGCTTCCTCACCCAGCGCGGCGTGCGCGTCGTGCTGAAGGCGCTCGCGCGCGAGGTGGCGCCGCACGCCGTGACGCTGGCCGACGGCCGGCGGCTCGAGGCGTTCACGCTGGTCTGGACGGCGGGAGTGACGCCGCCGCCGCTCGTGCGCGAGCTGCCGGTGAAGCACCACACCGACGGCCGAATCCTCGTGGACGAGCATCTCCGCGCGCTCGGCGAGGACGGCGTGCCGCTGCACGAGGTCTACGTCATCGGGGACTGCGCCGCTTCGCCGCGCCCGGACGGTCGCATGCAGCCGCAGCTGTCCCAGACCGCGATCGCCATGGGCTCCCACGTCGGGGACACGCTGGTGCGCCGTGCGCACGGGCTCCCGCCCGAGCGTTTCTCGTTCCGGGACGCGGGCTACATCATCTCGCTCGGCAAGCACAGCTCGGTGCTGGACCTGTTCGGGCTGCCGATGTCGGGCAGACTCGCGTGGCTGTTCTGGGCGGCGGCCTACCTCATCAAGATGGTGGGCCTGCGCAAGCAGATCGAGGTGGGCATCGACCACGTCACGCACTTCTTCTTCGAGCACGACACGTCGCAGATCCTGAACCGCCGCGCCGTGCTCTCGGACGACGAGCTGAACCTGGCGCTCGCCGGCGAGCCGGCCGGGCCCCCGGAACGGGCAGGGGAGCCGGCGGGCCTCGCCGCGGAGGCGACCCCGGGAGGACCACGCACATGACCGCGATGCAGGCGACGCTCCGGCTGCGCACCGTCGAAGGCGACGGGCTCCGGTTCGAGGCCTCGTTCCCGTCGGGCACGGTCGTGCTCGACAGCGGCCCGGACTGCACGGCGCCGAATCCCGTGCAGCACCTGCTCGCCTCGATCGCCGCGTGCGAGGCAATGGACGTCATCAGCCTGCTGCGCAAGAAGCGCCAGAAGGTGACCGCGTACGAGGTGGAGATGACCGGCGAGCGCGCCGAGGATCACCCGCGCCGGTTCACGGCCATCACGCTGGTCCACCGCCTCACCGGCAGGCGCCTGTCGCGCGCCGCCGCCGAGGACTCGCTGCGCCTGACGGTGGAGAAGTATTGTTCGGTCTATCACTGCCTGCGGCCGGACCTCCCGGTGACCCAGCGGCTGGAGCTGGTCGAGGGCTGAGCGCGCCCGAAAGGACCCGACATGTCGGAGACCCGGATCGAGAAGGACAGCCTCGGCGAGATGCGCGTGCCGGCCTCGGCGTTGTGGGGGCCGCAGACTCAGCGCGCCGTGGAGAACTTCCCCATCTCCGGGCGGCCGCTGCCGCCCGCGTTCGTGCACACGCTCGGGCTGCTGAAGGCCGCCGCGGCGCGCGTGAACCGCGGACTGGGGCTGCTGGAGCCCCCGCTCGCGGAGGCCATCGAGAAGGCGGCGCTCGAGGTGGCGGAGGGCCGGTGGGACGCCGAGTTCCCCATCGACGTGTTCCAGACCGGGAGCGGCACCTCGTCCAACATGAACGCGAACGAGGTCGTGGCACGCCTCGCCTCGCGCGCGAGCGGGCTCAAGGTCCACCCCAACGACCACGTGAACTTCGGCCAGTCGAGCAACGACGTGATTCCGACCGCGCTGCACGTCTCGGCGGTGGTCCAGATCGAGCGCGAGCTGCTGCCGGCGCTCGCCGCGCTGTGGAAGGCGCTCGACGCGAAGGCGGCCGCGTTCCACGACGTGATCAAGACCGGCCGCACCCACCTCATGGACGCCACGCCCATCCGGCTCGGGCAGGAATTCTCGGGCTACGCGTCGCAGGTGCAGCACGGGATCGCGCGCGTGAAGGCGGTGCTCCCCGACCTGCGCGAGCTGGCGATCGGCGGCACCGCGGTGGGCACCGGGCTCAACACGCACCCGGACTTCGGCCGGCTCATGGCGGCCGAGGTCGGGAAGCTGGCCGGCACGTCGTTCGTGGAGGCGCCCAACCACTTCGAGGCCCAGGGCGCGCAGGACGGCGCGTGCTGGGCCGGCGGCGCGCTCAACACGGTGGCCGCGAGCCTGATGAAGATCGCGAACGACGTGCGGCTCATGAACTCGGGGCCGCGCTGCGGGCTGGCCGAGGTCACGCTTCCGGCGGTCCAGCCGGGCTCCAGCATCATGCCGGGCAAGGTGAACCCGGTGATCTGCGAGGCCGTGATCATGGTGGGCGCGCAGGTCATGGGCAACTGCACCGCGCTCACGGTGGGCGCCCAGTGGGGCCAGCTCGACCTGAACGTCATGCTGCCGATGATGGCGCGCAACCTGCTCGAAAGCATCCAGCTCCTGGCCGCCGCCTCGCGCGTGTTCGCGGACAGGGCGCTGGCGGGACTCCGGGCGAACGAGGACACCTGCCGCGGCTACATCGAGATCTCGCCCAGCATGGCCACGGCGCTGAACCCGCTCATCGGCTACGACGCGGCCGCGGAGATCGCCAAGCGGAGCTTCAAGGAGCGCCGCCCGGTGCGCGAGCTGGCGGCCGAGATGACGAAGCTCACGAAGGCCGAGATCGACGCCGCGCTGGACCCCGCGCGCCAGACGAAGCCGGGGCTCGACCTGGGCGGCGGGGCGGGAGGGTGAGGCCGGAGGGGATCCCGTCCGGCCCCCGCGCCGGTCCTGCGGCGGGCCCGGGGAAGGTCGTGGAGGCGCCGGCTCCGACACACGAGGACATGGCGGCACGCCTCGCCGCCGCGCGCGGGCGCTTGGCGGGCGTCGCGCACCTCACGCCGGTCGTGACCTCGCGGCAGCTCGACGAGGCGTGCGGCGCGCGCGTGTTCCTCAAGTGCGAGAGCTTCCAGCGCGCGGGCGCGTTCAAGTTCCGCGGCGCCTGGAACATGCTCGGCGCGCTCGATCCGGCCGTGCGCGCGCGTGGCGTGGTGTGCTGGTCGTCCGGCAACCACGCGCAGGCGGTGGCGCTCGCCGCGCGGCTCCACGGCGTGCCGGCGGTGGTGGTGATGCCCTCCGACGCGCCCGCGCCCAAGCTCGCCGCGACCCGCGCCTACGGCGCGGAGGTGCAGCATCACGACCGCCTCGGCCTCGAGCGCGAGGTGCTCGCGGCCCGCATCGCGGAGGAGCGCGGGCTCACGCCGGTGCCGCCGTTCGACCACCCGGACGTGGTGGCCGGACAGGGCACCGCGACCGCCGAGCTGCTCGAGGGCGCGGGCCCGCTCGACGCGGTGCTGGCGCCGGTGGGCGGCGCGGGGCTTCTCTCGGGCACCGGCCTCGCGGCGGCGATGGACGGGCGCGGCACGCGCGTGATCGGCGTGGAGCCGGCCGGCGCCGACGACGCGGCGCGCTCGTTCGCGAGCGGGCGGATCGAGACCGTGGCGCATCCCGACACGATCTGCGACGGGGCGCGGCCAAAGCAGATCTCGGCGCTCACCCTGGCGCTCATCCGCCGCTACGCGAGCGACGTGGTGACGGTCGGCGACGCCGACGTGGTCCGCGCGATGCGCTTCCTGTGGGAGCGCGTGAAGCTCGTGGTGGAGCCTACCGGCGCGCTGGCCGTGGCGGCGCTTCTCTCCGGGCGCGTGCGCATGCCGGGCGCGCGGATCGGCGTGATCGTCTCGGGCGGGAACGTGGACCTCGCGCAGGCGCTCGGCTGGTTCACGAACCGCTCCTAGCTGGCTTTCGTCGATTCGGCACCACGCAAGCCGGGTCGGGCCGGCGTCGATTCGCGAGTGGGGCCGCGAAGCGGGGTCCCCGCGAGTGAATCGATCCCGGCCCGGGCCGGCGGTGATGCGGAATCAGAGAAAGCCATCTATTCGGAGCCTGGCGCCGCCGCCCGGTCCTGGCGCGGGCCACGCGGGGCCCGCGACCCCCGGCGGCGCAGGCGGGCCCCGGCACGCCGCGGGAGCCGACTCAGTCGATCCCGACCTCGTGGAGGACGTCCTTCAGGTCCTCCTCGCCGTGCAGGCCCACCATCACGCGCGCGACCCTGCCGTCGCGGCCGACCACCACGGTGAGCGGGATGGAAGCGGCGCGGTAGTCGGCGCCGACGCTGCCCGTGCGGTCCATGAGCACGGGCACGTCGATCTTCTGCTTGGCGAGGTAGTCGCGCACCTTCTGGTCGGGCTCGCGCAGGTTCACGGCGTAGACCTGGAGTCCCTTGGCGGCGTAGTCGCGCTGCGCCTTGGCCACGATCGGCAGCCAGCCGCGGCACGGGCCGCACCAGGTCGCCCAGAAGTCCAGCAGCACGACCTTGCCCTTCTGGTCCGAGAGGCGCACGGGCTGGTCGCCGGCGAGCGTGTGGAGCGTGAAGTCGCGCGCCGGCCGTCCCTCGATGTCGGCGTGCTCGGGCGAGCGTCGCATGAAGCGGCGCACGCGCTGCAGTCCGCCGTCGGGCCGGAACGCGAACGCGTCCGCGGCGAACGCCGGGTCGGGGCGCGCGACGATCATGCGCGTCACGTTGACGGACCGGATGGCGCCGAGCTGGGGGTGCTGCTGGTCGATGCGCACCGAGTCGAGCAGAACCATGCGCGTCGCGGGGTCCACCCAGAGCACGCGCGGGTGCACGGTCACTCCGGCGCCCGCATGCGTCGGCGGCTCGCTCGCGAGCGCGTAGCGCTCGCAGGTCACGACGCCGGCCTTCGTATGCACGGTGTCCTTCCCGAGCGGGCGCACCTCGCGCACGCCGTCCAGGACATGGGCGTACGCGGCCGCGGGGTCGAACTGGCGCACGAACGCGGCGCTGTCGGTGTCGCGCCGCACGGTGGCGAGCGGCTGCACCGTGTACTGGCCCAGCTGGGGGACCGCCGTCCACAGGCTGTCGCCGTTCGAGACGAGCCGCGAGGTCATCTGGGGGTTCGTCACCTCGCTCGCGAGCCGGCCCGGTCGCTGCACGAGGAACCGCACCTGGTTGACGGACGAGTTGTCGTCCTTCGTGCTCGTGAACCGCGTCTCGCCACGACCCTCCAGGTGGTAGCCGCGCAGCGTCCGGTAACGCTCGGCGACGGCCTCGACGGCCTTGCGCGCGGCGGCGCTCCCGGCGGGCCGGGCGGCGCCGGCCGGGCGCGGCGGGGCCGCCGCCGCGAGCAGGAGCGGGAGGGCGAGGAGGGCGAGCGCGGCTCGCGCGTGGCGTGCGGTCATGGAGGTCTCGTGGATGGCGATGGACGGCCGGCGCACGAGTGTACAGGAGCGCGCAGGTGCGGACACTCGGAAGTCGCCGCCGCGGGCACGGGCGCGGCCCATCGCCCGTCCGGCGCCCGCGGCCTGTCCGGGATTCGCAAGGTGTCGCCGCGCGGCTCCGACGGCGCCGGCACTCGTGGGGACGACGGCCGGCGACCCGGATGCAGGGAGCGGCGCCGGCGGCGCGATCCCGCTCGAACGCGGGGCGCACGGCCGCCGGCGGCTCAGCGCCGCGACGCGGCGGCCTGCTCGAACGCCTCCACGAGCCGCGCCAGGCCGACGTCGGGATCTCCCGAGACGTGGACGCGCACCACCCGGCGCGCGTGGCGCGCGAGCACCTCGAAGTCGCCGGCGGCTTGCGCCGCGCGCAGCGTCGCGAAGCCGTGGGCCTCGCCCGGGATGGGCTCGTCGCCCTCGTCGCACGTGAGCTGGAGGAAGACGCCGTTCCCGCCCCCGCCCTTGTGCAGCTGGCCCGTGGAGTGCAGGTAGCGCGGGCCGTGCCCGAGCGTCACCGCCGCCCGCGTCGCGCGCCGGCAGGCGACGCGCAGGCGGTCGAGCGCCGCGGCCCGCGACGGGGTCCGGTGCGCCCACGCGAGTATCGCCACGTAGTCGCCGGGCCTCACCAGCGCGAGAAGCGTCCCGGCCCAGGCCCGCTCGTCGGGGCCGTCCACCGGCACGGGCGCGGGCGCGTACAGCTCGAGCGGGCCCGAGCGCGCGCGCGGCGCGGCCGCGACCGGCGCGCCGCCGGCCGCGAGCACCTGCTGGGTGGCGGCCTTGGCCTCGGCCACGTTCGGCTCGTCGAAGGGGTTCACGCCGATCACCGCGCCGGCCACTGCGGTGACGAGCTCCCAGCGCAGGAACTCCGCGCCCAGGGAGGCGACGCCGGGCCGGCTCCAGCGGAGGACCGGGAGGCCCGCCGCGGCGAGGCGCGCGAGCGGGGAGTCGGCGGGGAAGCCGGCGCCCTGCGGCTCGAGGGCCACGAACACCCGGTCGTCCCGGTAGGCCTCTGGCCCCGCCAGCGGTTCACCGTCCACGGGCAGGATGCCGCGGCCCTGCTTGCCGGTGCTCTCGGCCACGAGCTGCTCGATCCACGCGCCGAGCGGCGTCCACCCGGGCGGGAGCACGAGCGTGAGCTTGTCGCGCCCGGCGAGCGCCAGCTCCCCGAGCGCCGCGCCCGCCTCGAGCGCCGCGCCGCCGCCCGCCCCGAACGCCGCCAGCTCCTCGAGCGCGGAGCGGCAGAGCGCCGCGGGGTCGAGGCCGAGGAGCGCCGCCGGCAGGAGCCCGAAGCCGGAGAGCGCCGAGTATCGCCCGCCGATGTCGGCCGGGTTCGTGAACACGGCCCGATAGCCGCGCGCGCGCGCGTGCGACTCGAGCGCCGTGCCGGGGTCGGTGATCGCCGCGAACGAGCGCCCGGCCCGCGGCCCGAGCCTGGCGGCCGCACGCGCGAAGCACGCTCGCTCGAACGACGTCACCTCGATCGTGCCGCCGGACTTGGAGGCCACCAGGTGGAGCGTACGCGCCGGGTCGCCCGCCGCGAGCGCGGCGCGCACCGCCGCCGGCGAGGTGTCGTCGAGCACCGCGAGCGGGAGCCCGCCGGGCCGCACTCCGTGGACACCGGCGATCACCTCGGGAGCGAGGCTCGAGCCGCCCATCCCCAGCAGCAGCACGCGCGTGAACCCCTCCGCCGCGACCTCGCGCGCGAACGCGGTGTACTCGCCGGCGCGCGCGAGCATCGCCTCGGCCGAGCGCACCCAGCCGAGCCGGCGGGCCACCGACTCGTGGCGGGCCGGGTCGCCGCCCCACAGCGTGGGATCCGCGGCGAGCAGCCGCTCCGCGAAGCGCGCTTCGCGGAGCGCGGCGATCCGGGCGGCGATGCGTCCGTGCGCGGCGCCGGCCGCCACGGTCGTACCGCTCAACGCGTGCCCCCGCGCTGGGCGAGCCGCTCCTGGCGCCGCGTCTCGAGCGTGGCGAGCAGGTCGTCGAACGAGCGCGCGAAGGCGCGTACGCCCTCGGGCTCGAGCTCGCCGATCAGCCGGTGCACCGGAACGCCCAGCGCCTCCAGCCGCTCGAACGTGCGCCGGGCGCCCGGCAGGTCGTGCCGGATGCGGGACTCCACGCGGCCGTGGTCGTTGAACGCCGCGAGTGTCGCCGGCGGCACGGTGTTCACCGTGTCGGGACCGATCAGCTCCTCGACGTAGAGCACGTCCCGGTAGGCGGGGTTCTTGGTGCTCGTGGACGCCCACAGCGGCCGCTGCACGTGCGCGCCCCTGGCGCGGAGGGCGGCGAAGCGCGGCTTCGCGACCTCGGCCTCGAACAGCGCGTAGGCGAGCCGCGCGTTCGCGACCGCGGCCCGCCCGCGCAGCTCCTCGAGCTCGCGGCGCTCGGTGGCGCCGGGCGGGAGCGTGGCGAGCCGCTGCTCGATGGCCGCGTCCACCTTGGTGTCCACGCGCGAGACGAAGAACGACGCCACCGAGCGCACGCCCGCGAGGTCGCCGGACCCGCCTCCGGCGGGCGAGCTGGCGGCGAACGCCTCGAGCCCGGCCAGCCACGCGTCCAGCACCTCGCGGTAGCGCTCGAGCGAGAAGATGAGCGTCACGTTCACGCTGATGCCGCGCGCGAGCGTGCGGGTGATCGCCGGGAGCCCCTCGCGGGTGGCCGGGATCTTGATCATGACGTTCGGCCGCGCGACCGCCGCGTGCAGCCGCTCGGCCGCCGCCACGGTTCCCGCGGTGTCGTGCGCGAGCCGCGGGCTCACCTCGAGGCTGACCCGGCCGTCCATGCCGCGCGATGCGTCGAACCTCGCGCGCAGCCTGTCGCAGGCGAGCCGGATGTCGGGGAGCGCGAGCGACTCGTAGAGGGGCTCGCCCTCGAGCCCCTGCACCACGCCCTCGGCGATCGCGGCATCGTAGTCCTGGCTCCCGCCGATCGCCTGCTGGAAGATGGTCGGGTTCGAGGTCACGCCCACGACGCCCGCGTCGCGCACGTCGCGATCGAAGCCGCCGTCCAGCAGGTGGCCGCGGCGGATGTAGTCGAGCCAGATGCTCTGGCCCAGGTCCAGCAGCTCATGTGCGCGGCTGCGCATGGGGCGACCTCTTCAGGGTGGGAGGTGATGCGAAGGGCTCGCGGGTCAGCATCGGCCGGAGCGCGCCGCGGTGCAAGGCGGAGGCGCTCGTCCGGCGGTCGGCGCCGCTCCCGGCGCGCGAGCTCAGTGGAGGAGCCGGCCCGTCGCCCGCGCGGCCTCGCGCAGCCGGCCGGCGAGCGCGGGCGTGAGCTGTCCCTTCGCGAGGCGCCACCTCCAATTGTCGCCGCCCGCGACGCCGGGTGTGTTGAGGCGCGCCTCGCGTCCCAGCGACAGCACGTCCTGGACCGGCGCCACGAACGTCCCGGCCACCGAGCCCATCCCGAGGCGGATCAGGTCCCAGGCGATGTCGCCCGTGGCGCCCCCCGGGAGCCGGCCCAGGGCCTCGCGCACGCGGCTCCGCTCGGCCTCGTCCAGCCCGCTCCACCAGCCATGCGTGGTGTCGTTGTCGTGCGTGCCCGTGTAGACGACGGAGTTCGGCACGTGGCGGTGCGGAAGGTACGGGTTCTCGGGGTCGCCCGAGAATGCGAACTGCAGCACGCGCATGCCGGGCAGCCCCAGCCGGTCCCGGAGCGCCTCGACGTCGGGTCCGGTCTCGCCCAGGTCCTCGGCCACGAACGGGAGCGAGCCCAGCTCCTCCTCGAACGCGCGGAACAGCGCTTCGCCGGGCCCGGGCCGCCAGTGGCCCTGCCGGGCGTCGTTCGCCGCGGCCGGGATCTCCCAGTGCCGGACGAAGCCGATGAAGTGGTCGAGCCGCACCCGGTCCACCCAGCGGACGAGCGCCGCCACGCGCGCCCGCCACCAGGCGAAGCCCGACGCGGCGTGCGCCTCCCAGCGATAGAGCGGATTCCCCCACCGCTGCCCGGTGGCGCTGAAGTAGTCGGGGGGGACCCCGGCCACCACGCGCGGCTCGCCGCCGGCGGCGAGGTCGAACAGCTCCGGGTGGGCCCAGACGTCGGCGCTGTCGGGCGCCACGAAGATCGGCGCGTCCCCGAGCACGGAGATGCCGTGCGAGTGCGCGTGGGCGAGCAGCGCGCGCCACTGGCGGTCGAACGCCCACTGCATCGCCTCGTGGGCGGTGATCGCGCCGGCGAGAGTGCGGCGCGCCCCGGCGAGCGCGTCCGGCTGGCGCGATCGCAGATCGGCGGGCCAGCGCGTCCACGCGGCGTCCGCGAGCGACTCGCGCACGGCCATGAACAGCGAGTAGTCGGCGAGCCACGGCGTGGCGTGCCGGAACGCCTCGAACTCCTCGCGGAGCGGGTGGGACGGCCGGTCCTCGAACGCGCGTGCGAGCCCGGTCGCGACGTGGAGCGCCTGTTCACGCGCGGCGCGGTAGTCGCAGCGGGCGCCCGGCGGCGCGGGCTCGGGGATCGCGCCGGGCCGGAGCAGGCCGTCCTCGACCAGCCGCTCCGGCGAGACGAGCAGCGGGTTGCCCGCGAACGCCGAGACGCTCCCGTAGGGGGAGCTTCCGGGCCCGAGCGGCGCGAGCGGCAGCACCTGCCAGACCGCCTGCCCGGCCGCGGCGAGGAAATCCACGAACTCGTACGCGTCCGGCCCGAGGTCGCCGCACGGCGAGCGGCCGGGGAGCGAGGTGGGATGGAGGAGGAGCCCGCTCGCCCGTCTCGAGGTCACGACCGTCCCGCCGGCCGGGCCGCCCCGCGCGCGCGGGGCGCCGGCCGCGGGCCGCTCACGGCGCCCGCGCCCACTCGCGCACGCGGCGGGCCACGGCCTCGCCGGTGAGGCCGAAGTGCTCGGCCAGCACCTCGGCGGGCGCCGACTCGCCGTAGCGGTCCACGCCGATCGCGAGACCCCGGTCCCCCACGATCGCGCGCCAGCCGCCGGTCACGCCGGCCTCGATGGACACGTTCCGGCCCCCGGGCGGCACCAGTCGCGCCCGCCACGTCCGCTCCTGGGCGAGGAAGAGCTGCGGCGCCATCATGCTCACGACACGCGCCGCGAGGCCGTCCGCGGCGAGCCGCTCGGCGGCGTCGAGCGCCACCGCCACCTCCGACCCCGTGGCGACGAGCGTGATCGGGTCACGCGCATCGGCGTCGCGCAGCAGCGTCGCGCCCCGGCGCAGGTCGGCGGCGCGGAAGCCGGCGGGGCGCGCGAGCGCGGGAACGCTCTGGCGCGTGAGCGCCAGCAGCGTCGGCCCGTCGCGGCGCTCGAGCGCCAGCGCCCACGCGGCGGCCGTCTCGACGCCGTCGGCCGGCCGCAGCACGAGCAGGCCGGGCATCACGCGCAGCGCCGCGAGGTGCTCGACCGGCTGGTGAGTGGGGCCGTCCTCGCCGAGGAAGATGCTGTCGTGCGTGTAGACGTGGATCGTGGGCTGCTTCATGAGCGCCGCGAGCCGCAGCGCGGGCCGGGCGTAGTCGGTGAACGTCAGGAACGAGGCCGTGAACGGCCGCCAGCCGCCCGCGAGCGAAAGGCCGTTGGCGATGGCCGTCATGGCGTGCTCGCGCACGCCGTAGTGGATGTTCCGGCCCGAGAAGTCGCGGGCCGAGACGCTCGGCGAGCCCGCGATGCGCGTCTTGTTGCTGCCCTCGAGGTCGGCGCTCCCGCCGACCAGGCCCGGCACGAGCGCCGCCGCCTTCTGGAGCACGGCCCCGCCATGGGCGCGCGTCGCCCCCGCGCCGGCCGGGGCCGCGGCGACGAGCGAGTCGAACAGGTCCGCGGGCAGCCGGCGGGCCAGGAACGCGTCCCAGTCCTGCGCGCGCGCGGGATCCGCGGCGCGCCAGCGGGCGAGCGCGCCGTTCCACGCCGCGCGGTCGCGCGCGCGCCCGGCCGCGAGCGCGGCGAAATGCGCGCGCACTTCGGCCGGCACCAGGAACGCCGGCGACTCGGGCCAGCCGAGCGCGCGCTTGGCCGCCGCCGCCTCGTCGGCGCCGAGCGGCTCGCCATGCGCGTGCGCCGTGTCCTGCTTCTTCGGCGCGCCGTAGCCGATGTGGCTCCGGCACACGACCAGGCTCGGGCGTGCGGCGTCGTCGAGCGAGCGCTGGAGCGCGGCGGCCAGCGCGTCGTGGTCGTAGGGGTCCGCGGCCACCACCTGCCAACCGCAGGCCTCGAACCGCCGCGCCGTGTCGTCGCTGAACGTGAGGTCCGTGGAGCCATCGATCGTGATGCGGTTGTCGTCGTAGAGGACGACCAGGTT
This sequence comes from uncultured bacterium, assembly GCA_964609125.1. Taxonomy (GTDB): domain Bacteria; phylum Eisenbacteria; class RBG-16-71-46; order RBG-16-71-46; family RBG-16-71-46; genus JAIOPA01. The sequence goes on from CAZSQX010000001.1 coordinate 197,202, forward strand.
GCCGAGCCCGAGGTGGCCCGCGAACGAAGCGGCCTCGTGCGAGATGCCCTCCATGAGGCAGCCGTCGCCGGCGAGCGCGAACACGCGGAACGCGGCGGGCGAGAAGCCGCCGGACCCGAAGCGGGCGTCGGCCATGCGCGAGGCGACCGCCATGCCGACGGCGTTCGCGAACCCCTGCCCGAGCGGCCCGGTCGTGGTTTCGACGCCGGGCGTCATGCCGAATTCGGGGTGGCCCGGCGTGCGGCTCCCGAGCTGGCGGAATCGCTGCAGCTCCTCCATGGGCAGGTCGAAGCCCGAGAGGTGGAGCAGCGCGTAGAGCAGCATCGAGCCGTGCCCGGCCGAGAGCACGAACCGGTCGCGGTCGGGCCAGGCCGGGTCGGCGGGGTCGAAGCGCAGGAAGCGCGACCACAGCACGTAGCCCGCGTCCGCCATGCCCATGGGCATCCCGGGATGCCCGGAGCGGGCCTTCTCGACCGCGTCCACCGCCAGGAAGCGGATGGTGTTGGCCGCGAGTCGGTCGAGCGCGGCGTCGGCGCTGATCTTGGGACTCACACGCATCCTCGGAGTGCGGTGGGGGTCGGCGTCGGGGCCGTGGCGCGGCACGGCGGCGGGCGCATCCTACGCTTGCGGGCGTTCGCGCGCACCCCTACCGTCCCACGCGGACCTGCGCCCCGCTCCCGGAGCCCCCTTGGATCCTGCCCGCACCGCCCGCGAACCGCTCTCGAACGCCGAGCTCCGGCGCTACGGCCGCCACCTCACGCTCGCCGAGGTGGGCGAGGAGGGCCAGCTTCGGATCAAGGCCGGCAGCGTGCTGCTCGTGGGCGCCGGCGGGCTCGGCTCGCCGCTCGCCCTCTACCTCGCCGCGGCCGGCGTGGGGCGGATCGGCGTCGTGGACTTCGACGACGTCGAGGAGTCCAACCTGCAGCGCCAGGTGGCGCACGGCAGCGCCGCGGTGGGACATCCCAAGCTCGACTCCATCGCCGCGCGCATGCAGGACCTGAACCCGCACGTCCACGTCGAGCGGCACGAGCTGCGGCTCGACCGCACGAACGCGCTTGAGCTGGTGCGGCGCTACGACGTGGTGGCCGACGGCACCGACAACTTCGCCACCCGCTACCTCGTGAACGACGCCTGCGTGCTGGCCGGCAGGCCCAACGTGTACGGGAGCATCCTGCGCTTCGAGGGCCAGGCGAGCGTGTTCGACGCGACACGCGGGCCCTGCTACCGCTGCGTGTTCCCGCAGCCGCCGCCGCCCGGGGTGGTTCCGAGCTGCGCCGAGGCCGGCGTGCTGGGCGTGCTCCCCGGCGTCATCGGCTCGATCCAGGCCACCGAGACGCTGAAGCTCCTGCTCGGGACCGGAGAGGCGCTCGTCGGCCGGCTGCTCCTCTACGACGCGCTCGAGATGAGCTTCCGCGAGCTCAGGCTCCGCAAGGACCCGGCCTGCCCGGTGTGCGGCACGAACCCCACCATCCGCGAGCTCATCGACTACGACGAGTTCTGCGCCCCGCGCCCGAAGTCGCCGGAACCCGTGGGGATCGGGGCGCGCGAGCTGGCCGACCGGCTCGCGCGCGGCGAGGATCTGGTGGTGGTGGACGTGCGAGAGGGGTTCGAGCTGCAGCTCGCGCGCTTCCCCAAGGCCGTCCACGTCCCGCTCGGGCAGGTGGCGCAGCGGGCCCGCGAGCTGCCCGCGGACCGCACGCTGGTGCTGGCCTGTCACCGCGGCTCGCGCAGCATGCGCGCGCTCGAGTTGCTCAGGGAACAAGGCTTCACCCGCCTCCGCAACCTGACCGGCGGCATCGACGCGTGGTCGCGCGAGGTGGACAACTCGGTGCCCCGCTACTGATACTCGCCCCGCGGGTGGCCGCCCCACGGAAGGCTCACGCAGGAAGCCGGGAGGATCCCTCATGATGTCCGCCACGTCGCGCCCCGAACCGTCGCGGTCCGTCCACGCGCCCCGCGGGCGCCCCGGCCCGGTGCTGCTCGCGTGCCTCGCGCTGGTCTCGCTCGCGGCGCTCCTCGCCGCCGGCTGCGCGGTGAACCCGGCCACGGGCCGGAAGGAGTTCTCGCTCGTCACGCCGGCGCAGGAGGCCGCGATGGGCCGCGAGGGCTACACCGCGGCCGTGGCCGAGTTCGGGCGCTACGACGACGAGTCGCTCGCGGCCTACGTGGACAGCGTCGGCCGGCGCGTCGCGCGCGCCTCCGAGCAGCCGGACCTGCCGTGGCGCTTCACCGTCCTCGACGACCCGATCGTGAACGCGTTCGCCATGCCGGGCGGCTACATCTACGTGACCCGCGGCCTGCTCGCGCACATGCAGAGCGAGGCGCAGCTCGCGGGCGTGCTCGGACACGAGATCGGCCACGTCACGGCGCGGCACTCGGCGCGCCAGATCACCAAGCAGCAGCTCGCCGGGCTCGGCCTCGGGCTCGCGAGTGCGATCTCGCCCTCGTTCCGGCGGCACGGAGCCATGGCGGAGCAGGCGCTGGGGCTGCTCATGCTCAAGTACGGGCGCGACGACGAGCACCAGGCGGACGAGCTGGGCGTGCGCTACTCCGCGGTCGCGGGCTACGACCCACGCGAGATTCCGGGCACCTATCGGACGCTGCAGCGGATCGCCGAGCGCGCGGGACAGTCGCTGCCGACCTACCTCTCCACCCATCCCGACCCCGGTGCGCGCGCCGAGCGCACGGCGGCGCTCGCGGCGAAGGCCGCCGAGGGCCGCGCCAACCTCCAGATCCGCCAGCGCGGCTACCTGGAGAAGCTCCGGAACCTGGTCTACGGCGAGAACCCGCGTTACGGCTGGTTCGAGGGCACGCGCTTCTACCACCCGGTGCTCGGGCTCGAGATGTCGTTCCCGGGCGGCTGGCGCACGTCGCACACGCACACCGCGCTGAGCGCGATGGCGCCGGACCAGTCGGGCGTCATGCAGCTCACCATCGCGCGCGACGCCACCGGGAAGTCGCCCACCGAGTTCCTGGTCGGACTCACCACGAACGGCCGCGTGACGAGTTCGCGCGGAGGGCCCGAGAACGTGGGCCCATGGCCGGCGTGGGTGGGCTCGATCGTGGTGCCCGACGGCCAGGGCGGGCAGGGCACGCTCGTGGCCGCGTTCATCCGCCTGAGCCCCGACGTGATGCTGCAGGTGCTCGGCCGCGGCGCCGCGCCCGGGGACGCCGGCGAGCGTCAGGTGCTGGGTTCGATCCGCTCCATGACCCAGCTCGTGGACCCGCGCCGCGGCATGGTGCAGCCCGTGCGCATGCGGGTGCAGAGCGCCACCGCCGGCGGGGAGCTGCGCGCGCTGTGGCCCACGCTCGGCAGCGCACTCATCCCGCTCGAGGAGGGCGCGATCCTCAACGGCATGGAGCAAGACGAGCCGGTGCAGAAGGGCCAGTGGCTCAAGCTCGTGGATGCACCTCGCTGGTGAGAGCTAATTCCAAGGCCGCGACGGGCTTCAAACCGGCTCGCGAAAGATTTCACGAGCGGGTTGACAATCCGGTGATGCCCCTTTAGGTTGCGCCGCGGCATGACCCGGATCATCGCCCTCGCCCTCGTCCTCGCGACGCTCGCCGGCGCCTCGGTGGCGCTGTCGCAATCATTCAACGTGAGGCTGGGCGCCACGAAGGGCCCACAGCAGCCCATCGCATTCAGCCACAAGATCCACGCCGGCACGAACCAGATGGACTGCCTGTACTGCCACTACGGCGCGGCGAACTCCCAGTGGGCCAACATCCCCGCGGTGAGCACGTGCATGGGATGCCACAAGTTCACCGCCACCGACCGGCCCGAGGTCCAGAAGCTGGCCGGCTTCTGGGAGCGCGGCGAGCAGGTGCCGTGGGTCAAGGTCCACCAGACGCCCGACCACGTGAAGTTCAACCACAAGCGTCACGTTCGGGCCGGCGTCGCCTGCCAGACCTGCCACGGCCCGGTGCAGGAGATGGACGTGGTCTACCAGTACAGCTCGCTCAAGATGGGGTGGTGTGTCACCTGCCACCGGCAGAACCTGGATCACCCGGAGTTCCCGACCACGATGGACTGCCTGGTCTGCCACCACTGAAGGAGCCCATGTCCGACTCGGTGGTCCTCCGTCGCCGTGACTTCCTGAAGCTGGTGGGCGTCGGCGTGGCCGGCACCGCGGCCGGGTGCGCCGCGCCGCCGGCCGAGAAGCTGATCCCCTACCTGGTGGCGCCCGACGACGTGCTCCCGGGCGTGCCGTACTTCTACGCCACCGCCTGCCGCGAGTGCCCCGCCGGCTGCGGGATGACCGTGCGCACGCGCGAGGGCCGCGCCATCAAGCTGGAGGGCAACGCCGCTCACCCGCTCGGGCAGGGCGGCCTGTGCGCGCGGGGCCAGGCCGGCCTCCAGGGCCTCTACGACCCCGACCGCGTGAAGACGCCGCTCGCGCGCGACGGCGCGAGCTGGAAGAGCGTGAGCTGGGACGAGGCCATGGCCATGGCCTCGTCCAAGCTCGCCGCCGCGCGGGGCCGCGCCGTGCTCCTCACCGGGCTCGAGACCGGCACGATGCGCGCACTCGGCGGCGAGTTCGCGAAGGCGACCGGCGGCCGGCACGTCATGTGGGAGCCGTTCGGCTACGAGTGCGTGCGCGCGGCGAACCGCGCCACCTACGGGCTCGACGTGGTGCCCCGCTACGACCCGGCGGCCGCCCGCTGCCTGATCGCGTTCGGGGCGGACTTCCTCGAGACGTTCGTCTCGCCCGTCTCGCAGGCGCGCTCGTTCGCGGAGATGCGGAGCCGCCGGGACGACGGCGGCGGCCACTTCGTCGTCGTGGAGCCGAGGCTCTCGACCACGGGCGCGAACGCCGACGAGTGGGTGGCGCCCAGGCCCGGCACCGAGTTCGCGGTCGCGCTCGGCATGGCGCACGTCATCGTGACCGAGGGCCTCGGCACCTCGGCCGAGGCGCGCGACGCGCTTCGCGACGCGCTCGCGTCCTGGACGCCCGAGGCGGTGGCCGGCCAGACGGAGGTCCCGGCCGAGACCATCGTGCGGCTGGCCCGGCTGTTCACGCGGCGAGGTGACCGGAACCTGGCGATCGCCGGGGGCATCGCCACGCAGGGCACGCAGGGCACCGCGCTCGTGGCGGCGGTGAACGTCCTCAACCACGCGGCGGGCTACACCGGCAAGTCGTTCGACATCGACCGCGCGCTCGACTTGACGGGGCTCGCCACGTTCGCCGAGTTCTCGAACGAGCTGGCCTCGCTCGCGGCCGGCTCGGCCGACGTGCTGGTGGTGCACGGCGCGAACCCGCTGTACGCCACGCCCTCGTGGGCCGGCGCCGCGGCCGCGTTCGAGAAGGTACCATTCAAGGTGGCGCTCGCCACCGCGCGCGACGAGACCACCGACGCCTGCGACCTCATCCTTCCCGTGACGCACGCGCTGGAGAGCTTCGGCGACGCCTGGACCGCGCGCGGCGTGTACTCGCTGCAGCAGCCGGCCATGAAGCGCCTGCCCATGTTCGACTCTCGCCCCGCGGGCGATCTGCTGATCGCGTTCACGAAGGCCGCAGGCGGCGGGGCGGCGTTCCCCGACTCGTACCACGACTTCCTGCGCGATCGCTGGAAGTCGCTGCACGCGCGCTTCGGGCAGGGCCGCGATTTCGACACGTTCTGGACCGAATCGCTCGCGGCGGGCGGCGTGTTCGAGGACCTCTCGGAGCTGCCGATCCGCTGGAAGGGCATGCCCGAGTTCGCGCCCTCCGAGCGCTCGGGCGAGGGCGACCTGGCGCTGCTGCTCACGCCGTCCAGCAACTTCTACGACGGGCGCGGGGCGAACAAGCCGTGGCTCCAGGAGCTGCCGGACATGACCAGCAAGACGGTCTGGGGGTCGTGGGCCGAGATCCACCCCGAGACCGCGGCGCGGCTGGGGGTGAAGCAGGGCGAGCCGGTGAAGCTCGAGACCTCGGCGGGGAGCGTCGAGGTGCCCGCGTACCTCTACCCGGGCATCCGCAGGGACACCGTGGCGATCGCGCTCGGCCAGGGGCACACCTCGTATGGCCGCTACGCGAAGGGGCGCGGCGTGAACGCGCTGGCGCTCGTGCCGCAGGCCACCGACCAGGCGGCCGGGGCGCTCGCCTACCAGTCGGCGAACGTGAAGGTCTCGCGCGGCACGCGCGCGATGGAGCTCTACGTCCAGCAGGGCGAGAAGGACCAGCACGACCGCCACATCGCGCAGATCGTGCCGCTGTCGGCGCTGCTCGCGACCGGGGCCGGCGCGGGCGGGCACGGCGCGGCGGGCGGCGGGGCCGCGGGCGCGCATGGGGCGCCGGCGGCGGGCGGGCACGGGGGCGGCGCGCTCGGGCACTTCCCGGCCGGGGAAGGTGTGCACGTGGAGCCGCACCCGAGCATGACGCGGCCCGGGAGGCACACCGAGCCCAAGGTGCGGCCCGAGGGCTGGAAGCCGCCCGCGCACGCGATCAGCGCGTTCGAATCGGAGCTCAAGGTGCGCTCCGGCAAGAACGACCCGGTGGACGCGGGCTCGTACAAGAACGCGAAGCACCGCTGGGCGATGGCGGTGGACCTGAACAGCTGCACCGGCTGCGCCGCCTGCGTCGTGGCGTGCAACGCAGAGAACAACGTGCCGGTGGTGGGGCCGGACCTGATCCGCCGCGGCCGCGAGATGAGCTGGATCCGCATCGACCGCTTCGAGGAGCGGGTGGCGCCCGGCCCGAGCGACGTGCGCTTCGTGCCCATGATGTGCCAGCACTGCGGCAGCGCGCCGTGCGAGATGGTGTGCCCGGTGTACGCCACCTACCACAACCCCGAGGGCCTGAACGCTCAGGTCTACAACCGCTGCGTCGGCACGCGCTACTGCTCCAACAACTGCCCGTACAAGGTGCGTGCGTTCAACTGGTTCGACTACTCGGCGCCGGAGAAGACCACGTTCGCGTTCCCCGAGCCGCTCAACTGGCAGCTGAACCCGGACGTCACGGTGCGCTCGAAGGGCGTGATGGAGAAGTGCACCATGTGCATCCAGCGCATCCTCGAGGGCAAGGGCACCGCCAGGGACGAGAAGCGCGACGTGCGGGACGGCGAGATCCAGACCGCGTGCGCGCAGACGTGCCCGGCGCAGGCCATCACGTTCGGCGACCTCGCCGACCCCGAGAGCGCCGTTCACCTGAAGAGCTTCGGGGAACGGAAGTACTGGGTGTTCCAGGAGCTGAACACGAAGCCCGGCGTGACCTACCTCCAGAAGGTGACTCGCGACACGATGGGCGAGGGGCACGCATGAGCCAGACGCTGACCCCGCCCGCCGCGCACGCCGCGGGCGCGCACGCCGAACCCGAGCAGCGGCCGATCACGCAGGCGTCGCTCAATGACGACGTCCTCAAGCTCATCAGCCTGCCGGGCAAGGTGTGGTGGGCGGTGTTCCTGTTCGACCTCGCCGTGCTGGCCGTGGCGCTCGTCGCGGTGCGCAACATCATCGTGCATGGCTGGGGCACGTCGGCGTTCCAGCGCCCGGTGATGTGGGCGGTGGACATCACCAACTTCGTGTTCTGGGTCGGCATCGCGCACTGCGGCACGCTCGTGTCGGCCGTGCTGTTCCTGTTCCGTTCGCACTTCCGGCGCGCCGTCTACCGCATCGCCGAGGCGATGACCGTGTTCGGCGTGCTCACCGCCGCCATGTTCCCGGCCATCCACACCGGCCGGCCGTGGTTCGACTACTGGCTGTTCCCGTACCCGAACCAGCGCCAGCTCTGGACCAACTTCCGCTCGCCGCTCGAGTGGGACGTGTTCGCGGTGAACACCTACCTCACCGTCTCGAGCATCTTCTTCCTGGTCGGGCTGATCCCCGACGTCGCGGCCGTCCGCGACCGGGCGAAGCATCCGGTCATGAAGCTGATCTACACGCTCCTGTCGTTCGGCTGGACCGGCGCCAACTACCAGTGGAAGCACTTCTACGGCGCCTACCTGTTCTTCGCCGCCATCGCCACGCCGCTCGTGTTTTCGGTGCACTCGGTGGTGTCGTGGGACTTCGCCATGGCGCAGACGCCCGGCTGGCACTCGACACTGTTCGCGCCCTACTTCGTGGCCGGCGCGATCTTCTCGGGCGTCGCGCTCGTGATCAACCTGCTGATCCCGATCCGCACGGTGTTCAAGCTGGAGCATCTCGTCACCCTCGACCACATGGAGAAGCTCTCGAAGCTCGTTCTGCTCACCTCGTGCATGGTGGGTTACTCGTACATGACCGAGTTCTTCATGGCCTGGTTCGGCCCCAGCAAGGCCGAGCGGGACGTGTTCTGGTTCCGCGCCACTGGGCATTACTGGTGGGCGTTCTGGATCATGTTCTCGTGCAACGTGATCTTCCCGCTGCTGCTGTGGTTCAAGGGGTTCCGGCGCAACATGAAGGCGCTGTTCGTGCTGTGCCTGCTGGTGAACGTCGGCATGTGGTTCGAGCGCTTCGTCATCATCGTCACGTCGCTCACCCGCTCGTTCAGTCCCGCCAATTGGTTCTACTACAAGATGAGCATCACCGAGGTGGCGCTCATCGTCGGCTCGTTCGCCTGGTTCTTCATGTTCTTCCTCGTGTTCGTGCGCGTGCTCCCGGCGTTCTCGATCGCCGAGATCAAGGAGACGCTCACGTTCCCGAGGCGCAGGAGCCACGGATGATCGGGCTGCTCCAGAAGATGCTGATGCCGCCGCCGCCGAAGTTCTTCGGCGTCATGGGCATCTTCCACTACGTGGACGACGCCGCCGCCGCGGTCACCGCGCTGCGCCAGGCGGGGCACAAGGACGTCCAGGTGTTCTCGCCCGTGCCCCACCACGAGATCGAGAAGGCGCTCGAGCAGGGCCCGTCGATCGTGCGCTGGGTGACGTTCACGGGGGGCCTGCTCGGCGCCGTCGGCGGCTCCGCGCTGTGCTGGTACTCGCTCGTGTCGTGGCCGCTCGTGGTGGGCGGCAAGGAGCTCGTGAGCATCCCGCCGTTCTCGGTGATCGGCTACGAATCGATGATCCTGCTCGCGGGCCTCTCGAACCTGCTCGGCATGCTCGCGCTGGCGCGGCTGCCGCAGATCCGGGCCGCGGCTCCCTACGATCCGCGCTTTCAGGAGGACATGATCGGCATCTGGGTGCCCTGCCCTCCGGCCGACACCGCGCGCGTGGAGCAGATGCTCAGGGGCCAGCACGCGCTCGAGGTGCAGGTCCATGCTTAAGCCGGTCGCGGTCATGGGACTGCTGGCGCTGTGGTCGGTGTCGTTCCAGCAGGGTTGCGACGACGCCCGCAAGGCCGTGACGCGCTGGAGCTACTACCCGATCCGCGACATGCGACAGACCGTGGTCGTGGACCCGCAGCGCGATGCCTGGTCCGACGCCGGCCCCGTGCGCTGGAGCCAGGGGCCCGACTCGCTCAGCGTGCCGACCATCGGGCGCGACGCCTACGCGAGCGAGACCATGCCCTACGACGTCTCGGCCGTGAAGCTCGTGGCCTCCGCCGCGACCGAGGCCTCGATCGCGCACGGCGACAGCCTGTTCCGCACCATCTGCTGGACCTGCCACGGCAAGTCCATGGCGGGAGACGGCCCGGTGAGCGCCAAGTTCGTGCCGCCGCCGGACCTGCTCGCGCAGATGACCCGCGAGCGCACGGACGGCTACCTCTACCGCTACCTGCGGCATGGCGGCGCGCTCATGCCAGCGTACGGCAACCTGCTCTCGGCGCACGACGCCTGGAGCCTGGTCCACTACATCCGCAAGATGCAGAAGGAGAACCCGCGATGAGGCCGGGGCTGTTCGTGGCGGGAGGTCGGCGCCCGCGATGAACCACGACGCCGTCCTGCGTGACCTCGCGAGCCGGCTCCCCGGCACGCCCGACCCGAAGAAGCGCAGCATCTTCCTCGGGTTGATGGTCGTGGGCGTCATCGCGTTCGGCTTCCTGCTCGCCACGAACCCGCTGCGCGCGTGGGGCGCCTGGACCATCAACGCCCTCTACTTCCTCGGCGTCGCCGAGGGCGGCGTGGTGCTGGCCGCCGCCATCCGGCTCGCGAACGGCCGCTGGGGCGGACCCGTCATGCGGCTCGGCGAGTCCATGTCGAGCTACCTGCCGTTCGGCATCGCCACCATGGTCGTGCTGCTCGTGGCCGGCATCTGGACCTATCTGCCCTGGATCCGGCACGTGGACCCGCGCCAGGCGCCGTTCCTGAACGTGCCGTTCCTCTACGTGCGCACGCTCGGCGGGCTGGCGCTGTTCACCTGGCTGGCCATGAAGCTGGCACACGTGTCGCTGCGCCGTGATCTCCACCTGCTCGCCCCGCACGTGAAGCCCGAGCTCAAGGCGATGTACGAAAAGCAGGTCGGCACCTGGCGCGGCGACTCCGCCGAGGCCGCCAGGTACTCGCACGAGGTGGCGCACCTCTCGCCGCAGATCGCGCTCACGTTCGTGGCGTTCTACAGCGTGCTCGCCTGGGACTTCGTGATGGCGCTCACCCCCAACTGGGTGAGCCCGTTGTTCGGATGGTTCTTCTATGCCGGCGCGTTCATCTGCGCCGTGGCCGTGATCGCCATGCTCGCCACGCGCATCCGGGCCCGGCGCGGGCTCGAGGCCTACATCACACCGGCCATGTTCTGGGACGTGGGCAAGATCCTGTTCTCGTGGTGCATCTTCTGGGCCTACCTGATGTGGTCGCAGTACCTTCCCATCTGGTACGCCGACATGCCCGAGGAGACGTGGTGGGTGTTTCTGCGGTTCGAGGACCCGTGGCGCCCGCTCGCGTTCACCGCATTCTCGATGATCTTCGTGATCCCGTTCCTCGGCATGATGAACAAGACCAGCAAGACCAACCCGGCGCTCCTGTTCGGATTCACCTGCATCGTCCTGGCGGGTGTGTGGGTGGAGCGGCACGTGCTCGTGATGCCGTCGCTGAACCCCGACCAGGTCTGGGTGGGGCTGCCGGAGGTGGGGGTGACGCTCGGGTTCGTGGGCCTGTTCGGGTTCGCGCTCCAGCGGTTCCTCGCGAAGTACCCGTGCGTCAAGGTGACCGACGTGTTAGAGCGCACGGGGGCCCACGGGCACTGACGCCGCGGCGGTCACGCGGGAACGAGGCGCCCGGGCCCCCGAGAGGGGACCCGGGCGCCTCGCCGTCAGGGCTGCGGGTGTGCCGGGATGGCGAAACGGTAGACGCAGCGGACTTAAAATCCGCTGGGCTGCGGCCCGTGCAGGTTCGAGTCCTGCTCCCGGCACCAGAGCCGTGCGGGAACCGGGCACGAGCACTCCCAGACCGACGAGAGACGCCGCCGCCTCACTCCTCCGGAGCGCGCGCCGCAGGCGTCCTCACGATGCTCGCGGCGGTGCGCGCGATCTCCCCGTCGGGGAGCGGGTGCGGCAGCGGTGGCAGCCGTCGCGCGGCGGGCACGGGCCGCGCCCGGCCCCGCCGGCCGACACGCCACTCCGCTCCGGCGCACGTCAGCCTCCGAACTTCGACGCCTCACGGTGCAGCGAGGACTCGCCCGCGAACGGCCCCGCCACCTTCTCGAAGTGGCCGAACCGCATCTTCACGACCTCGTGGTGGTTGCCGGCCTGGAAGCAGATGTCGTCGTGCCGGCGGAACTCCTCGTCGAGGTAGGTCGGCATGCCGTACAGGTGCCCGATCGGAGGCATCGCGCCCAGCTCGCAGTCCGGGAAGAGTCCCGCCAGCTCCGCCTCGGTCGCGAGCCGGCCGCGCTTCTGCCCGGTGAATTGGTGGAGCGCCGACAGGTCCACGTGCTGGGGCGCCGTGACCACCACCATGCAATAACGGCCCTCGTCCTCGCGAATGACGACGGGCTTGGCAAGGAGCCCTCCCGGCACATGCGACGCCTCGGCGGTCTCCTGGGCGGTGAACGCCGCCCGGTGCGGGAGCACCGCGTAGGGGACGTTGCCCTGCTCGAGCGCCTTGCGCAGTCTCTCGTTGATGGCCATGGCGCACCTCCTTTCCCCGCGGCGGCGGCCAGGCCGCGCTCGCCGCACGACGCCGGCGCATCGGCCCGCGCCGGCCGGGGCGTGCGTCATGTCACGGCAGGCCCGACCGGCCACGCGGCGGACGGCGCCCCTGCGCCGACCATGATGAGCCAACCTCGCCCCGCGCCCAACGGGGACCTTCGGACCATCGAGCCCGCGCCCGCCGCAGGGCCCGGTCAGTCCACCATCGGCGCGGCGTGCTCGGGGCGGGGTTCGGGGACCTCGGTCATCGTGGCCTCGGTCAGGAGCAGCACGCTCGCCACGGACACGGCGTTCTCGAGCGCGATCCGCACCACCTTGGCGGGGTCCACGATGCCGGCCGCGACCAGGTCCACGTACTCGCCGCGCGCGGCGTCGAAGCCCTGGTCGCCCCCGCCCGTGCGCATGTGCTCCACCACCACGCCGCCGTCCACACCCGAGTTCTCGGCGATCTGGCGGGTGGGGGACTCCAGGGCGTGGCGCAGGATGCGCATGCCGATCCGCTCGTCGCCCTCCGCCTTCGCCTCCTCCGCGGCGACGGCGTCGATCGCGCGCAGGAGCGACAGCCCGCAGCCGGGCACGATGCCCTCGGCCATCGCGGCCTTCGTGGAGTGGACGGCGTCGTCGAACGCCTCCTTCCGGCTCTTCATCTCGGCTTCCGCGGGCGCGCCGACGCGGATCACCGCGACGCCGCCGGAGAGCTTGGCGACACGCTCCTCGAGCTTCTCGCGGTCGTAGTCGCTCTTCGTGTCCTTGATCTGCTGGCGGAGCTGCTCGACCCGGGCCTGGATGGCGGCCTTGTCCCCAGCGCCGCCCACGAGCGTCGTGTCCTCCTGCGTGATAATGATCCGCCTCGCCCGGCCGAGGTCCTCGGGGCTCACGTGCTCGAGCTTCTTTCCGAGCTCCTGGGCCACGACCCGGCCGGCGGTGAGGACGGCGATGTCGTCGAGCATGGCCTTGCGGCGGTCGCCGTAGCCGGGAGCCTTGACCGCGGCGCAGTGCAGCGCGCCGCGCAGCTTGTTCACGACCAGCGTCGCGAGCGCCTCCCCCTCGACGTCCTCCGCGACGATCAGCAGCGGCCGGCCGAGCTGGAGCACCTGCTCGAGCAGGGGCAGGAGGTCCTTCATGATCGCGATCTTGGACTCGTGCAGGAGCACCAGCGCGTCCTCCAGCACGCATTCCATCCGGGCCGGATCGGTCACGAAGTAGGGGGACAGGTAGCCGCGGTCGAACTGCATGCCCTCGACCACCTCGAGCACGGTCTCGGTGCCCTTGGCCTCCTCGAGCGTCACGACGCCGTCGCTCCCGACGCGCTCCATGGCCTCGGCGACCAGGTCGCCGATGCGGGCGTCGTTGTGGGCGGCGACGGTCGCGACCTGCGCCTTCTCCTGCCGGCTCTGGAGCGGGCGGGCGAGCTTCCTGACCGCATCCACGGCCACCGCGAGCCCGCGGTCCATGCCGCGCTTCAGGTCGATGGCGCTCGCGCCCGCGACGACGTTACGGAGCCCCTCGGCGAACAGCGCGTGCGCGAGGATGGTGGCCGTGGTCGTGCCGTCGCCGACCACGTCGCCGGTCTTCTCGGCGGCCTCACGGATCATCCGCGCGCCGAGGTTCTCCTCGGGGTCCTTGAGCTCGACCTCCTTGGCCACGGTGACGCCGTCGTTGCAGACGAGCGGCGCGCCCCACTTCTTCTCGATCAGCACGCACTTCGACTTGGGGCCCAGCGTCACGCGCACGGCGTCGGCGAGCAGGGACGCGCCGCGAAGCACCTTCTCGCGCGCGGCGGAGCGGAAGAGGATCTGCTTGTGCGGCACGGCGCACGCTCCCACGTGGACATCGCCGGGACGTCTTGGGACAGCAGCCTACCGGTGGCCGGCCGCGACGCGCAAGCGAGCGCGACATGTGGGCGCGGCTGCCGGCGATGCGGGTGCGCACGAGCCTGCAGGGTGATGTCCACGCGGGCGCGCCCGAGCTTGCGGGGTCCGGGTCCGCGCCCTAACGTGGGCCTTCCGTGCCGGCCGGGGTGGGGACCATGCCAGAGGCTCCAGGGAAGAACGAGGCAGCGCGCGCATCGCGGGTCCGGCATCGCGGGCGGGCCGGCCAACGTCCGCGGAGCGCGGCGCGACGGGCCCTGGCCCGGAGCCGCTGAACGCCATGTGCGCCGCCCAGCCGATCCCGCCCGAGGTCCTCCGCCGGAGGTCCGATCCGGCGGAGATCCCGTTCGAGACCACGGCCGAGGTCGCCGAGGCCGCGGAGAGCGTGGGCCAGGACCGGGCGCTCGAGGCGATGCGGTTCGGCATCGCCATCCGCCGCAGCGGCTACAACCTGTTCGCGCTGGGGCCACCCGGCACCGGGAAGGAGACGCTGCTCCGCCAGTACCTCGACCGAGAGGCGGCGGGGCAGCCGCCGCCCGCGGACCGCTGCTACGTCCACAACTTCACCGACCGGTTCCGGCCGCGCGCGCTCACGCTCCCGCCCGGCACCGGCGTCCGGCTCCAGAAGGACATGTCGCGGCTCGTGGCCGAGCTGCGGGCGGCCATGCCCGAGACGTTCGAGGGCGAGGAGTACCGGACCCGGAAGCAGCAGCTGACGCAGCGCTTCAAGGACCGACAGGAGACGGCGTTCTCGGAGGTGCAGGAGCGCGCCAAGCAGCGGGACGTCGCGGTCGTTCGCACGGAGACGGGCGTGCTTCTGGCCCCGCTCCGCGGCGGGGAGGTGCTCGAGGCGGACCGGTTCCACGAGCTGCCGGAAGGCGAGCGGGAGCGGCTCCAGGCCGCGCTGGAGCGCACGCGGGAGGAGCTGGCCAAGGTGTTCCGCGACGCCCACGAGCTGGAGCGGGAGCACCGCGAGGATCAGCTGACCCTCGACCGCGAGTTCGCCGAGCGGGTGGTTCGCCGGCACGTCGACGAGCTGCGCGCGCGCTACCGCGAGCTGCAGCAGGTGGTCCGCTACCTCGACGAGGTCGAGAACGACGTGGTGGAGCACGCGGACGACTTCCTTCAGCCCTCGGAGGAGGGCCTCGAGGCCACCCTGCGCCGCGCGTTCCGCCGCGCCCAGCCCGACGGACCGTCGTTCCGCCGCTACGCGGTCAACGTGTTCGTGGACAACGGCGGCCGGAGCGGCGCCCCGGTCGTCTACGAGGACAATCCGACCTACGCCAACCTCATGGGCCGGGTCGAGCACGTCGCCGAGTTCGGAGCGCTCATCGCCGACTTCACGCTGGCGAAGGCGGGCGCCCTGCAGCGGGCGAGCGGCGGCTACCTCATCCTCGACGCGATCAAGGTCCTGCAGCAGCCCCACGCCTGGGACGCGCTCAAGCGCGCGATCCGCGGGGGGGAGGTGCGGATCGAGTCCATCGGGCAGCTGCTCGGCATCTCGACCACGGTGTCGCTCGAGCCCGAGCCCGTCCCGCTCGACGGCTGCAAGGTCGTGCTGTTCGGGGACCGCACCCTCTACTACCTGCTCTCCGCTCTGGACCCGGACTTCCTCGAGCTGTTCAAGGTCATCGTGGACTTCGAGGACAGCATGGACCGCGGCGACGGGAACCAGGCGGTCTACGCCCGCCTGGTCGCGACGATCGTGCGGAAGGAGGGGCTGCGACCGTTCGACCGCGGCGCGGTCGCCCGCGTGCTCGAGCACGCCGCCCGCCTCGCCGGCGACGCCGGGAAGCTGTCCATCCGGATGCGCCCCGTCGTGGACCTGCTGCGGGAGGCGGACTTCTGGGCCGGGCGCGCCGGGCGTGCCGTCGCGTCCGTGGCCGACGTCGAGCAGGCCGTGGCCGAACAGGTGCGGCGGGCGAGCCGCCTGCGCGAGCGGCTGCTCGAGGAGATCCGCCGCGAGACCATCCTCATCGACACGCGGGGCGGGAGCGTGGGGCAGGTGAACGGGCTCTCGGTCGTGCGTCTGGGGGAGTACGACTTCGGATACCCCACGCGTATCTCGGCCCGGGTGCGCGTCGGCAGGGGCGAGGTCGTGGACATCGAGCGCGAGGTCGAGCTGAGCGGTCCCATCCACTCGAAGGGCGTGCTCATCCTGGCCGGGTTCCTGGGCGCCCGCTTCGCCCGGAACGCGCCGCTCTCGCTCTCGGCGAGCCTCGTGTTCGAGCAGTCCTACGGGGCGGTGGAGGGCGACAGCGCCTCGCTCGCGGAGCTGTGCGCGCTGCTCTCAGCGCTCGCGGAGGTCCCCATCCGGCAGTCCGTCGCGCTCACGGGCTCGGTCAACCAGCACGGGCAGGTGCAGGCGATCGGCGGCGTGAACGAGAAGATCGAGGGCTTCTTCGACGTCTGCCGGGACCGCGGCCTCACCGGGGAGCAGGCCGTGCTCATCCCGCGCAGCAACGTGAAGCATCTCATGCTGAGGCCCGACGTCGTGGCCGCGGCCGGCGAGGGGCGGTTCCGCGTGGTCGCGGTCGAATCGGTGGACGAGGCGATGGAGCTGCTCACCGGCCGCGCGGCCGGTGAGCTGAACCAGCTCGTCGAGGCGAGGCTCGCCGGCTTCGCCGAGACCGCGCGGGCGTTCCGGGGGACCCCCGGCGGCCCCGGGCCCGCAGCATCGCGATCCTGACCTCCCGCCCGGCCCGCGTCCCCGGGCGGCGCCGCGCGGCCGACCCCGGGCCGGTCCGCGCGCCCGAGCCGGGGGGCGTCGGGCGGGAACGAAGACCCCCGGCGTCCTCTCGGGAGCCGGGGGTCGGCTTGAGCTGAGGCGAGGTGCTGCCGCGCGGTCAGAAGTCCATCTGTGCCTGCATCCTCGCCCCGTCCACGGCCTCGCCGGTCCCGGACTGGAAGCGCAGGTCACCCTGGAATTTGAGCCGGTGGCCGCGGAGGTACCAGTTCGCCCCGGCGTACGTGATGTCCCGGTCGCCGCCGCGCGGGGCGAGGGCGTCCGAGCGCACCTGATCGAACCGGACGAACGGCTGGAAGCGCTCGTTGAACAGCACGCCCGCCCCGAGCATCTTGACCGTCGAGTGGTTCTCGCGGGTGCTGCCGTGCCACTCGGTGCGCAGCGCGCTCAGCTCGCCGCGGACGAACACACGCTGCTTGCCGAAGGGCATGTCCAGCATGCCGTCGACGCCGATCGCGGCGTGGGTGCTGTCGTCCGCGCCGGCCGCGTTCTCGATGCCCGTCTGGATGCTGCCGTTCACGCCGACCGAGCACCAGCGGTCGGTGCCGAAATGCGCGTCCTGGTAGAGGTCCTTGGTGGAGTCGAGGTTCAGGTCCAGTCGGCCCACGAGCATCGGGTTGTCCTGGAGAGCGGCGCCAATGAAGCGGTTGTCGAACAGGCCGACCGCGTACATCACACGGCTGTCCTTCGTCCGGCCGAGGAAGTGGAAGCCCACGACGTTGTCCGCGAGCCCGAGGGCATCCGGCACGTTGGAGACCTCTCCGCGGTCCACGGCCAGCTGCTGCGAGTCCGAGGTGAGCCGATCCCGGGAGAACGGCTGGTCGTAGAGCCCTGCGCGGATCTCGAGCGCGGCACCCCTGAGCGGGTACTGGAACCAGGCGTTCTCCACCCCCGCGGCCGGCGTGGCCGGCGCCGAGGTGACGGTCGAGTTGGCGGCGTCGGTGGCGTCGATCTTCCACTCGAATCCGTAGCTCACGCCCTGCATCTTGCCGTTCGCCTTGAGCCGCGCCCGCCGCACCAGGAAATCGCGGCGTGCATCGGTGTTCCCGCCCGTGCCGGGGGCGGCGGTCTCGTATTCCAGGCGCTGCTGGAGCCGCATGCCGAGCTCCAGCGTGTGACCCTCGGTCTCGAACACCTTGACGCCGGCGAGCGCGGTCGCGGGGAGCGAGGCGAACGCGATCCCGAGCGCGAGGTGGCGGGCCGGGGACATCCAGTTCCAGTCACGGGCGATCCGGTTCACCTTGGCAACTCCTTTCAACGGGTGGAGGGGCGGGCAGGCCGGGGCGAGCGCCGGTTTCTGGAGGGCGGCCCGGCTCGCGAGCTGACGCTGAGTGGGGGTTATCGGCGGTCCCCGTCGGGGACCTGAACGGTGGACCGGGCATTCGCCCGGCCCACCGCAAGTCCCTGCCGCTTCAGGCCGTCGGGGTCACCGCGACGCGCGCCTTCCGCCGCCCGAATCGCAGGTAGAGCGCCGGGACGACGAGCAGGTTGAGCGTCGTGGAGGTGAGGAGCCCGCCGAGGATCACGACGGCCATCGGGTGCTCGATCTCGTGGCCGGGGATGGTGCCGGCGATGAGCAGCGGGAGCAGGGCCAGGCCCGTGGTCGTGGCGGTCATCAGGATCGGCGACAACCGTTCCTTCGCGCCCCGGATCACGAGATCCATGCCGAACGTTTCGCCCTCTTCGCGTTCGAGGTGCTGGAAGTGGGTGAGCAGCATGATCCCGTTCCTGGCCACGACTCCCAGCACGGTGAGGAACCCGACGATCGAGCCGAGCGAGATGATGCCGTCGCCGAGCCACGCCGAAAGGACGCCGCCGACGAGCGCCGCCGGAAGCGAGATGAAGCCGATGAACGCCAGGCCCCAGTCATTCACCGCGGCCTGGAGGATCAGGAAGATCCCGACCATCGAGACCACGATGAGCCATCGCATCCGGCGGCCCGCCGCCTCGCGCTCCTGGTACTCGCCCAGCATCTCCTGGTGGTAACCCTCGGGGAACGAGATGGTGGCGAGCTTCGCGCGCGCGTCGGCCACGACCGAGCCCAGGTCCCGGCCGCGCACGTTCGCCCGCACGTCGATCTTGCGCTTCATCTGCCAGCGCTCGACCGCGTTCGGCGTGGACACGAGCTTCACCGAAGCCAGGTCCGCCAGCCTCACCTGCCCGTGTCGCGGCGTGTCGATCGGCAGGTCGTAGATCGATTGGACGCTGTGCCGGTACTCGGGCGTGCTGTACACATTGACGTCGTACGCCTTGCCGTCGCGGAAGATGTCGCCCGCCTCGGTGCCGGTGACGAGCGCGGCCGCCGTGCGTCGCACGTCGCCCGGCTTGACCCCGTAGTAGACCGACTTCTCGAGGTCCACCTTCACGTCGAGCTGGGCGATCTGCTTGATCGACTCGACCTTGAGGTCCACCATGCCCTCGATGCCCTCGAAGATGTGCTTGATCTCGTCCGCCTTGGCCCGGATGGTGTCCTGGTCGTCGCCGTAGACACGCACGGTGATCGCGGTGGGCGAGCCGGTGAGAACCTCGCGGATACGCTCCTTGAGGTACGTCTGCACGTCCCGCACGAGCCCGGGATAGCCGTCCACGGCGGCCTGGACCGCGGCGAGCGTCTTGTCGTAGTCCACCTTCGGGTCGATGCTGATCCAGTTCTCGCCGAAGTACACGCCGTAGACTTCGTCCATGACCAGCGCCTGGCCGATGTGCGAGCCGAAATTCCGCACGCCCGGGATCTTGCTGAGCTCGTCGTAGGCGGCGGCGGTGACTCGCACCTCCTCGGTGACCGACGTCCCCGGTTCGGTGAGCCAGTGCATGAGGAAGTCGCGCTCCTTGAACTCCGGCAGCAGCGACTGGCCGAGCCTTGGCGCGACCACCAGGCCGGCCACGGCGAACACGGCAACGGTGGCGTACGCGATCGCGGGTTTCGGGAGCACGACGCGGAGGACCCCCTCGTAGACGCCCTTGAGCCACGCGACCAGCGGCGACTCCCGTTCGATCGGCGCCCGGGCGACCAGGATGTACGCGAGCGCCGGCGTCACCGTCAGCGCCACGACCATGGAGGCCAGCAGCGAGAGTGAATAGGAGATCGCCAGCGGGGTGAAGAAGGCCCCGGAGAGCCCGCCCAGGAAGAACACCGGCATCAGCGCGAGCACCTCGATGAGCGTCGCGTGCACGATGGCGTGACGGACCTCGAGCGAAGCGTCGAGGATCACGCGCATCGGGGACCTGCCCAGGTTCTCCTTGCGGTTCTGGCGCAATCTTCGGACGACGTTTTCGATGTCCACGATGGCGTCGTCCACGAGCGAGCCGAGCGCGATGACGAACCCCGCCAGGATCATGGTGTTGATCGTCGTTCCTCGCGCGTACAGCACCATCATCGCGGCCATGAGCGACAGCGGGATGGCGATGCAGGTGATGAGCGCGACGCGCCACTCGTACAGGAAGAGCGCGAGCACGATCACCACGCACAGACAGCCCAGCAGCAGCGAGTTCGTCAGGTTCTTGATGGAGAGTTCGACGAATCCCGCCGGACGGAAGATGTGCTCGTCCATCTCGAGGTCGGGGAGTCCGGGCCGGAGGGCCGCGAGCGCCTCGTCCACACCCCGCGTGACCTGGAGCGAATTGGCCCACGGGAACTTCTCGACGATGAGCAGGAGGCCCGGGCCGCCGTTGATGACGGCGTCACCGATCAACGGTTGGTGACCCTTGACCATCTGGGCCACCTCGTTGATCCGCACGTTCCGGCCATCCTTGCCCTTCATGGTGACTTCACCGAGCGAATTCGGATCCACGATCGGCAGCTTGTGCCGGATCCCGAGGCGCTGGTTCGGCGTGTCGATGAAGCCGCCCGTCCCGATCCACGCGCCCTCGGAGTGGGTCATGAGGCCGGCCTCGAGCGCGTCCGAGGTTGCGTCCATGACGTCCTGCACGGTGATGCCGTTCTGGCGGAGCCGGGCCGGCTCGACCTGGACCTGGAGCATGTCGATGCGCTCGCCCCAGATGGCCACGTTCGCCACGCCCGGGACCGCGAGCAGGCGCGGCCGGATGGTCCAGTACGCCAGCATGGACTGGTCCACCACGGAAAGCTTCTTCGACGAGACGCCGATCTTCATGAACCGGGCCGTCGCCGACAACGGCTGCAACATGACAGGCGGGCCCACGTCCTTGGGGATGACCTCGATGATCGTCGCCAGCCCTTCCTGCACGTGCTGGCGGGCGAGCATCGGATCGGCGTCGCGCTTGAAGATCAGCTTCACCGACGACAGGTCGGTGACCGACTTCGAGCGGAGGATGTCCACGTTCGGCAGGCCGGCCAGCGCCTGCTCGATGGGGATGGTGACGAGCGCCTCGACCTCCGTGGGGGAGAGGCCGAGACACGGGGTCTGGATCTCGACGATCGGCGGGGCGAATTCGGGGAAGACGTCGACGCGCAGGTTGCGCATCTGCTCCATCCCGATCGCCATCATGGCGACCGCCGCCGCCAACACGATGAATCGGTACTTGAGGCTCGATCGGACGAACCAGCGGAACATGGTCGGAGACCTCCCGGAACGGCCTTAGTGGCCGTACTTGTGCTCGGCGCCCATCAATTCGGCGGCCCCGACGCTGACGATGACGGTCCCCGAGGGTGGCCCGTCGGAGAGGATGACCCTGTCGCCCTGGATGTCCTCGACGACCACTTCCTTGCGCACGAACGACAGGGGCCCGGTGCTCGTGAACACCCAGGTCTTGCCCTTCGTGTCGTACATGAGGGCGCCGTACGGGATCGTGGTGCGGGCGCCGGAGGCTTCGACCTCAGCCGTCTGGAGTCCGATGCGCTCGGCGGCGCGGGGTTCGAGGGTGACGCGCATGATGCCCTTCACCTCGGTCGAGTCGAGCTTGGCCGGATGATGCACCGTGGCCGTCTTGTCGGACCTGCAGCTCGCGAGCGCGAGTGCCGCGCCGATCAGGGCCACCGTCGTGATGCGGGAGAGATTCATGGGGGTCACCTCCGTCAGATCCGCTGGAGTTCGGGTGAAGTGTGCGTGTCGACATCGAGATCTTCGACTTCCTCGATCTCTGCCCGCTCACCGAACCGGGCGTAGAGAGCCGGCAGGACGCAGAGCGAGTAGATCGTCGCGGTCACGAGACCGCCGAGGATGACCACGACCATGGGCCCGAGGATCTCGTGGCCCGGCCGGGAGCCGAAGACGGCGAATGGCAGGAGCGTGGCGCCCGTGACGAGGGCCGTCATGAGCACGCCGGGGGCGCTTTCGCTCACGCCGCGGGCGAACAGCTCGGGACCCCACTCGAGACCTTCACGGCGGAGGTTCATGTAGCGCTGGACGAGCAGGATGCCCTGCCGGACGCTGACCGCGAACACCATGAGGAGTCCGGCCGCGGCGCCGAGCGAAAGCGCGCCGCCGGTCGCGAACGCCGCGAGAACGCCCCCGCCGAGCGCAACGGGCAGCGAGACGAGGAACATGATCGCCAGCGGCCAGCTCGAGAACGCCGCCTGGAGGATGATCAGGATGCCGATCGCGGCCGCGAACGCCACCCACTTCATGCGCGCCTTCGCCGCCTCCTGGGCCGCGAACCCGCCCAGCAGCTCGGCGCGGTACTCGAGCGGGAACGCCGTGCCCCGGAGCCGCGCGTTCACGTCCGCCGCGACCGCGGCCACCGGTCGGCCCCGGACGTCGGCGACCACGTCCACGTAACGGGCGACGTTCTCGCGCTGGATGACCTGCGGCGCTGCGACGATCTCGACACTGGAGACGTCGCCGAGGCGAACGTGCCGGCCGCCGGGCGCGTCCACGAGCAGGTTGCGGATCGCCTCCAGGCTGTGACGGACGCGCGGCTCGCTCCAGACCACGACTTCGAACAGCTTCTGCTCCTCGAACAGGTTGCCGACCATCATCCCGGAGACGAGAGCGGCCGCGGAGCGGCGCACGTCGCCCGGCTTCACGCCGTGAGCCTTGGCCTTCTCGAGGTCCACCATGATCTCGACGATCGGCTCGGTGGGCTCATCGTGCGTTCTCACGTCGGAGATGCCCTGGATCCCGGCGAGCGTCGTGCTGAGCTTCGCAGCCTCGTCCTTGAGGACGTCGAGCCGCTGGCCGTAGAGCCGGACACGGATCGGTTCGTCCACGCGCGACAGCACCTCGCCGAAGCGGGCGCTCAGGTAGGTCACGACATCGGCGTCCACGCCCGGGTAGCCACGGGCGACATCCTCGATGGTCGCGACCGTCTTGTCGTAGTCGGCGGAGGGGTCGAGACTCACCCACAGCTCGCCGGAATGGATACCCACGACCTTGTCCGCCAGGATGGCTCGGCCGACGTGACCGCCGACGTTTCGCACGCCCGGCACGCCGCGAAGCTCGGCGGCGGCGAGGCCCATGATCCGGTTCATCTCGGTACGCGACGTCCCGGGCTGGGCGTCCCAGTGGATCATGAGATCGAACTCCTTGAACGTCGGGGCGACCGGCGCCCGGAGCCGGGGCACGAGCGCCACGGCCACAAGCCCGGCCACGATCGCGAGGACCGCCAGGGCGCGGCCCATCGCCGGCGAGACCCCTTCGGCCATGGATGCGACCCACCGGACGAAGGGCGACTCTCCGGAGCCCGTCCGCACACCGCCGAGCAGGAACAGGGCGAGCGCGGGAGCGAGCGTGGCCGCCACGAGCATCGAGGCGAGAACCGCGAGACCGTAGGCCTGGACCATCGGCTTCACGAACTCACCGGCCTCGCCGCGCAGGAACAGCAGCGGCAGCGCCGCGAGCAGCAGACAGGCGGTCGCGAAGATCATCGAACGGCGCACCTCGCCAGAGGAGTCCACGATGGCCTTCGCGGCCGAGGTGGCGCTGCCGTCCCGAAGTCGGCGCAGCACGCCGCCCGTGAACACGATCAGGTCGTCGACGATGACGCCGAGGGCGATCACGAGCCCGGCGAACAGCATGACGTTGGCCGTCGTCTTCGTGAAGTAAAGCGCCAGCGCGGCGGCGATGAGCGAGGCGGGGATCGTGACGAGGCCGATCACCGCGGCCCGCCAGGTGCCGAGCACGGCGAGCAGCATCACGACGAGCAGGACGAGCGAGAAGACGAGCGCGTTCGAGACGCTGCCGATCGCGGACCGGATGTAGCTCGCCGGGTGGTAAACGCGCGTGTCGAACTCGATCCCGCCCAGGCCGGGCTTGAGCGCCTCGAGCGCTGCGATCACGTCGTCCGAGACCTTGAGGGTGTTGGCGCCGGGGAGCTTCTCGACCGCCAGCAGCAGGCCCTGCCCGCCCTGGTTGAGGCCGTCGCCGATGAGGGGCTGGTGATCCTCGACCACGGTCGCGACCTGGTCGAGCCGCACGCCGGTACCTTCGACCGGGACCTTGGCGAGATCGGCGGCGGTCGAGATGGGCAGCACGTGGCGGACGCCGATGCGCTGGTTGGGCGTCTCCACGAACCCGCCCGTGCCGGCGACGGAGGCTTCGAGGAACGTGAGCGGCGAGTACCACAGCGAGTTGCCCGCGGTCTTGATGATCTGGAGCAGCGTCACGCGCGCGTCCCGCAGCTTCTCGGGTTCGACCCGGACCTGGAGCTGGCGCTCGCGCAGACCCCAGACGGACACGTTCGCCACACCGGGGATGCCGAGCAGGCGCGGGCGGATCGTCCAGCGGGCGAGCACCGACATCTCGATGAGCGACTGCTGGTCGGAGGTGAGCGACACCAGCATGACGCGGTTCGTCGAGGAGAGCGGCTGCAGCATCTGCGGCGGATGCGAAACGTTGGGCAGTGCGTGCGCCTGCGTCAGGCGCTCCTGCACCACCTGCCGCGCATGCATCGGGTCCGTGCCGGGCTTGAACACCAGCTCGATGGACGAGAGACCCGGGACCGATTCGGACCGCATCACGTCCACCCATGGCGTGCCGGTGAGGAGGTCGGCTTCGATCGGGACCGTGATGAGCTGCTCGACCTCTTCGGCCGACAGACCGAGAGCCTCGGTTTGCACCGTCACGGTGACGGGCAGGATCTCGGGATAGACATCGACCGGCATTCTCCTGAGCGACACGACCCCGATCGCCATCACGATGACCGCGAAGACGACCACCAGGGCGCGCAGCCTCAGGCTGGACTGGACAACGTGACCGATCATGGCGGAGGACCTCCAGACGGACGGCTCGGAACCCACGCTCCCGGCTGGGAGCGTCGCAACGGAACGCGGTCGCGTAGCCTCACCCGTATCCAGTTGGGCAGGCCGAGCGGAGATCCGGCCCCGCCCGGGAACGGGCAGGGCTGGCGTCGTCCCTCGAACCGGGCCCTCGCCAAGACACCGCGATCCACAGCGGCAAGGCGCAGCGCGAGGTCGGTCCGATCGTGGCCGTCTGGAGAGAGAGTGGGGTTACTGACTCCTTAAATTCTAGTACGGCCCGCATGAGGATGTCATTGCAAATCTTTTGCGAGGGCCTGATTCCTGGGTCCGACTGCGTCAGTCGCGGCCCGAGCCCTGCATGTCGCAGCTTCCGAGGCGCTTGCGTCCTCCGCTTCGAGGCCAACGGGAACGATCCCACGCAGGCCTGCTGGAGCGCACTGGGATCCGGGGGTCTACCGAAGCGAGCCGGCTACCAATGCTCCAGCCGGAGTCCGGACAGACGAAGACCCCACCTCGCCGCGGGTCATCTCGCGTACGAAGTGGGGTCGGTTCCGCCCGGCCGGGCCGGGTCGGGGCTCAGGCGGCCTTGCGCTCCTGCTCCGAGCGATGGGCCGAAGAACTCCGGGCGCTCAGTTGGTCGTGGATGAGCAGGCCGATGGAGGCCGCGGCCAGCACGCAGAGCGCGATCCAGCCGGCGGCGGCAGCGTGCTCGATTAGGATGAGGAACTCGTTCATGGTATGCCCTCCGCGGCACGCTGGGCACGGTGGAGGCCAGGGCGCCGTGGGCCGCCCCGACGCCCGCGGACGCCCTCGCCCCCGCGAGCCCGTGTCCGGTGGCATCCCGAGGGGAGCCACCTGTTCGAACGTACTTGCGAGGACCGTGCCGAGTTGTCAGACACCACGAAACTCAGGTCTATGTGACATCATCCCTTTGGAGTACGGGCGCGCCCGGGATGGGCCACCGGCCCGTACCCGGCCACGGATGTGCCAACCGGGCCGGGGGATGGCCAGGACGCGACGGCCTCGAGTCGGGTGAGACGCGGCCTCCGGCGGCATCGCGCCGGGGGTGCGGTTCCTCGGAGAGCTCAGCGGCTCGCGACGCCGGGGCCCTTGAGCGGCGAGGTCTGCGCGTAGGTCTTGTTGCGGGCGTAGCCGCCCCTCTCCAACTCGAGCGCGGCCGCCCGCACCTTCGCCAGCTCCTTCGCGTCGATCCTCTCCACCTTCACGAGCACGTGACGCTGCTTGTCCACGTCCTTCGCGCCGCGCGACCAGACGCGCACGTTGCCCACCCCGCGTGCGTAGTACTTGAGCTGCTCGAGCTCAGACTCGCCTGCGCTGCCCTCGGCGATCACGACGCAGTCGTCATAGCAGTCCGCGGGTACGCAGGTACGCACGCCGACCGAGTCCACCTTGCCGCGGTCGGTGAAGTCCACGGCCTCGGAGTAGCCCTGCGAGAAGCTCCGGCTCCCGAGGGCCGGCCGGCCGGGAACGAGGATGCCCGCGCTGGCGCCCTCGAGCCCGTGGAACCATGCCGGGTTCAGCGTCACCACGCCGTCGCCGTCGTCGTATTCCTCGGGATACTCGCCCATCAGCCAGACGTTGCCGCTGTCGTCCTGCGCGAAGAACGCGTTCTCGGCCTCGACGAGCTGGCCTTCCTTCCAGTCCAGGTCGTAGTTCACGACGCACTCGACGCCGCCGATGGTCTTCGTGAGGTCGGTGGTGGTGAGCACCATCCTGAGCGGGATCGTGATGCCCTCCTCGTCCACCGCCGATCCCTCGAACGTGAACCGCAGGCCCGGCGAGAGGGGGAACCACTCGTTCGTGACCTTTGTCGAGCTGGCGAAGCGGGCGGCATCCAGCGTCTCGAGCCCCTTCTCGGCGGTCCAATGGCCCGGCGCGTCCGGCGCCTTCGCGGCTGCCGCCGCGGTCGGTTCCTGCTTCTGAGCGCAACCGGCGAGCAGGCCCAGCGCGAGCGCAGCCGCCAGCGAGCCCCGGAGCGCAAGGCTGCCGGCCGGCGCCGCTGCCCGCCTCGCGGCGGACTCCGTCATCGATTTCCGCATGGATTCTGCCCTTTCTCGTGGCCGCCGTCGTTCCGGCGGCGTCGTGGGACGGGATCCACGCCGTCCGGGGTCGCCCGGCTGCGCGACCGGGGGCGGGAGTCCTGCCGTGCAGCGTTCCATCGTCCCGGATTCAGCGTTTGAAACGCCGCTCCAGCACCCAGTGATGACCCTTCACCTTGAAGTCGCCGTGGTAGTGGCCCATCTCCCGCGGGACCGCCGGGTCCTCGAG
Organism: uncultured bacterium; assembly: GCA_964609125.1. GTDB lineage: Bacteria > Eisenbacteria > RBG-16-71-46 > RBG-16-71-46 > RBG-16-71-46 > JAIOPA01. Next base: position 224,144 of record CAZSQX010000001.1, read on the forward strand.
CCACTTGCTCAGGACGTACGGGCGGCCGTCGTGCTCGGCGGCCTGCATGCACACGGCGCGGAACTCGAACGGCCGGCCATCCGGCGCCGTGCGGGCGTCCGCCGCAAGCCCGCGCACGGCCACGGAATCGGCATCCACATCGAGCACGACGCCGTCGTCGCCCGGCGTGGAGGTCGCGCAGCCCGATGCCACCAGCCCCAGCGCCAGCGTGAGCAGAGGTCCGGCCCCGCGCCGGGAGCGCCGGGCCGGGACCCGAATCCCGCGATGAACGCCCGCGTGGCTCACGACGCGGAGGCCGAAGGGGTTTCCTGGGCGCTGCGGCCCCGGCGCAGGGCGGACATCACGGCGTCGAGGAGCAACGTGCCAGCACCGATCAGGCCGCCGTCGACGGCCGTGCCCACGGTGTCGAAGCGGCCGGCATCCTTCAACTCCTTGAGTTGAAGCACGACGAACGCGACCAGGGCGACCTTGAGCGACTGCCCGAGCAGGCCGGACCAACCCTTCTCACCCGACATGGGACGCTCCTCCTAGCGCGCCACCACCGTGTCGGTGGGGGCTTTCTCCAAGAACCGAGCGGGGCTGAGGACGAACTGGTCGAAGCCGACGCCCTCCATGCCCGCCTGGATGCGCACTGTGACCTCGCCGCTCGTGCGGAACGCGACACGTGTCCCCTTGGGATCGGCGTCGCACGGAACCCACACCCAGCCCGACTGAGCGGGGCCCTGTGCCGTGAGATAGCTCGCGGTGCCCGGCTTGAACGCCGACTTCCCCCTGGCGTCCACCGCGTCCGTGAACTGGACCCACAGACGGTTCGCCTTGGACACGCCCTTCGGCGCGCCCACCTTCATGCGGACCCAGCACCGATAGGGCACGCCGCCCTGGACCTGAACCTTGAACGTCACGTTCGGATCGTCCTCCGGCGGCGGGTCGAGATTGCCGCCGGTCTGCGGTGTGCCGGCCAGCTTGCCGCCGGCGGCCGACGGATCGGCGATGAGCGAGAACTCGGAGAGCGCCCCCTTGGGGAGGCTCGAGGCGTGTACGACGATGTCGCCGGGCGCCGCCGGTGCGGGAGCCGCGACCGCCCAGCCCGCGAGTACGACGAGGGCGAGATGCGCCGCGGCGCAGCGGGCGCCGCTCATGACGCCGCTCCCGCGTCGAGCTCGCGACGGCGACGGCGGTAGAGGAAGATGATCGCCGCCGTGAGCAGGACCGGGCCGCCGATCGCGTACGGAAGCACGCCGGCCGGGTTCAGCTTGGTGAACTTGGTGACCGTGAGGTGGACGCCGGAGCTCGCCACGACCTGGCTCGTGGCGTCCTTCCCGGAGGGCTCCGGGATGACCACCATGTAGATCAGGTAGTCGCCGTCCAGGATGGCGTTCACCCTCCACGAGAACGTCGCCGTCGCGCCCGGCTCGATCGTGTCCACGTACTGCGTGCGCTGGGGAGACCAGTCCTCCGGGTCCACGATGTCGCCGGCCGCGTTCAGGTTGATGATGTTCATGGCCACGCAGATCGGCGGCGACTTCTCGCTGCCGTCGTTCCGGAGCGTGGACTTGTAGAAGACCGGATCCCCCTGCTTCACGGTGACGTAGTGGAGGTCCAGGTCGATGTGGATGGGGTTCGGCGGGATCGAGCCGTGCGCGACACCGCCCGGCGTGGTCGGCATTTCCTGGGCCGGAGGGGGGTCGGGGGACTGCGCGTGCACGGGCGAGGCGGCGACCGCCAGACACGAGGCTACGAGCAGCGCCTTCACCCCGATGAGCCTGCCGATCCGGTCCCAGAACCGGCTCGCGCGTCCTGCCTCGAGCCTCAGGCCCGGGCCGAAGTACGCGAACAGCAGACCGTAGATGAGCAGCGACAGCAGCGCCGGTGCGACCAGCCACGGCCAGAACTCGGCGAACGTCCGGTTGTTCACGAGGACCTTGGATTGGAAATGGTACGTGGACGCGATCGGATTGGCCTGCTGCAGCAGCGCGCCCATCACGCCGGTCTGCGCCCGGCCGGGCAGCGTCGTCGGCACGAGGAACAGGACGTACAGCGCGAGCGCGGTGAAGTAGCTGCTCTTGTTCGAGTTCGACCAGAAGCTGGCCAGCATGCCAAGCCCGGCGAACGCCGGGACGAGCAGCGCGCTCGTGATCGTTCCCCAGTACACGGCCTCGCCGAACACCGGGTTGCCCTGCGAGATCGCCTTGAGGTACGGGATGCAGATCAGCATCGCCATCGGCCAGGGCGTGATGCAGGCGAGGAACTTGCCAAGCACGATCTGCCGGCGGCTCGTGGGCGTGAGCAGCAGGGATTCGAGCGTCGCGCGTTCGCGTTCGCCGCTGATGCTGTCGGCGCCCACCACCATCAGGATGAACAGGCTGAACCCGAACGCGCCCTTGAGCGTCTCGTAGACCATCTCCTGCGGCGGGATCAGGCTCAGCTCGCTGTTGCTCGCCATGACGTAGGTGAGCAGGCCGAGCAGCACGGTGTAGACGAGCAGCAGGATAGGGGCCTTGCCGCCGACCCAGAGCTCGTGCGCCTCACGCAGGAACACCACCCACCAGGTGGGGGCCGAGCGGCCCGCGGCGACCCCGGGGGCGTAGGTGGAACTGGCGCTGCTCATCGCACGGCCTCCTCGGTCAGGTGCAGGAACACTTCCTGGAGCCGGCCGCCCTCGGTCTCGAAACTGAGGACCGGGATGTCACCGTGGATGACCGCCTCGAGGATCTTGTTGTTGACGGTACGGGCCCCGTTCGCCTCCCCGGCGGCGCTGGCGAGGTCCACGCGCAACCAGCCGGCGGTCTCCCCGGTGGGCGTCACGCGCGCGACGCCGGGCACCGCGGCGACGGCGCGCTGCGCGGCGGCGGCCGACTCCGGGGGGACCTGGAGGCGGATGCTGTTCCGCTGCATGACCTCGCGCTGCGTGCGCCCGATCACGTCGGTGACCGTTCCGGAGGCGACGATCTGGCCCAGGTTCAGGATGATGACGTCGTCGCACAACGACTCCACCTCGGGCAGCGCGTGGCTGCACAGCACGATCCCGACGCGGCGGCCGTGCGCCACCTTGCGGATCAGCTCGAGCAGCTCCTGCTGGCCGCGCGGATCGAGCCCGAGCGTCGGCTCGTCGAGGAACACGACCGCCGGGTCGTTGACGAGCGTGCGCGCGATGCCGAGGCGCTGGCGCATGCCGCGGCTGTACGAGCCGACCGTGGACGTGGCGCGCTTCTCGAGCCCGACCTCCTCGAGCAGCGCCATGCCCTTCGCACGCGCCTCCTTCGCGGGCATCCCGTAGAGCCGTCCGAAGAACGTGAGCGTCTCGAGCCCGGTCATGTGCTTGTGGAAGCCGAGGCTCTCGGGGAGCACACCGATGCGCCGCCGGATCTCCTCCGGCCGGTCGGAGCCGACGCCGTCCACGGTGAACGTGCCCGCGTCGGGCTCCATCATCGTGGTGAGGATGCGGATCGCGGTGGTCTTGCCGGCGCCGTTGGGGCCGAGGAATCCCAGGATGCGCCCGGGCGCGAGCGACAGGGACAGCCCGAGCAGGGCGGGCCGCTGGCCATAGGCCTTCCGCAGCTCGGTGGCCACGAGGATCGGAGGTGCGGAGCGGCCTCCGGCGGTGACTTCGCCGTGAACCATTGGGGCATACCTCCCGTTACGGCAAGCTTGGACCGCAGTCTGCGGGGCTGCGACCGCCGCTGGATGTGCGACGCGCGATCCACGCGTCATCCGGAGGCCGCCGATTCCTTCCGCCTTCCGCCCGTGGGCATCCCGTGGCTCGGAATGCGCGGGCCACGCCGCCGATCGGTCCGTGGTGTGCGACTCGCGTCATATCATTCTGTGGCATCGCGGCGGCCGCTGCCAACCGGATTTTTTTCGGCTCCACGCGCGCCGCCTCGCGCGAGGGCCCGGGCGGCGCGCCGGGCGGGCACCGGCGGGGCCAGGAGCCTTCGCCGAAGGGGAGCCGGCCGATCAGAGGCGGAACGCGTACTGGAGCTTCACCAGCAACTGGTCGGTGAGGAAGATCCAACGGTCCTCGAGCGGTGTCTCGAACGTGCGGACCATGTTCTGGTTGAACGTCACGAACAGGTCGCCCTGGGGGTGGAACGTCCAGCGCAGGCGCGACGAGGAGCCCAGCGAGCGGCTCTCGTTGTCGTACTGGATGAAGTTCGTGGCCTGGAGCTCGGGCGTGAGCTTGAGCTCCGAGCGCATGCCCCAGAGGTACTGGGTGAAATCCCCCGCGGGAAGCGTCGCGTGGTTCCGTTCGCCGTTGAAGCGCAGGGTCAGGAGCGGGCTCGGCTTGAACTGCAGGTCGCCCTCCACGGTCTGCAGGTCCCCGTCGTAGAAGCCGCCGAACGCGTACGTGACGGAGCCGCTGAAAGTGCGCTGGGCCGCGAGCGTCCCGGTCACCGAGTAACGGGTCCACTTGTACTCGCCGTCCAGCAACTCGACGGTCTTCTCTGGCGAGTCGAACAGGTCGAACGGTTCGTCGGGTCGCTCGCCTTGCGGTTCCACGAAGATCCCCAGACGGTCGCCGCTCTCGAACAACACGTCCGCCGGCGTGAGCAGCGCCCGGTAGCTCACCCAGCCGCCATCGGCCTTGGAGTTCTGGAAGTACGACAAGGCCGTGTCGAAGAGCCTCACCGCCGACTTCTCGGGGCGGGGACTGACCTTGGCGGCGCCGTAGAAGATGTGGCCGTCGCGCTGGATGAAGCCGAGCGAGGGGTCGAAGTCCTCGCCGATCCGGAAGTAGGTCGCCTCGAAGTCCCAGAGGTCGTTCGGGTACGCGAGCTTCCCGCCGTAGGACGTCTTGTCCTCGGCCAGGTCGTCGCGGTCATTCGTCAGGACCCAGGCCCCCGCCTGCAGGTTCTTGTCCTGCAGGAATCGTGAAGTGCGGTAGGTGAAGTCGGCACCCGCGGTCCACGCGCGCCGCCCGATCGGGTCGCCCGAGGTGGCGAGCACGCCCACGGACGACTCCGAGAGCACGTTCTGCCTTACGCGGAGCACGCCCACTTCGGTGCTCGGCACGCCGAACTCGTCCACGGCCCCTGAGCTCACCACGAGCGCGCCGAGGTTCGTCTCGCCCACGCGCCCCTGGATCTTCCCACCCACGTTGATCGGCACCGTGGTCCCCTCGTCCTCGCCCTCCGGCGTGAACAGGCCGATGCGCCGGCTGAAGAACGGCAGCACGTTCGCTTCCTCGAGGTCGAGGCCGAGCCCGAACTCGAAGATGTCGGCGCCCTCGAGGAAGAACGAGCGCTTCTCGGGGAACAGGACGTCGAAGCGCGTGAGGTTCGTCTGCCGCTCGTCCACCTCGATCTCGGCGAAGTCGGTGTTGACGGTGACGGTGCCGCTCAGGTTGGGCCCCAGCTTCTGCGTCACGTCGAGGCTCACGTCGCCCTCGAATTCGCGGGGCTCTTCGACGTCGGGCATGAAGTAGCGGCCCACCACGCCGGGCCGGATCGTGAGACCGAGCCCGACATCGAACTTCGGCAGCCCCGCGAGCACGCCGGCGTGAGTCATCTGGAAGATCTCGTAGTCCCGCTTGGCTCCCGACCACCGGCTGGATTCCTGCAGACTCTGCACCCGGCGCTCCACGTTGAAGCCCCAGTGGTCGAGCCCGCTCTTGTAGCTCAGGCTCTGGAGGGGCAGCCGGATCTCGCCGCTCCAGCCGGACGCGTCCCGAGTGACCCCGGCCTCCCAAACCGCGTCCCAACTGCTGTTCACGTCGTCGCCCGTGGAGTTGATGAGCCCGTCGAACCGCGAGCCGGTGGGGTTCACCGCGAAAACGAATCCCGAGCGCTCGTCGCCGAACGTGTCGAGCACGACGAGGACGTGGTCCTCCTCATCCAACTCGACGTCGCGCGCCTTGGAGAAGGAGACGATGTTCGAGGTGTCCTGCTCGCAACGGAATCCGATGACGATGCCGGTGGGGCTCGCGAGCACCCTGACCGTGGTGCGCCCGGCGGGAGCCACGCCCTCCTCGGGTTCGAACTGGACGAGGTTCGCGATCGCCTCGGCGTCCGCCCATTCGGGCTCGTCGAGCCGGCCGTCGAGGCGGATCCCCGCCTCGGCCTTCGCCGGGATGGGCTTCGCGCGCAGCTGGGGCCGCTGCGGGGAGGCCTCGGGCTCCGCGGCAGGCGCCGCGCCGGCCGCCGGGGGCGTGGCCGCCACGGAATCGGGGGCCTGCGCGAACGAGGGGACTGCCTGCATCAGGCCGAGCACGGCGGTCAGCGTCGCCAGCCAGCGTGTTCCGCGGGGCATCTCGAGTCCCTCCGAACAGAGAGCACACGGCCGTCGTGTGGGCGGAGAAAACGCGCGGCGCATCGCGGCGCGCGGTTCGGTTGCGGGAAGCTAGGAGATGCGTCCGGCGCACGCAATGGGATTCGGCGAGGCAGGCTGAGGGGACTGCTCGCGGGCCCGGTACGTCGAGCGCGCTGGCGCGGCGTTGGCCGGGATGCGGTGTGCGATCCGGTCGGGGTGACGACTGCCTGAATCGCGCGAGGCGAGTGGCGGCCGTCCGCCGACCTGGTCCATCACGACCGCGTCCCCTACGTTGCGCTGGTGTTCGTGCCCGCGACATGCGGCACGGAGTCCACGCCCGCGGCGAAGGAGGGGTTCCGGCGGGCGCGATCAATGCCGTCCCGGGCAACTCGCAAGCGACTTCGTCGCCAAGATCCCGCGACCGGCCCCTGCACGATAACCCTCGGGAGAATGCCACGCCGTCCGGGCGGGTCGCTTCGTGCTAAGTTGCCGCCGACGCGGCGGAGATGGCCTCGAGCGCAAGACGGTCGCGGACCGTGCAAACACCGACATCCCAGAGGATTCGCATGTCCAGGCGGATGGATTTCATCCTGCGGGCGAACGCTGACTACATCGACGAGCAGCACCGCCGCTGGTTGGAGAATCCCCGCACGGTGGCCGAGGACTGGGCGCTGTTCTTCGCGGGCATGGAGCTGGGGGAGCGGCGTCCGCCGGCCGCCGGCGGGCCGGACAGCGCATTCGCACTGGTCCATGCCTACCGGGAGTTCGGGCACCTCGCCGCGCGGCTCGACCCGCTCGCCGAGCAGCCGCCCTCCTCGCACCCGTTCCTGGAGCTCGCGTCGTTCGGCCTGGGCGAAGCGGACCTCGACCGCGAGGTGCAGGCGCCGTTCCACGGCGAGTTCCGCGGCACGCTCCGGCGGCTCCTGGAGTCGCTGCGCGAGACCTACTGCGGCACGCTGGGCGCCGAGTTCATGGACATCCCCGACCCGGCCGAGCGCGAGTGGCTCCAGCAGCGCATGGAGGCCACCCGAAACCGGCCGGCGCTCGCGGACTCGGTGCGCATCGCCATCCTGCGAGCGCTGCTGCAGGCGGACGGCTTCGAGCAGTTCCTGCACGCCCGCTACACCGGGCAGAAGCGCTTTTCGCTCGAGGGCGCCGCATCGCTGATCCCGATGTTCGAGGCCCTCGTCGCGGGCGCGGCGGGGCTCGGCGTGGAGCAGCTCACGATCGGCATGCCGCACCGCGGCCGCATCAACTTCCTCGCCAACATCATGAAGAAGCCGCTCGAGGTCATCTTCAGCGAGTTCGAGTCGGCGTTCGCGCCTCCGGAGGTGCAGGGCCACGACGACGTCAAGTACCACCTCGGGTACTCGTCGGACTCGACGCTACCAGACGGGCGCCGCATCCGACTGGCGCTCACCTACAACCCGAGCCACCTCGAATTCGTCAACCCGGTCGTGCTCGGGGCGATGCGCGCGCGGCAGGAGATGATGGCCGACCGCGAGCGCCGCCGCGGGATCCCCGTCCTCATCCACGGCGACGCCGCGTTCTCGGGAGAGGGCATCGTGCCCGAGACGCTGGCGCTCGCGCAGCTGCCGGCCTACCAGACGGGCGGCACGCTGCACGTGGTCGTGAACAACCAGATCGGGTTCACGACCTCGCCGCACGACGCGCGCGCCACGCGCTACGCCTCGGCGATCATGCGAGTCGTGGACGCGCCGGTGTTCCACGTGAACGGCGACGACCCCGAGGCGTGCGTGCACGCGATGACGCTGGCGCTCGAGTATCGCACCCGGTTCAAGCGTGACGTGTGCGTGGACCTGGTCTGCTACCGCAAGCACGGGCACAACGAGATGGACGACCCCACCTTCACCCAGCCGGTGATGTACCGGCGGATCGCCGGCCACACGCCGGCCGCGCGCACGTACGCGGCTCGGCTCGTGCAGGCGGGCGTGCTCGAAGCGGCCGCGGTCGAGCGGCTCGAGCGCGAGATCGACACGACGCTCCGGGCCGCGCACCGGCGCGCCTCGAGCGAGCCCATCCGGCCGGCCCGCCACGAGCCTCGCGGCACCTGGCAGGGGCTGACCTGGGCCGGCGACGACTGGAGCGCCGACACGCGCGCCTCTCGCGAGATGCTCGAGCAGGTGCTGCACGGCGTCACGCGGCTGCCGGACGACTTCCGGCCGCACCGGAAGATCGCCCAGCTCGTGGCCGAGCGGCGGCGAATGTTCCTCGAGAACCGCGTGGACTGGTCCCTGGGCGAGTCCCTCGCCTACGGCACGCTGCTGCTCGAGGGCCGCAACGTGCGGCTGTCCGGCCAGGACACCGGCCGCGGCACGTTCACGCACCGCCACGCGGCGCTGTTCGACGCCGAGGACGGCCGGCGCTGGGTGCCGCTCCAGCACCTGGTGCCCGAACAGGGCCGGTTCGAGGTCATCGACACCATGTTGAGCGAGGCGGCGGTGCTGGGCTTCGAGTACGGGCACTCCACCGCCGACCCGCACACTCTGTGCGTGTGGGAGGCCCAGTTCGGCGACTTCGCCAACGTGGCCCAGGTGGCGATCGACCAGTTCATCGCCTCGGGCGAGGCCAAATGGAGCCGCATGTCGGGCCTCACGCTGCTGCTGCCGCACGGCTACGAGGGGCAGGGCCCCGAGCACTCGAGCGGGCGGCTCGAGCGCTTCCTGGAGCTGTGCGCCGACCGCAATCTCCAAGTCTGCAACCTGACCACGCCGGCGCAGCTCTTTCACGCGCTGCGGCGCCAGCTCCACCGCTCGTTCCGCAAGCCGCTCGTCATCCTGAGCCCGAAGAGCCTGCTGCGGCACAGGCTCGCGGTCTCGCCGGTGCGCGAGTTCAGCGACGGCACGTTCCAGGCCGTGCTGGACGACGCGCTCGCCGATCCCGCGCATGTGCGCCGCGTCCTGCTCACCACCGGGAAGGTCCACTACACGCTGCGCGAGGCGCGGGAGGCGCGCGGCGCGGCCGACGCGGCGCTCGTGCGGCTGGAGCAGCTCTACCCGTTCCCGGCCGCCGAGCTGTCGGCGGTGTTCGCCGCCTACCCGCACGCGCGCGAGTTGTGCTGGGTGCAGGAGGAGCCGGCGAACATGGGCGGCTGGCGCCACCTGCGCCATCGCCTGGAGGACGTCGTGCCGGCGGGCCTCCGGCTGTCGTTCGTGGCGCGCCGCAGCGCGGCCTCGCCGGCGACCGGCTTCTACGCCACCCACCAACAGCAGGAAGCGGCGCTCGTCGCGCGTGCGTTCGGCGACTCCGGCGAGGGCGGCGCGAACGGCACGCTCGTCGCGCACGCCGAGGTGCGCGCGGAGGGCGGCGCGTGAGCCTCGAGGTGAAGGTGCCGCGTCTTGCCGAGTCCATCTCCGAGGCGACGCTCGTGGAGTGGCTCAGGCCCGACGGCGGCACGGTGCGGGCGGACGAGCCCGTCGCCACGCTCGAGACCGACAAGGCCGCGGTCGAGATCGTGGCCGAGCAGGCCGGCGTGCTCACGCACGTCCGCAAGGCCGGCGACGTGGTGCGCGTCGGCGACGTGCTCGGGCGCATCGCGCCGGGCGCGGCCGCGGACGGCGAGGTGGCCCCCGCCGGCGCCGGCCCGGCGCCGGCGGCCGCACGCGCCGCGGTGCCGGCCTCGACGGTCGCGGCCGCCGCGGTGCCGGCTGTCGCGCCCCCCGCCGCGGTGCCGACGCCCGCGCCTCCCGCGGGCCGCGCCGCTCCGGCCGCCGCCGGGAAGCCCGCCGCTGCGCCGGCGATGCTCTCGCCCTCCGTCCGTCGGATCGTCGAGGAGCGGGGGCTGGACGCGGCCGCGATCGTGGGCACCGGCCCCGGCGGGCGGATCCTCAAGGAGGACGCGCTGCGCGCGGCCGCGCCGCAGGACCCCGACAGGCACGTCCCTGCGCTGGCCCCCGCGGGGGCGCCCGCGGCGGGCGCTCCCGTCGCGCCCCCACCGCCGGCGGAACGGCCGGATGCGCCGGACGCGCCGCCCGGGGCCCCGGCTCCCGCTGGGGAGGCGCCCGGCGACCGGGTGGTGCCCATGAGCCGCATCCGGCTCCGCATCGCCGAGCGCCTCGTGCAGGCGCAGCACACCGCCGCGATCCTCACCACGTTCAACGAGATCGACATGACGCGGGTGATGGAGGTCCGAGCCCGGCATCGCGAAGCGTTCGAGCGCCGCCACGGCGTGAAGCTCGGGTTCATGAGCTTTTTCGCGCGCGCCTGCGTGCAGGCGCTGGCCGATGTCCCGGCGGTGAACGCGGAGATCCGGGGCACCGACATCGTCTACCACTCGGCGGTGCACCTGGGGATCGCGGTGGGCGCGCCGCGCGGGCTGGTGGTGCCGGTGGTGCGCGACGCCCACGCCCTCGACCTGGCCGGGCTCGAGCGCGAGATCGCGCGCATGGCGCAGCGCGCGCGCGACGCGCAGCTCACGCCGCAGGAGCTTTCCGGCGGCACGTTCACGATCACGAACGGCGGCGTGTACGGCTCGCTCCTCTCGACGCCGATCCTCAACCCGCCGCAGAGCGGCATCCTCGGCATGCACAAGATCGAGAAGCGCCCGGTGGTGGTGGACGACGCGATCGTGGTGCGGCCCATGATGTACGTGGCGCTCTCCTACGACCACCGGCTCGTGGACGGCGAACAGGCCGTGACGTTCCTGGTGGGCGTCAAGGCTCGGCTCGAGGATCCCGAGCGCATGCTGCTCGCCGTATGAGGCCCACGCGATGAGCGAGGACCGCTTCGACCTCGTCGTCATCGGCTCCGGACCGGGCGGATACGTGGCCGCGATCCGCGCCGCGCAGCTCGGCCTGCGTACCGCCTGCGTCGAGCGCTACCCCTCGCTCGGCGGCACCTGCCTCAACGTGGGCTGCATCCCGAGCAAGGCCCTGCTCGACTCCAGCGAGCACTTCGCGCAGGCCCGCCACGGCCTCGCGGCGCACGGCGTCCGGGTCGGGGACGTGTCGCTCGACCTCGCGACGATGATGGCGCGCAAGGACAGGGTGGTGGGCGAGCTCACGCGCGGCGTCGCCTCGCTGTTCCGCAAGCACGGGGTCGAGCGCGTGCAGGGCGTGGGCCGGCTGGTCTCGGCGGGCGAGGTGGAGGTGACGGGCGATGGCCCGCCCCGGCGGCTCCGGGGCGCGCGCGTGCTGATCGCCACCGGCAGCAGACCCGTGGCGCTCCCCGGCGTGCCGTTCGACGGACGGCACATCGTCCACAGCACCGACGCGCTCGCGCTCGACCGCGTGCCCGCGCGGCTCCTCGTCGTGGGCGCCGGCGCCATCGGGCTCGAGATGGGCTCGGTCTGGCGACGGCTCGGGAGCGAGGTCGCGGTGCTGGAGCTCCTCGACCGCATCGTGCCGGGTGCCGACGCCGCGAGCGCGCGGCTCCTGCAGCGCGCGCTCGAACGGCAGGGGCTGCGGTTCCGCTTCGGCGTCTCGGTGCGCTCGGCGCGCGTCGAGGGCGAGGAGGTGCGGGTCGAGGTCGTCCCGGCGGGCGGAGGGGAGCCGGCGACGGAGGCGGCCGACGTGCTGCTCGTGGCCGTCGGGCGCCGGCCGTACTCCGACGGGCTGGGCGCGAGGGAGCTGGGTGTGCGCTTCGACGCGAAGGGGCGGATCGAGGTGGACGCGTGCTTCCAGACCTCCGTCCCGGGGGTGTACGCGATCGGCGACGTGATCGCCGGGCCGATGCTCGCGCACAAGGCGGAGGAGGAGGGCATCGCCTGCGTCGAGCGCATGGCGGGCCGGGCGGGGCACGTGAACCCCGACACCATCCCGGGCGTGGTCTACACCTGGCCCGAGCTGGCGTGGGTGGGGCTCACCGAGGACGACGCACGCGCGCGCGGCCGCGAGGTGCGGACCGGCGTGTTCCCGTTCTCGGCGAACGGCCGCGCCAAGGCGATGGCCGAGAGGGACGGCCAGGTGAAGCTCGTCGCCGACGCCGCCACCGACCGCCTGCTCGGGGCCACCATCGTGGGTCCGAGGGCGAGCGACCTGATCGCCGAGCTGGTCGTGGCGATGGAGCTGGGGGCCAGCGCCGAGGACCTCGCCCGCTCGGTGCACGCGCACCCCACGCTGCCGGAGGCGGTGAAGGAAGCAGCGCTCGCCGTGGCGGGGCGGACGATCCACCTCTGAGCCGGCCGCGGCCGACCGGCGGGCGAGCCGCGCGGCGCGCCGCCGCGGCGGACCGCCGCCCGTCGCGTCCGGGAACGCGCACTTCGTGGGCGGACCGTGCCTCGCGTGGCCAGCCCGCGTCGAACGGAGTCGCGTCTTCATATACGAATTCGCGCGGCACGACCGGTGCTGACGGGAAGCTCGAGGACCGATCCGCGACTCCGCTTGCGGTCGCGAAATGCGTTCACGCACAATTCCCCCGGCTCTACGTTCGCATCTCCCCCGATCGCGAACGCCCGACGGCACGAGGCCCGGGCCCCCTTCCCGCCCTGACTGGCCGCGGGGTGCGCGTATCGCACGTCCCGGGAGACATCCATGCGATTCCCACCGCCGCCCGCCAGGGCGATCCTCCTGCTGCTCCTCGCCGCCTTCCCGGCGGCCGCCGCCTCCCCGCTGCGGGTCGCCATCGGGCCGAGCCGTGACGGGCCCGCGCACGACCTCCAGCACAAGGTGGACGCACTTGTGGGCACGGGTCGGGTGGACGTCCGCTCCGACTACGTCGGCGCCCGGCCCGGCGACCCCGACCCGTGGTCCTGGACCAACACCGGGGAGCCCATGACGCTCCACCTCGTGGATCGCAGATCGCCCGGCTTCGTGGTCGGCTGGTACGCGGAAGGGCCGGTGCACCCGTCGCCCGACGGTCCCGAGCAGGTGCTCGGCGGCGTCGTGCTGGACAACGGCCGCAAGCGTGGGGCGACGGTGGTCTTCCGCGTGCCGGGCACGGTCCGGCGGTTCGGGCTGTTCGTGGCCGACACCGACGACCCCGGGGCGGCGTGGACCCGCCACCGCACGAACCGGACGCTCAACCCGCCCGGCCCCGATGGCGCCGGCGCCGCCCACGAGCCCTGGGACGGCGACGTCCAGCTCCTCGTGTTCGACGTGTCGCGCTGGCTGGGGCGCGACACGTGGCTCGTGGCGGGAGAGATCTCGGACACCGGGCGGCGCGTGGGCCATGGCGCGGACGAGTCCGACAACGACTACTCCGACGTGCTGTTCACCGTCACCGGCGCGAGCGCCACGCCCGCGGTGACCACCACGTTCGGCCGCGTGAAGTCGCTGTTCAGGTAGGTCCGCCGCCGGCCGATTTGACCCTGCGAAGGGCCCTCGCGCATCTTGCGCGGGAGCCCCCGCCGCGCGTCCGACGCGCCGTCGCGCCCCTCCAGCCCGGGACCCCGATGGACCTCCTCAAGCAGCTCGTGGACATCGCGCTGCACGTGGACGAGCATCTGCACCAGGTCATCCAGACGTACGGCACGTGGACGTACCTGCTGCTGTTCGTGATCGTGTTCTGCGAGACCGGGCTGGTCGTGACCCCGTTCCTCCCGGGCGATTCGCTGCTGTTTGCGGTCGGCGCGTTCGCCGCCCGCGGCTCGCTCGACCTGGTGCTGTCCATGGTCGTGCTCGCCGCGGCGGGCATCCTCGGCGACTCCGTCAACTACGGCATCGGCGCCCGCGTGGGGCCCGCCGTGTTCCAGAGGAAGGACAGCCGGATCTTCAAGCCGGAGCACCTCGAGCGCACACGTCGCTTCTACGCGAAGTACGGCGGCAAGACCATCGTGCTCGCCCGCTTCGTGCCGATCGTGCGCACGTTCGCGCCGTTCGTGGCCGGCATCGGCCGCATGAGCTACCCCACGTTCCTCGCCTACAACGTCGTCGGCGCGCTGATCTGGGTCGGCCTGCTCGTCCCGGCGGGCTACTTCTTCGGCAACATCCCGCTCGTGCGCGACCACTTCGAGATCGCGGTGCTGGTGATCCTCGTGGCCTCGGTGCTGCCGGTGGTGGTGGAGTTCCTGAAGCACCGGCGCACACCCGCTGCGGGACGCGTCGAGGACGGTTCCGCCTCCAGCGCCGACGCCGGTTGACCCGCCGGCGCGGCGTCCCGCATCTTGCGCGGGATGCCCTCGCTCGCGCTCGGCGAATGGAAGCTCCACACGGTGGAGACGGGCCACCTCTGGCTCGACGGCGGGAGCATGTTCGGCTCGGTGCCGAAGCCGCTGTGGAGCCGCACGAACCCGCCCGACGAGCGGAACCGCATCCGGCTCGCCATGCGCTGCCTGCTGCTCTCGGGGCACGGCCGCCACGTGCTCGTGGACGTGGGGCTCGGGGACAAGTTCAGCGACAAGCTGCGTGACATCTACCGGGTGGAGCCCGAGCCCTCGCTCGCCGGCTCGCTCGCAGCGCTGGGACTGGCGCCGGGTGACGTCACCGACGTCGTGCTCACCCACCTCCACTTCGACCACGCCGGCGGGGCCACGGTCCGCACGCCGGCCGGACTGCGACCGGCGCTGCCGCGGGCGCGCTGGTACGTGCAGCGGCGGAACTGGGACAACGCGCACGCGCCGAACCCGCGCGAACGCGCCAGCTACATGCCCGAGAACTACGACGCGCTGGCCGAGGCCGGCGTGCTGACGCTGTGGGACGGCCCGTGCGAGCCATGGCCGGGCGTCGAGATGATACCCGCCGACGGCCACACGCGCGGGCTCCAGGTCGTGCGCGTCTCCGGTGGCGGCGGGGCGGCCTACTACGTGAGCGACGTGATTCCGTCCGCGGCCCACGTCCGCATTCCGTTCGTCATGGGCTACGACGTGGCGGCGATCGAGACCATGGAGGAGAAGCGCGCGCTGCTCGCTCGCGCGGTCGCCGAGGGCGGCTGGGTCGTGCTGGAGCACGACCCGGAGACCGCGCTCGCGCGGCCCGCCGCCGACGGCGACGACTTCACCTGGGCCGAGCGCGTGCCGGCCGGTGCGGCCGCCGCGTCCGCCGCCGGCCGGCCGCCTGCGCCCGCCGGGGAGCGCTGAGTGGGCGGCGTCGAGCTGGTCGGCGTGGGCAAGGCCTACGCGCCGGGACGTCACGCCGTGAAGGGCGTCACGCTCGCCATCCCGGAGGGCGAGTTCCTCGTGCTCGTGGGGCCGTCCGGCTGCGGCAAGTCCACGCTGCTGCGCATGGTGGCCGGGCTCGAGGAGGTGACGGAGGGCGAGATCCGCATCGCCGGCCGGCGCGTGAACGAGGTGGCGCCCCGGGACCGGGACGTGGCGATGGTGTTCCAGAACTACGCGCTCTACCCGCACATGACCGTGGCGGAGAACCTGGGGTTCGCGCTCCGCATGCGCAAGGTCGCCGCGCCCGAGATCCGCCGGCGTGTCGAGGCCGCGGCCGGGATGCTGGAGCTGCGGCCGCACCTGGACCGCCGCCCGCGGGAGCTGTCCGGCGGCGAGCGCCAGCGTGTCGCGCTCGGCCGGGCGATGGTGCGCGAGCCGCGCGTGTTCCTGTTCGACGAGCCGCTCTCGAACCTGGACGCGCGCCTGCGTGTGGAGATGCGCGCCGAGATCCGCGCGCTCCACCGCCGCGTCGGCGCGACCATGATCTACGTGACGCACGACCAGGTCGAGGCCATGACCATGGGCGACCGGATCGCCGTGCTGCGCGGCGGCGTGCTCCAGCAGTGCGCCGACCCGCGCACGCTCTACGCCCGCCCCGCGAACACGTTCGTCGCCGGCTTCATCGGCACGCCGCCCGTGAACCTGCTCGAGGCCCGCGTCGCGCCCGACGGTGGCGCGGTGGTCGTGGAGGGCGCCCGCCTCGTCCTGGGCGCTGCGCAGCGAGCCGCGCTCGCGGCAAGGCGCGTCGAGCGCGTGACCATCGGGGTCCGCCCCGAGCATCTGGCGCCGGCGGTCGGTGGCGACGGCCTCCCGGCCACCGTGGACCACGTCGAGCCGCTCGGGAACGAGACCCTGGTCCACTGGACCAGCTCCGCCGGCCGCCTCGTCTCGCGCGTCACCTCGGGCCCCGAGCCCGCCGCCGGCCAGCCCGCCGCGCTCGCCTCCCGGCCCGGGGACGTCCTGCTCTTCGACGCTTCCACCGGCGAGTCGCTGCTCGCCCCGGACAGGCTCGCTTCCACGTCCTGAACGGCCGGAGTGTTTCCGCCTCGCGCCGGGTGCGCGTGCGCGTCCAGAGGCCAGCCGGAGCAAGGCGGTCGTTCAGCTCGCCTGCTGCGCCGCTTCCCCGGGCGGGACCGCCGGCACCTCCACGTCCCGCTTCTCCCGCGCCGCGAACCGCGCGAGCAGCGAGTAGACCACAGGCACCAGGATCAGCGTGAGCAGCGTGCTGAACAGCATCCCGCCCACCACGACCACGCCCAGCGGCTTCCGGGACTCCGCGCCGGCGCCCAGTCCCAGCGCGATCGGCAGCACGCCGAACACCGTCGAGAGCGTCGTCATGAGGATCGGCCGCAGCCGGATGCTGGCCGCGCCCACCACCGCCTCCATCAGGTCCATGCCGCGGGCCACGCGCTGGTTCGCGTACTCCACGATCAGGATCGCGTTCTTCGTCACCAGCCCGATCAGCATGATGAGCCCGATCTGCGAGTAGATGTTGATGCTCATCCTCATCGCGAACAGGCTCGCCAGCGCCCCCGCCACCGCGAGCGGCACCGAGACCAGGATCGTGAGCGGATGCACGAAGCTCTCGAACTGCCCCGCGAGCACGAGGAAGATGAACGCCAGCGCGATCAGGAACAGCACGTTCAACCCGCCGCTCGACTCCGCGAACTCGCGCGACTCGCCATCGAGGTCGGTGCGGATGCCCGGCGGCAGCGACGTGCGGGCGATGCGCTCCAGGTCCTCAAGCGCCTTGCCGATCGTCACGCCCGGGGCCAGGTTCGCGCTGATCGTGGCCGAGCGCACGCGGTTGAAGTGGTTGAGCTCCCGCGGCGAGACCTTCTCCTCCACCTTCACCACGCTCGCGAGCTGCACCAGGCCTCTCGCGCCGCGCACGTGCAGCTGCTCGATCGTGGCGGGGGAGGCCCGGTCCACCGGCGGGACCTGGAGGATGACGTCGTACTGGTGGTTCCCGCGCTTGAAGCGCCCCGCCTCACGGCCCCCGAGCAGCGTCTGGAGCACGCCGCCGATCTCGTTCACCGACACGCCCAGCGCCGACGCGCGGTCGCGGTCGATGCGCACCTCGAGCTGCGGCTTGTTGAGCTTGAGGTCGGTGTCGGGGTTCAGCAGGTAGCCCAGCTTCGTCGCCTCGCCCATCATGACGCCGGTCGCGCGCTGCAGCTCATCGTAGGTCTCGGCCAGCAGCACGAACTGGACCGGCTGGCCGAAGCCGCCACCCAGGCTCGGCAGGTTGATCGGGATCGCGAGCACGCCGGGGATGCCCATCATCATCGGGAAGATGGACGAGACGATCTCCTGCTGGCTGCGCTTGCGCTCCTCGTAGGGTTTCAGCCGCACGAAGATGAACCCATCCGTGACGCGGCCCGGGCCGCCGAAGCCGAGACCGGTCGCGGCGAACACGCCGCTGACCTCGGGGACGTTCCGGTAAAGCGCCTCGGCCTGGTGCATGTAGCGGTCGGTGTACTCGAGCGTCGAGCCCTCGGGCGCGAACAGGATGTTGAACACGAGCCCGCGGTCCTCGGTGGGCACCAGCTCGGACGGCAGCATGCGGAACAGCACCGCGGCGATCCCGGCGATCGCGAGCATCCCGGCTAGCACCAGGCGCCGGTGCCGGAGCGACCGGCGGAGCACGCGTTCGTAGGCGTCGTGCATCCGGGCGTTCCAGCCGTGGCGGACCACCCGCTCGTCGTCGTGGGCCACGTCGCCGTGCACGACCGTCGCCCCCGCGCCGTGGGGCGCTCCCCTCGCCCGGTGCGGCTTGAGGACGCGCGAGCACAGCATCGGCGACAGCGTGAGCGCCACGAATCCGGAGATCATCACCGAGACCGCCACCGCGATGCCGAACTCGTTGAAGAGCACACCGATGCGCCCGGTGAGGAACGCCACCGGCACGAACACCGCGATCAGCGAGATCGTCGTGGCCACGATGGCGAAACCCACCTCGCTCGCGCCATCCAGCGCGGCCTTGAGCCGCGGCTTCCCCATCTCGATGTGCCGGTGGATGTTCTCGAGCATGATGATGGCGTCGTCCACGACCAGCCCGATCGCCAGCACGAGCGCGAGCAGCGTGAGGATGTTGAGGCTGAAGCCGAGGAAGTAGGTGGCGGTGAACGTGCCGATGACCGAGACCGGGATCGCCACCGCCGGGATGAGCGTGGCGCGCATCGAGCCCAGGAACACGAACGTCACCAGGAACACCAGCGCCACGGCCACGAACAACGCGATCAGCACCTCGCGGATGGCATCCTCGATGAACGTGCTCGAGTCGTAGGCCATCTCCACCTTCATGCCGGCGGGCAGCACCTGCTGCACCGCCGGGAGCGCCGCGCGCACGTTGTGCGCCACCTCGACGGTGCTCGACTTCTGCTGC
The DNA here is from genome assembly GCA_964609125.1 of uncultured bacterium. Lineage (GTDB taxonomy): Bacteria > Eisenbacteria > RBG-16-71-46 > RBG-16-71-46 > RBG-16-71-46 > JAIOPA01. The sequence goes on from CAZSQX010000001.1 coordinate 242,833, forward strand.
TTGATGATGCCGACGCCCACCGACGGCACGCCGTTGTAGCGCAGCGCCGTGCGCTCGTCCTCGGCGCCGAGCTCCACGCGCGCGACGTCCGAGAGCCGCACCGGCGCGCCGCCCTGGCTCGTCACGACGATGGACCCGAACTCGGCGGCCGTCTGCAGATCCCCGCGGGTGCGCACCGCGAACTCGCGGCCGCGGCCCTCGATGCGGCCCGAGGGGATCTCGGCGTTCTCGGTGCGGAGCGCGTCCTCGACGTCCGCCACGGTGACCCCGCGCGCCGCCAGCCGCACCGGGTCGAGCCACACGCGCATGGCGTACAGTCGCTCGCCGCCCACGAACGCGGACGCGACGCCCTCGACGCGCTGGAGCCGCTCGGCCACCAGGTTGCGCGCCGCGTCGGAGAGCTCGAGGATGCTGAAGCCCGCGCCGTTCAGCGACAGCCAGATGATGGGCTGGGCGTTCGCGTCCTGCTTCGCGACGACCGGCTCCTCGGCCGTGCTCGGCAGCTGCCCGCGCACGCGTGAGACGCGGTCGCGCACGTCGTTCGCCGCCTCGTCCACATTGCGGCGGATGTCGAACTCGATGGTGATGCGCGAGACCTGCTCCTGCGAGCTCGAGGTGAGCAGCTTGACGCCCTCGATGGTGGCGATCTGCTCCTCGATCGGGTCGGTGATCTCGGTCTCCACCACCTGCGCGCTCGCGCCGCGCAGCACGGTGGTCACGCTCACCACGCGCGACTCCACGTCCGGGTACTCCCGCACCGGCAGCCGGAACAGCGACAGGAGCCCGAACAGCACGATGGTGAGGCTCATCACCGTGGCCAGCACCGGGCGCTGGATGGAGACTTCGGAGAGCTTCATCGGGCCGCCGTGGCGGAGTCGCCGGCCGCGGGTGCGGCGCCGGTCACCGGCATCACCTTGGCGCCGGGGAAGATCTTCTGATGGCCGGCGCGCACGACGCGGTCGCCGGCGGCGAGTCCGGAGGCGACCTCGACGCGAGCGGCCTGGCGGGCCCCGAGCGTGACCGGCAAGCGCGCCACCACGCTGTCGGGCCCCACCTTGTAGACGAACGCCTGGTCGCCCTCGGCGATGACCGCCTCGTCGGGCACGGTGAGCGCGCCGGCCCGCTCCGAGAACCGCACCATGACGTCGGCGGACATGCCCGGCCGCAACCGGTAGCCGAGGTTCCGGACCTCGGCCACGGCGGTGAACGTGCGCGACTCGGGGTCGATGCTCGGCTCGACCACGGTGACGCGCGCGGGGAACCCCTGGCCCGGCCACGCGGTCACGGCCACGTTGGCCTCCGCGCCCGGACGGAGCGCGGAGGCGTAGCGCTCGGGCACCGGGAACGTCGCGCGCAGGCGGTCCAGCCGCGCGAGCCGGACGATCGGGTCGTTCACGCGCAGCGTGGCGCCGGTCGAGACGAGCCGCCGCCCGGTCACCCCCGCGAACGGCGCGATCACGACCGCCTTCTCGAACCGCGTCTGCTGGAGCTGCGCCTCGGCCTCGGCGGCCTCGAGCGCGGCGCGCGCCTCGTCGCGCTCGCGCGGCGAAACCACCTCACGCGCGAACAGGTCCTCGACGCGCTTCGCCTCGGAGCGCGCCAGCGTCAGCGCCGCGGCGGCGCGGTCACGCTGCGCCCGCAGCTCGCGGTCGTCGAGTCGCGCGAGCACCGCGCCGGAGTCCACGCCCCGGCCCTCGGGGAACGGCAGCGACATCACGCGCCCGGCGACCTCGGCGACGACCTCCGCCTCCTGGAGCGCCTCGAGCGAGCCGAGCGCGCGGAAGGCGTCGCTCACGTTCTGCGCCGAGACCTCGGCGACCTCGACCGGCATGGGCGGCATCTGGAATCCGCCGCCGGCGCGCCCGCCCTTCCTGGCGCAGGCGGCGGCGAGCAGGGCGAGACAGGCGAGCAGCGTGGAGACGGGGAAGGCCGTGCGGGTACGTCGGCGGGTGGGGGTCATCCGCGGGACTCTACGCACGAGCCCGGCGGGGGACCAAACCGTCCTCACGAGCGCGGAGAAGCGGGGGGACCAGCGTGGACCCGGTCGGCACGGGTCGCGGGAAGGCCCGCCGGGCGCCCCCGCTCAGCCGGGCCGGCGCGCGACCAGTCTCGCCATGACCGGAGGCGTGCCCGTCGCGGACTCCTCGTGCCATTCCACGCGCAGCGACGGGAAGGCGCGCAGCAGCTCGCCAGGCCCGAGCAGGTGCCTCGGCCGGCGCGGGGGGCCGAAGCGCTCCTGCCCGAGCCGGAACGTCTCGTAGAATAACACGCCGCCGGGGGCGAGCGCGCGCTCGATCCAGGGATACAGCTCGCGGTGGAGGAAGCGCGACACGGTGACGAGCTCGTACGCGGCGTCACGAACGGGGACCGGCCCGAGCTCCAGGTCCACGCGTGCGAATCTCGCCCGCACCCGCTCGCGCGCCGCGAACGCGCGCGCGCGTTCGAGCGCGCTGTCGTCCACGTCCCAGCCCTCCGCGTCCCAGCCGCTCGCCGCGAGGAACACGGTGGCGCGGCCGGTGCCGCAGGCGAGGTCCAGCGCGCGGCCGCGCGGCGCGCGCGCGTGCTCCCGCTCGAGGAACGGGGAGGGCGACCAGAGCCGGGCCGCCGGCTCGCGGGAGGCGAGCCCGTCCCGATCGCCGGCGAGCGGCGCGGCGAGCCAGCCCACGCCCTCGTAGCCACGGGCGGCGAGCGCGAGGGCGACCTCGCGCGCGCGCTCCGCCTCGTCGTGCAGCACGAGCAGCGGTTGCTCGCGAGCGGGCAGCTCCATGCGCCGCTCCGCGAACGCTCCGGCGGGGACGTGGCCGGCGCCCGCGGCGTGGCCGCGCCGGAACGCTTCCGGCTCGCGCACGTCGAGGAGCCGCACGCCGGGCCACGCCGCGAGCGCGGAGGCGATGGACGGGAACCCGCGCGGAGCGCGGGCCGCGGGCGCGGCGGCCTTCGCCGCCCGCGTGGTCACCGGAGCAGGCTCACGCGCGCGAGCGCTTGCCGGCCCGCGGCGCGGAGCCGGACGAGGTAGAGCCCGGGCGGGGCCGGCGAGCCCGGCTCGAGCGCGACCTCGCCCGCGTGGAGCGGTCCGGCGAGCGTGCGGCTGGCGACGCGTCGTCCGGTCACGTCCAGCAGCTCCAGCTCGGCCGCGCCCGCGTGCGGGAGCGTCACGCGAACACGCACGCGCCCGAGCGCCGGGTCCGCGGCCGAGAGCGCGAGCCCGGCCGCCGGGGGCCCGCCGGCCTCCAGCGTGTTCGCGTCGTGGACCGCCGCGGCGTAGACGCGCGCGACGCCCTCGCGCGCGTCGCGCCAGGCCACCACGACGCGGCCGCCCGAGACCGCCGCGATCGCGGGCTGGTCCTGCGCGCCCGGCGCCAGGGCGAGGGGCAGCCCGTGCTCGGGCCAGTCCCCGGCGGGCGCGCCGGAGGGGAGCACATGGTGCAGGTAGAGGTCGGGCTCGCCGCTCCGCTCGTCGCGCCACACGGCGAAGAAACCCCCGGCGCCGTCCGGCGCCAGCTCCAGCTCCCGCTGCGCTCCGGGTGCCGCGCACAGCACGGCGCCCGCGCGCGTGAAGCCCGGCGCGAGGTAGCCGTTCGGGAGCACATGCGAATAGCGCAGGTCGCCGTCGGGGCCGTCGCGCTGGTCGATCCACGCCACCCAGATCCCGCCGAGACCGTCGCGCACCATGCGCGGCTGGATCTGGGGCCCGGTCGCGTCGCACACCGCGTGCCCGTACCACGGCCAGCCCGACGGTCGGCCCATCAGGCTGTTCAGGCGCAGCACGTAGATGTCGCTCGAGCGCTTGACCGCCCGCGGGTCCGACCAGACGAGGAACGCGCCGCCGGCGCCGTCGGAGACGATCCGCGGGTCCACCTGGTCGTGCGGCTGGCTCACCACCGGGCGCGGCTGCCCGCCCCACGGCATCGAGCCGTCGGCCGAGAGCCGGAACACGCTCAGGTCCTTGCTGCCGGTGAGGAGCGCGTCGTAGTGGCTCATGACGGCGATGAGCCCTCCCTCGCCGTCGGCGGTGGCGGCGATCCGGTCCACGTTGAAGAACTGGAGCTGCGAGGGGAGCTGGATCGCGTGCTCGACCTCTCCCGCGGGACCGAGGATCGCGGCGCGGAGGGTCCAGAACGAGACCCCGTCGCTGTGCTTGGCGACGAGCAGCGTACGGCCCGCGAGCCCGGGAACGAGCTCCGGGTGGACCATCGCCATGCCGAGCCCGACCGGGAAGCCGGCCTCCGCCGTGCCGCCTTCGCCGAGCCGGGTCGCGACCGCGCCGCCGGCGCTCGAACGGTCCGCGGAGACGACGATGCCGCCGCCGGGGGGGAGCCAGGCCCGGAGCGGCTCGGTCGCCTCGAGCGTGAACGGCGCCGCGACCGGGTCGAAGCGCGGCCCCGCGACCGGGACGCCGGCGCCGTCCACGCGCGTCGCGCCCACGCCGCCGGCGATGGTCTTGTAGAGGACGACCGCGCCTCCGCTGCCGTCGGCGAGCACGCTCGGCCGCGCCTGAGCGTCCCCCGGGGCGGGCCCGAGCGGCACCCCGTCGCCTCGCGCCGGGAGCGCGGAGGCGAGGAGGAGGAGGGCCGCGAGCACGGCCCGGGTCGGGGCGGGGGTGGCGGGCATGGGGCGGGGTTCCGGCCCGGTCATTGTCCCATGCGGCAAGCGCGGAGTCAGCCGCTCACGATCGGGAGCTCGCAGCAATCCCCTGCCGGGATCGGCCGCCCGTGCGGGCAGCGCCGCGGGTGGCCGAGGAAGGAGCAGATCGAGTTGGCGACGGTGGGGTCGATGACGTGCTCCATCAGGCACGCCGTCTGTTCCACCTCGCGCTCGGGCAGGTGGAGCGCGGAGGAGAACAGCACCTCGGCCAGCCGCCGCCGCCGGATGAGGTCGCGGGCGCGGGCGCGGCCGCGGGGGCTGAACGCGAGCGGGGCCGCGGCGGAAGCGAGCAGGCCCGACTCCAGCATGCCCTTGAGCGTGCGGCGCGGGTCCACCACGTCGGGGAGCCGGACGCGCTCCGGAGGAAGCGCGGCGCGGCGCTCGTCGGCGAGCCAGAGCTGGACCAGCACCTCGTCGTAACGGCGCTCGATCTCCTGGCTCGGAACGGTCAGGTCGGTGAGCCTGCCGTGCGCGAGCTCGACGCGCAGGTCGGCCAGCAGGCCGACGCGGTTGGCGTGGGTGACCGTCACCAGCGTGTGGCCCTCGGCGTGCAGTTCCTCGAACAGCGCGAGCACCTTGCCCTCGTTGTGCTCGTCGAGGTTGCCGGTGGGCTCGTCCGCGAGCAGCAGCTTCGGCTGGTTGACGAGCGCGCGCGCCACGCACACGCGCTGCTGCTCTCCGCCCGAGAGCTGGCCCGGCAGGTGGGAGGCACGGTCCGCGAGGCCGACGCGGTCGAGCACGGCGCGAGCCCCGGCCACGTCGGCGACCGAGTGGTAGTGCTGGGCCACCATCACGTTCTCGAGCGCGGTGAGGTAGGGGAGCAGGTGGAACTGCTGGAAGATCACGCCCACCTGCTCGCGGCGGAATCGGGCGCGCTCGCTCTCGCCGAGCGCGCTCACCTCGACCCCGGCCACGCGAACGGACCCGGCGGTCGGCGTGTCGAGCGCGCCGAGCAGGTGGATGAGCGTGCTCTTGCCCGAGCCGGACGGGCCCATCACCGCCAGCCACTCGCCGCACTCGATGGTGAGGTCCACGCCGTCCAGGGCACGCAGCGCGCCGTAGTGGCGCGAAACGCCCTCGAGGCGGACGAGCGGCTCGCTCATCCGTCCTCCCGGAGCACCCGAGCGGGCTCGATGCCCAGCGCCAGCCGGATCGGCCCGGCCGCGGCGACGAGCGCGGTGAGCACGGCGAGCGCCACGATGAGCGGCGGGACGCCGGCGTGCAGACGGAGCGAGGCGTGGAACACCTGGCGGCCGATGAGCAGCGCGAAGCCGGCCCCGATCGCCCAGCCGAGCACGCCGCCGGCGAGCCCGATGGCGAGGGATTCGGCGAGCAGCCGGCCGACGATGCGCCGGCGCGGCGCGCCGATGGCCTTGAGCAGCGCGATCTCGCGCCGGCGCTCGAGCGCGAGGTCGGTGAGCGTGCCGTAGGCCGAGAGCGCCCCGGCGGCGAGGGCCGCGAGCGTCACGAGCAGCATGAGCCGGCGCATGCGCTCGAGCAGGCCCTGCTCGGTGGAGGACAGCGCGTGGAGCGGGAGCGCCTGCACGCCGCCGCCGCGCTGCAGGCGCTCGGCGAGCCGCTCGACCGCGGCCGGGCCGCCCTCGGCGCGCACCTGGACGAGGCTCGCGGCCCCGGGCCGGCCGGCGAGGGCGCGCACGTCCTCGAGCGGCAGCCACAGCGCCTCGTCCTCGCTGCCGCCCGCCTCGACCGTGCCGGCCAGCGTGACGAGCACGGCGCGCGCGCCGTAGGGGCTCGCCACCCGCAGGGTGTCGCCGGCCGCCAGCGCGAAGCGGCGGGCGAGCGCCGCGCCCGCGAGCGCGCCCGTCGCGCCGTGCACGCGCCACGACGGATGCAGCCGCCGCAGCGCGTCGAGCGGCGCGCCGGCGAGCACCAGGGAGTGGCCGCGCGCGCGGCCGGTCGCGTACAGGACCGGAACGCCGGCGAGCCCGGCCCCGGCGAGGCGGCGGCTCACCTGGACCTCGTCGAGGAACGCCTCGCCGCTCGCGGCCGAGGGCGCGAGCAGCAGGTTGGGCCCGAGCGCGCGCAACTCGCGCGTGAGCTTCGCGCCCACGTCGCCCGAGACGTGGAGGAGCGCCGAAGCGACGCTCGCGCCGATCGCCACCGCGAGCACGGCCAGCGCCCCCATGCCGCGCCGGCGGGCGAGCGACGCCCACAGCAGCCGGAACTCGAGTCGGAGCCGCGGGTCAGCCACGCAACACCTCGACCGGGTCGAGACGGAGCGCGAGCCGGAGCGGCCCGAGCGTGCCCGCGAACGCGACCGCCGCCGCCACCAGCATCGCGGCGGGCAGGAGCAGCGGCTGCGCGGAGGCGGGCGCGGCGAACGCCTCGCCACGGATGAGCGCGGCCGCGCCGCTGCCCGCGAGCCAGCCGAGCGCGCCGCCCGCGAGCGAGACGAGCAAGGTCTCGGCGAGCAGCAGCGCCGCGATCTGGGGCGCGGTCGCGCCCAGTGCGCGCAGGAGCCCCAGCTCGCGCGCGCGCTCGACCACCGTGGCGGTGGTGGTCGAGAGGAGGCCGAGCGTCGAGGCGGTGAGCGCGGCGAGCGCGAGCAGCAGCATGAGCAGGTGCAGGCGGGCCACGACGCCGGCCTCGCCGGCCACGGTCTCGGTCATCGGCACGACTTCGGCGCCGGGGAGCGCGCCCGCCAGGTCGCGGGCCACGTTGTCCGGGTACGCGGTGCACATCCAGCGTTCGTAGCCCTGCGGGTCGCGGACCGGGTCGGGCGGCGCGCGGCGCGGGGCGGGACGGACGAGCACCGAGAGTGAGACGCGGTCCAGCTCGCCCGCGCGGCCGGCGAGGCGTTGCGCGAGCGCGAGCGGCAGCCACGCCTTTCGCTCGTCGAGCCCGCCGGTGCGGACGAGCCCCGAGACGCGCAGCGCGAGCGCTTCGCTCCCCGCGGCCACGGCGAGCGTGTCGCCGGCGCGCGCCCCGAGCGCGCGGGCGAGCTCCGAGCCGAGCGCCACCTCGGGAGCGTCCTCGGCGGGCCAGCGGCCCGCGAGCTTCCAGTGCGGCCGCAGCCGCGCCAGCCCGGTGGGCCACGGGCCCGCGGCCGTCGGCAGCTCGCGCGCGAACCATGTGCCCGTGGCCCCGAGCGGCCGGCCTCGCACGCGCAGCACGAGGTCCAGCTCGGGCGCGGCCTCGAGCACGTTGTTGGTCCAGAACGTCGAGCGCAGCGCCGCGACCGCGCTGTCGGGGAGCGAGACGCCGGCGCGGGTCACGGGCGCGTCGAGCCCGAGCTCCGGCCGCCACGTCGCGCCCTCCGGTCGCAGCACGAAGTTGGGCCCCGCCGCGCGCAGCGTACGGGCGAGGTCGTCCCCCACCTGGAGCGCGAGCGTGCCGAGCGCCGTCGCCACGCCGGTTCCGAGCGTGACGGCGAGCAGCGCGAGCAGCACGCGCGCGAGTCGGAGCCGGAGCGATCCGAGGAGCAGTCTCGCCAGCACGCTCAGTTCCCCCGGATGTCCGCCACCGCCGCCTCGAGATCCTCGATCCGCACGACGAGCCGGCCGCCCTCGAGCCGGTGCGCGACGGGGATGGGATTGCACCCGCCGCCGCGGCCGAGCGAGCCCGGCACGATCGGGGAGGTGCAGTTGCGGCAGACGAGCGCGCCCGCTTCCTGGAAGTAGCCGGTGGGCCCGCAGATCTCGCACGCGTCGAGGTTGACGTGAATCGTCCCCGCGTGCTGGATCGCGAACCAGCGCACGGTGCCCGAGGCGAGCTCGACGGAATAGAAGCGCAGGCGCCCGTCGGCGAGCGGCGCGGCGTCGAACGCGACCTCGCCCGACTCGGGCGCGAGCATGGCGGCCGGCTCGGGGCCGGGGACGCGGGCGCGGGTCACGTACGCGGTCGCGAGCAGTCCCACGACGATCGCGCCGAGGAGCCCGAGCGAGCGCGCCCACGAGCGCTCGCTCGCCGCCGCCGCGCGCGCCGGCCGCGCCGCGGCCGAGGAGCCGGCCGCCGCCTCCGCCGCGGGCGCCTCGCGCCGGCCGGCGCGCATCAGCATCCAGCCGAGCGCGAGCGCCAGGGTGAGCGTGAACAGCAGCAGCTCGTTCTTCACGATCGGGCCGACGATCGCCATCTCGGTCTTGGAGGCGGGCAGCACCTGCGCCTCGGACAGCTCGTGCAGGCCGCCCACGAGCAGGCGGAACGCCAGCATCGCCAGGATCGCGGTGGTGAGCGAGAAGAACGCCTTGAGCGGCACCTTGAGCGTGCCGCGCGCGAACAGAACGCCGAACGCGGCGGCGAGGCCGAGGCCGAGCGCGGCGCCGGCCCACATCTGCAGGCCGCCCGAGTCGAACTGGGCCGCGGCCAGGAACACCGCGGTCTCGAAGCCCTCGCGCACCACCATGACGAAGCCGAACAGCGCCACGCCGAACGCGCCGCCGCCCAGGCCGCGCGCGAGCCCGGTCGAGATCTCCTCCTTCATGCGTGGAGCGGCCCGCCACATCCACCACGTGAGCGAGATCACGAACACGGCGGCGACCAGCATCGCGACGCCCTCGACCAGCTCCTCGTTCCACAGGATGTGCGTGGCGAGCACGGACAGGACCACGGACACGGCGATCGCCACGGCGGCGCCGGCGAGCAGCGCGGGCACGCGCGCGCCCTGGCCCTGGCGCTGCAGCAACCCGGCGGCGATGGCGAGCACGAGCGAGGCTTCGACGCCCTCGCGCAGCGTGATGACGAGGGACTCGAACATCACGCCTCCCGGTTGCCGTCGGCCGCGCGCATCAGGACGTCCGGCGCGAGCGCCGATCTCCACGCCTGGCAGACTCGGGGCGAGCAGAAGCCGAACGCCGCCTCGTTGAGCGAATAGACCTGGCTCTTGCCGGCGCGGCGCACGTGCACGATGTCCAGGTCGCGGAGGATGCGGAGCTGGTGCGACATGGCGGAGAGCGTCGCGCCGAGCGCCTCGGCGAGGTCGCTCACGCACAGCTCGCCGAGCGAGAGCGCGTAGACGAGCTTGCTGCGGGTGGGGTCGCCGAGCGCGCGGAACATGCGCGAGAGCCGCTCGACCTGGGAGTGGTCCTGGAGCGCGGCGCGCACGCGCGCGACGGGCGCGGGGGGGGGCACGGCCGCGGTCGCGGCCGCCGGCCGGGGCGCGGCCGGCGCGGCGGGGGCGGGCGGCGCGGCGGGGGCGGGCGGCGCGGCGCGGCGCCGGCGGGGCCGGGGGGACCGGGGCGTCTTTGGCATCGGGGCTCCGGGGGAGGTGTGATGAACAGTTGAGGAAACCTTCACGCGTTCCGCACTATCGCGGCGACGAGCGCGGAGCGTCAAGCCGCCGGCGGGGGCCGTCCGTGCGTGAACCGTTGACCGGCGTTCGGGCAGGCCCGGATACTCGGTCCGGCCCCGGCGCGCCCGGCGCGGCTCCCCGGCCGCGCCGAGCGCGGCGGCGGCCGAACCCATCCATGGACCCTCGCCGCGCGCCCTTGCCGCCGCCTTTCCGCCGCCTGGTCCCGCTCGCGCTCCTCGCCTGCGCGGGGCTGCCCGCGCGCGCCGCACCGGATCGCGACGCCGAGGCGAGCCGGCTGCTCGCGCGGGCGGAGGAGCGGCTCGCCGTGCGCACCATCGAGTCGCGGCGAACCGCGATCGAGGACCTCGTGCGCGCCACCGAGCTGGCGCCGAACCGCGCCGAGCTGCACCTGACGCTCGCTCGCGCCTACTGGCAGGCGGGCTTCCTCAAGCAGTCCCGCCTCCGCTACGAGCGCGCCCTCACGCTCGCGGGGGAGCACCCCGAGGCGCGTTTCGGGCTCGGGCAGGCGTGGCGGCGGGACTGGCTCAAGTACCTGGACCGGCGCTCGCTCGACCGTGCGGTCGAGCACTACGAGGCGTGCGGCCGGCTCGCGCCGTCGCACACGGACGCCTGGCTCATGGCGTCCGCGCTCCAGGTCGAGCGCGGCGATCTCGCGGCGGCGCGCGCCGACGCCGATCGGGCGCTCGCGGCCGAGGCCGGCCGCCCCGAGGCGCTGCTGGCGGTGGCGTCGGTGTGCTGGCGGGCGGGAGAGGTGGCCCGGGCCGATTCGATGTTCCGCCGCGCGATCGAGCGGCTGCGGCGGAGCGTGCGCGAACGGTTCGAGGATTTCGCGCCGCTCGCGACCGAGCGCGACACGGCCGAGTTCCGGCGCCTCGCTCCCGCCGCGCGCGCCGAGTTCGTGCGCCGGTTCTGGCGCGAGCACGACCCCGACCTCGCGAGCCCGGAGAACGAGGCGCAGCTCGAGTACTGGGCGCGCGTGGCGCAGGCCTACTTCCTGTTCTACGACCCGCAGCGTCGCGAGTGGGACGAGCGCGGCGAGGTCTACGTCCGCTACGGCCCGCCCGAGCGCGCCACCTACAACCCGGTGGGCACGCAGCTCTACGGTCATCGCAGCTACTCGGGCATGGTGCGCTTCCCCCTGAACGCGCTGGTGTGGGAGTACCCGCGGCTCGGCATGACCGTGGTGATGCACGACCGCATGCTGTCCGAGCGCTACGAGCTGCCGGTGTCCATGGAGCAGGACATGGATCCGCATCCGGATCCGGACTCGCTCCGGACCGGTGACCTGCTCGCGACTCGCGGGCTGCGGGGCGTGTTCCCGACCCGGCCTCCGGGCAGCCTGCCGCTCGAGCTGGCGTCGCAGCTCGCGTTGTTCGAGGGCAGCGCCGGCACCCGTCTGTTCGCGGGCGTGTCCGCCCCCGGCGGGCCGGCGGACTCGCTGCGCGCCGAGCTGGTGGTGCTCGACAGCGCGTTCCGCGAGGTCCGGCGCGTCTCGCGCACGCTGTCGCCCTCGGCATGCTTGCCGGCCGAGCTGCGCGTGGCGGACTTCGACGCGCCGCTCGCGCCCGGCAGCTACCACGTGGGGCTCTCGGCGGCGGCCGGGCGGCGTCGCGCCTCCACCCGTCACGCGGTCGAGGTCGCACCCGCCGAGAGCAGCCTCGCGATGAGCGACCTGGTGGTGACCTGCGGGCTGCCGCTGGCGCCGCAGGCGGGCGTGCGCCTGGACCCCAACCCGTCGGGCCGCGTGGCGGCGGGGGATCCGCTCGTCGCCTACTTCGAGGTCTATCACCTGGCCCGCGGGCCCGACGGCCTGGGCCGGTTCGAGTACGAGACCGCGGTGCGCTCGGCGCGCCGCGACCGCAGGTTGTGGATCCAGCGCTGGCTCTCGCCGCGCCGCGAGGGGCAGGACCTCGGCGTGACGCGGCAGGACCGGGTCCTGGGCACGGTACGCCGCCAGTTCGTGAGCGTCCCGGTTCGCGACCTGCCGCCCGGCCGCTACCGGCTGGACGTCACCGTGCGCGACGTGCTCACCGGCGACGAGCTCCGGCGCTCGGCGGAGTTCAGCCGCGAGTGACCCGCGCGGACGGGGCCCGGGTGCCTCCCGGGACCGCGGTGTTCGAGGCGCACGCCCGCGGCCAAACCCGCGCCCGGCGCGCGGCCCCCGCGCCACGGCCGGGTTCCCGCTCATGCGCCGCCCCGGCGCGGCCGATGACCTTCCGGGGCGCCCGCGCCGGGCGCGCCGGGGGGTCCGGATGTCCGAGATCAAGCCGCGCATACTCATCGTGGACGACGAGCAGGACCTGCTCACCGTCCTGCGCATGGGTTTCGAGGCCGCCGGGTTCGACGTGGCCACCGCGAGCGACGGCGAGCAGGGCCTCGCGCTCGCCCGCAAGCAAGTGCCCGACCTGATCGTGCTGGACCTGATGCTGCCGCGGATGGACGGCTACAAGGTCTGCCGCGCGCTCAAGTTCGACGAGCGCTACAGGCGGATCCCGATCTTCATCCTGAGCGCGCGCTCGGGCGACACCGACCGCCGCCTCGCGCTGGAGCTGGGCGCGGACGAGTACCACACCAAGCCGTACGAGACGCAGGCGCTCGTCGCCCGCGTGCGCGCACGGCTCGAACCGCGCGCCGGCCGCCCGGCCGCCTGAGCGCCGGCGTCAGCGAGCCGCCGCCTCGGGGTGCATCGCCACCAGTTCGAGGAGCCGCGGGTGGAGCGCCGGGTTGGCGGCGACGAGCCGGCGCCCGTCCAGCCGGAACGGCTCGCCCGAGTAGCCGGAGACGACGCCGCCGGCCTCGCGCACGATGAGTGCTCCGGCCGCGACGTCCCACGGCGACAGGTCGCCCTCCCACATGCCGTCGAATCGCCCCATCGCCACGTAGCACAGATTGAGCGCCGCGGAGCCGTCGCGGCGCACGCCCTGGGCCCGCAGCAGGAGCTCGCGGAACAGCGGCAGGTGGCGCTCGGGATGCTCTCGCACGTCGTACGGGAATCCGGTGACGAGCAGCGAGTCCTCGACCCGCGCCACGTCGGAGACCCGGATCGGCCGGCCGTCCAGCGTGGCACCGCCTCCGCGCGAGGCGGCGAACGTCTCGCCGCGCACCGGATCGTGGACCGCCGCGGCCGCGGGCGCGCCGTCCACCTCGACCCCGATCGAGACGGCGAAGAACGGGTAGTTGTGGGCGTAGTTCGTGGTGCCGTCGAGCGGGTCGCAGATCCAGCGAACGCGCGCGCCGCCCGGGCTCCCGCCGCCCGCGGCCGTGTGCTCGCCCGACTCCTCGGCCACGATCGCGTGCTCCGGGAAGCGCCCGCGGATGAGCCGGAGCAGCAGCGCCTCCGAGCGGCGGTCGTATTCGGTGACGAGGTCGATCCGGCCCTTGCGCTCGGGCGCGTGCCGGCTGCCGTAGCCCTCGAGCAGGATCGCGCCGGCCTCGTGCGCGAACTCGCACGCGGCGTCGCGGAGCGTCTCCGGTCGCGGCCCGGCGGCGCTCACGTGCGCCTCGCGGCGCTGTGCCGGCAGAACCGGCGGTACGAGCACCAGCCGCAGTTCCGCTGGTCCGGCCGGGCCGGGAAGCGGGCCGCGCGGATGCCGGCGGCGGCCTCGCGCACGCGCCCGCGGGCGCGCTCCAGGTGCTCCTCGTCCACCCCGGCCGAGCCCGTCAGGCCGCTGCCCACGAAGTGCAGCTCGACGCGGGCGGGCGTCACCTGGCGCGCCTCCGCGTAGGCCAGCGCGTACAGACCGAGCTGGCCGTCCTTGAGCGAATCCTTCGCGCGCGCGTCGGCCTTGTCGGGCTCCTCGACCTCGGAGCTCTTGTAGTCCACGAGGACGATGCCTCCGTCGCGCTCGTCGACGCGGTCCCAGCGGCCGATCACCACGTCTTCGCCGACCTTGAACCGGAACTCGGACTCGACCGCGAGCGGCCGCGTACCCGCCGCCGCGTCGCGCGCCACGAACCGGCGCAGCGCCTCCCGGCCCTGCTCGAGCATGCGGTCCTCGTGCTCGCGCGACAGGAAGCCCTCGGCGGACCACGCCGACTCGAACGCGGCGACCACGTCGTCGGCCGAGACCGGCAGGCCCTTGATCCGGTGCTGGTGCCAGACCTTGATCGCGTGGTGCACGGCGTTGCCGTACATGAACGCGGGATCGCCGGCGAGCGGCATGCGCATGACGTGCGCGAACTGGTACTTGAGCGGGCAGGTGAGGTAGTCGTCCACCTGCGCGTGCGAGAGCGTGAGCGGTGTGCCGTCCGGGACGCGCGCGACCGGCGCCGGCTCGGGATCGGGCACGGGGGCGTGGCGCGCGATGCCCTGGAGCGCCGTGCCCGCGCGCGCTCCCTTGGGCGGCGCGGGCAGGTCGAGCGCCTCGAGCACGAACCGCGACATCCGCGTCGCGCGCCTGCCGCCGTAGTCCGCGGCGTGCGTGAGCACGAGCCGGTCGCGGGCGCGGGTCATCGCCACGTAGAACAGCCGGCGCTCCTCGCGGTAGTGGTCGTCGCGGGGGTCGCTCCGTCCGAGCGCGGACGAGGGCTCGGGGCGCAGCTCGGCGGGGAACTCCAGCGCCTCCGGCTTCACGTACTGCGGGAAGCGCTGCTCGACCAGGTTCACCACGAACACGACCGGGAACTCGAGCCCCTTCGCGCCGTGCGCCGTGAGCAGGCTCACGGCGTCCTCCTCGACGTCGAGCTCGGCGGCGGCGGGATCGTCGCCCATGTCCATGAGCAGGTCCAGGTGCTCGATGAACGCGGGCACGCGGTCCTCGCGCAGCAGCGAGCCCACCCGCGACACGATGTCGAACAGCTTGTTCAGGTTCTGGACGCGCTCGAGCGACTCCGCGTCGGACTCGTCGGCGGTGAGCGAGCCGAGCAGTCCGCTGTCGGTGACGAACTGGTAGAGCACCTCGGACGTCGGCCGTCGCACCGCGCTGTCGCAGAGCGCCGCGTGGAGCGCGGTGAACCGCTGCACCGCGAGCCGCGTGCGCTCGGCGACGCCGTCGAGCGCGGGATCCCGCCCCGCCGCCGCGTCCAGGGCGATCCGCAGGAAGCCGCGGTTCGTGTGCCGCGCGCGCCACCCGATCCGCGCCAGGTCCACCGGGTCGGCGCCGAACAGCGGATCGCCCAGCACCGGGTGCGCAGCGCCGCCGTCGGGGTCGGCGATCGCGCGCAGCGCGTTCAGACACAGCAGGACCTCCGGCCGCTGGTAGAGCCCATGCAGGCCCACGCGCCGGAAGCGCACGCCGCGCGCCCGGAGCGCGAGCGCGAACGCGTCGAGCTGGCGGTGCGCGCGGGCCAGCACCGCGAAGTCCGCGGCGCGGGCGGCCCCCGCCTCGATCGCCGCCGCGATCTCGGCCGCCACCCAGTCGGACTCGTCGCGGCCGGTGGCGAACGCGTGGTGCTCGACGCGGCCCGCGAGCGTCGCGCCCGTGGCCGGGTCGCGCCGCTCGGCCAGCAGCCGCTTGTCCCAGCCGTGCTGCGCCTCGAGCCGCCACGGGTCGTTGGCGCGGATCAGCCGGTGCGCGTCGTCGAGGATGCGCTGGCCCGAGCGGTGGTTGCGCCGGAGCAGCACGCGCTTCGCGTCGGGGAAGACCTCGAGGAACTGGAGCAGGTTCTCGACCTTCGCGCCGCGGAATCGGTAGATGCTCTGGTCGTCGTCGCCGACCACCGTCAGGTTGCGGCGGCTCCCGGCGAGCAGCTTCACCAGCTCGAACTGCACGTGGTTCGTGTCCTGGAACTCGTCCACGAGGATCCAGCGCCAGCGGTCCTGGACCTCGCGACGTACGTGCGGTCGATCGCGCAGGAGCTTGAGCGCGAGTCGGATCTGCGATCCGAAGTCGAGGCGGCCGGAACGCTCGAGCAGCTCCTCGTAGCGGAGGTAGGCCCGCGCCTTCTCGAGCTCGGCGGCCGCGCGGTCGCGGGCCTCGGCGTCCGCGCCGGCCGCGGCCGCGAGCCCCTCGGCGAACGCGAGGTAGCGCTCGGGCGGGACGTCCTCGTTGCGCGCGCGGTCGAACAGTCCGACCAGCGCCTCGAGGTGGGCCTCGGGCCGGCCGAGCGGCAGGTAGCGGTCGAGTCCCAGCTCGAACAGCCGCTCGCGAAGGAACACGAGGATCTCGGCGTCGGACTCGACCCGGAGCCGGCTCGTGAGCCCGAGCTCCACCGCGTGCTCGCGCACGAGCCGGTCGCAGAACGCGTGGAACGTGGCGAGCGTGGCGCCGACCAGGCCGTAGGGCACGAGTTGGTCCACGCGCGACTCCATCTCGGCCGCCGCCTTGTCGGTGAACGTGAGCGCGAGGATCTGCTCGGGCCGAGCGCGCTTCTCCGAGATGAGCCACGCGATCCGCTGGGTCACGACGTGCGTCTTGCCCGTTCCGGCGCCGGCCACGATCAGGAGCGGGCCCTCGCCGTGCGTGACCGCCTCGCGCTGCTCGTCGTGCAGGTGCTCGAGCCGGAGCACGCCGGGGGCCGAAGGCGTGATGGAGGTCTCGTCGAGCATGGGGGCCACGCTAGCATGACGCGGCCCGCGCGGCGCGCCGTGCCGAACCCCCGCCGCGCGGCTACAGTGGCCGCTCATGCGTTCCATCCTCCCCCGCCGGTGGCGCGACCTCGTCGCGGCCGCGCTCGCCGGCCTCGCGCTCGCGGACTGCGCGGCGCGGCCCGAACGCGCCGCGGCCACGCTCACCTGGTACGCGGGCCGCACGCTGCCCGCGTTCGACCCCGACGGGCCGCCGGACGCGCTCCGGGTGGCGCTTGAGCGACATCTCTCCCGCGGACTCCTCGAGCGCGACGCGGAGGGCCGCGTCGGCCCGGGGATCGCCGACTCGATCGGCTGCTCGGCCGACAGCCTCGCGTGGACGTTCCGGCTCGCGCCGGAGGTCCGCTTCACGGACGGCGCGCTGGTTACGAGCGCCGACCTGCGCGCGGCCCTCGTGGGCGGCCTCGCGCGCGAGGACCACGGGACGCGCGCCTGGCTCCTCGACGCGGTGGCGGGGGTGGGGTTCGTGCGTGCCGGCCGGCCGCTGCCGGCGCTCGGGATCGAGACGCCGGACGAGCGCACGCTGCGGCTCCGGCTCGCCGTGCGCGACCCGCGGCTGCTCGAGAAGCTGGCCGTCCCGGGCGTCGCGACGCCGTGGAAGCGACGCTCGGGCGGATGGTCGGATGCCGTGGGCGTGGGTCCCTACCGGCTGTTCCCTGGCGGCGACGAGCGGAACCTGGTGCTGGTCGCGAGTCGCCCGGTCGCCGGGCTCGCCGCCTCGCTCGACACGCTGCGCGTCCGCTTCGGGGGCGGCGCGGCGCGCGCCCGCTCGATCGCCCGCCACGCTCTCGCCGACGTGGTCTGGCCGGTCCCGCAGGCCCTGCTCGAACCGCTCCCGGGCGGCTGGGAGCTGCACCGCACCGAGACCCGGCCCGCCCGCGAGCTGCTGCTCGTGCTCCGTGCCGACGTCCCTCCGCTCACGCGTCTCGCCGCGAGGGAGCGGCTTGCGGGAGTACTCCGGCGCGAGGAGCTGCTCGACGCGCTCGGCGGGCGGGGCGGGCGGCCCGGGCGCTGGCCGGCCGGCGCTTCCGCGGACTTCCCGTGGCCGCGGCTCGAGTCGGCGGCCGGGCGACACGCCCGCCTCGCGCCCGAGGCGCGGCTCGCCCAGGGCGTGCCACCCGCGAGGTGGGAGTCGTACCACCTGGTGCTCGCCTACGATCGGGAGCTCGCGGGCGCCGCGGTCGCGGGGGCGATCCAGGCCGACTGGGAGCGTGCCGGCCACTACGTGGACCTGCGTGCCCTCCAGGGTTCGGCCGCGACCGCCGAGGCGTTGCGCCCCGCCGCGGCCCAGGCGCACCTGGTGGAGGCCCAAGCGCTCCTCGAGGGCACCGCGGCCGACGCGATCCGGTGGCGGATACCCGCCCGGGGCCCCGCCGTCGGGTCGTTCCGGACGGGCTGGCGCGCGCCGCTGGCCGCGGGAGTGCCCGGGGCCCGCCCCTCGGCCGCCTGGGAGCACGCCGACGCGCTCCAGGCCTTGGTCGTGGAGTCCCGCGTGGTGCTGCCGCTCGCCCGGCTCCCATGGCTGATCGCCGTGCGGGAGGACGCCGAGCCCCCCATCGTGCACCCTGCTCATGGGCCGGAGTGGGTACGCCCCTCGCCGGCGGCCCGCTGACCGGAACCCGTTGACCCCCCGGCGGCTGCCCCTCTATCGTATTCGAGCAGTCCGGCAGCCCGACCTCACCGAGCGACACAGCAGGCCGGCCCCTCCGCAGCAAATGGCCATGGGTCCCTCGGCCACCGCGACACACACATCCTCGCTGTCCGTCCGACCCAGGGAGAACCCCGTCATGCGTGTTCGCCCCGCCATCGTGCTCGTGGTGCTGGTCATGCTCGCCGCGGCCCGGGATGCCTCGGCCCTCACCCTCGAACGCGAGATCCGGCTCGACCCCGCACGAGTCCGGATCGGCGCGAGACACGGCGTCACCACGGTGGAGGCGGTGGGCGGGACGCACGAGTACGCGCCGGGCCGGCCGGACCTGCCGTGGGTCTCGGAGCGGGTGGACCTTCCGTCGGGCATGAAGGTGACCGCGGTCGAGGTGCTGGAGGTGGCGACCGAGCCCGGGGTGCAGGCCGCGAGGCTCGCCACCGCGCCGGTCGTACGACCGGGAGCAGGTCCTCTGGAGCGCACGGCCGAGGACGCGCGGTACTACGGGAAGGACGGGTTCCAGCCCGAGAAGCTCGTCGAGCTCGGCCACCAGGGGAGCCTACGCGGCCGACAGGTCGCCTACCTGCGGGTGGCGCCCGCCCGCTGGGACGCGCGCAGCGGCCGGCTCGAGCGCGTGACCGGGCTGCGCGTCCGGCTCACGGTCGAGGACGGCGCGCCGCCGGCGGTGGTGCGCGAGCGCATCGTCCGCGAGTGGGAGGACGAGCTCCCGAGCGGCGTCCCCTCGCGAGCGATTGTCTCGATCGGCGACGCCGCGGGCACCGGCGAGGCGGGGGCGAAGCCCAAGGCGGAGCCGTTCCGGCCACTCCAGGTGCCCTCGGTCCTCGGCAGCCCGGTCGAGTACCTGATCGTGACCGATGACGCGATGGCGCCGGTGTTCCAGCAGCTCGCCGACTGGAAGACGCAGACCGGCGTGCCCGCGGTCGTGCGCACGAAGTCGTTCATCCGCCAGCAGTACCCGTTCGGGGCGGACGACGCCGAGCGCATCCGCCTGTTCATCCGCGACGCCTACGCGCGCTGGGGCACCAAGTGGGTGCTGCTCGGCGGCGACACCGACGTGATCCCGGAGCGGCTCGCGTTCAACCAGTCCTTCTACCAGCTCGAGCACATCGCCGCAGACATCTACTACTCGTGCGTGGACGGCAACTGGAACGCGAACGGCAACTCCGAGTTCGGCGAGGGGTTCCAGGACGAGTTCCTGCCGGGCGACGCGTCCGACCTGCTGCCCGAGGTGTACGTGGGCCGCGCCGCCGTCTCGACGCCGCTCGAGGCGCAGACGTTCGTCACGAAGACGCTCCAGTACACGAAGACCCCGGCCGGCGGCTACGAGAACCGCTGGCTGCTGTTCGCCGAGGTGCTGTTCCCGCAGCCGTACACGGGAGGCGACATCGACCTCGACGGCGCGCAGCTCGCCGAGGACATCCTGCCGTTCACCGACACGAACCCGGGCCTCACGGTGAAGCGCCTCTACCAGAACCACCTCGACCCGAGCTACCGGCCGGGCGCGCTGCCCGAGAACAAGGCCGCGGTCATGGCCGACCTGAACCTGGGCTACGGGCTCGCGCTGCACGTCGGGCACGGCTACCGCAATTCGATGTCGGTGGCCGACCAGTCGCTCGTGAACGCCGACGCCTCGGGCCTCACGAACGGCAACAAGCTGTTCAACCTGTACGCGATCGACTGCACGTCGAGCGCCATCGACTTCCCGTGCATCGGCGAGGCGTTCCTCAAGAACCCGAACGGCGGCGCGGTGACGGTGGTCGGCTCGACGCGCTTCGACTTCCCGACCGCGGGCCGCGCCTACCAGCAGGAGTACTTCCGGCTGTTCTTCGAGGACAGCGTCTCCGCGATCGGCGAGCTGCAGGCGCGGCAGAAGCTGCCGTTCGTGGCGTTCTCGTTCTACGACGGCGTCAACCGCTGGACCCAGCTCACGCTGCTCGAGCTCGGCGACCCCGAGCTGCGCATGTACAACGGCGCATGGCGCTCGCTCGCGGTGTCGGCGCCGGGCTCGTTCGCTCTCGGCGACTCGCTGATGGCGGTGAGCGTCACGAGCGGCGGCAACCCGGTCGCGAACGCGCGCGTGACGGCGTACAAGCCCGGCGACGAGTTCCGCACCGCGCTGACCGACGCCGCGGGCAACGTGACGCTGCCGTTCCGCCCGGACTCGACCGGCGCCTACACGCTCACGGTGACCGCGTACAACGCCAAGCCGTTCCAAGCCACGCTCAACGTGACCGCGGCCGCGGCGGCGGTCATCGGCGAGGCCGCCGTCACGGTGGACGACGACAACCTGGACGGCACCAGCGGCAACGGCGACGGGCTGGCCGACGCCGGGGAGACCGTGGACCTGCGGGTCGCGCTCCGGAACCGCGGCGGCGCCGCGAGCACGGGCACGGTCTCGGCCGCGCTCGCGACCACGGACGCGTTCGTGACGGTCGTGACCGCCGACGCCAGCTACGGCGTCATCGGCGCGGGCGCCACCGGGGACCCGGTCACGCCGTTCCGGCTGAGCGTGCCGGCGAACGTACCCGACCAGCGCGAGATTCCGTTCACGCTGATGGTCTGGGACGGCGCGCGCAGCTGGCGCGAGACGCTCCAGCTCACCGTCCGGGCGCCGGAGTTCGTGCACTTCGAGCACGCCGTCACCGAGTCGCCTGGCAACAACGACGGCCGGCCCACGACGGGCGAGACCGCGAGCTACTCGGTGCGCCTGCGCAACAACGGCTCCGGCATCGGCAAGTCGGTCACCGCCAAGCTCCGCTGCCTGAACGGCCTCGCCACCGTCACGGACAGCACGAGCGCGTTCGGAGACATCGCCACCGCCGCCACCGTGCAGG
Organism: uncultured bacterium; assembly: GCA_964609125.1. GTDB lineage: Bacteria > Eisenbacteria > RBG-16-71-46 > RBG-16-71-46 > RBG-16-71-46 > JAIOPA01. The sequence continues at coordinate 263,772 of CAZSQX010000001.1, forward strand.
GCGACCCGTTCGTGTTCAGCGTCACGGGCGCGGGCGCGATCTTCCAGCTCGAGGTGAGCGACGCGATGCAGGTGCGCCTGCTGCAGACGTTGGACCTGACGTTCCCGCTGCCGCCGTTCAACCTGGCGGGGCTGGGCGAGGCCGACGCCGTGAGGCTCACCTGGGACCCGAACACCGACGCGGACCTCGCCGGCTACCACATCTACCGCAGCACGTCGGCCGGCGGGCCGTTCGTGCGCGCGAACACGGTCCCCACTGATCGCACGTCCTATTACCATGACGAGAACCTGCCGCCGCTCACCAAGTTCTACTACCGGGCCACCGCGGTGGACTCGTCGGGCAACGAGTCGCAGTTCCTGAGCGCGATCAGCGTCAGCACGAACCCGCCGCACCACGCCATCTTCCCGGTGCCGACCGGCGGCACCACGCCGTCCTCGGTGGCCGTGGAGTTCGCCTACTCGACGACCCAGGCCACGCTCGCCGCCGGCTCGGAGGTGCTCTACGTGCTCAACGCTGACGGCTCGGCGCCGGTGGACGCCGACGGCCAGGGCGCCACGCTGGGCGACTTCACGACGCGCGGCAGCTATTACGCTGCGGGGCCGTCCATGTCGGTGCTCGCGCCCGGCGAGGGCATGTCGTTCATCGCGCCCGTGTGGGGGCTCAACTCGCCGGCCGCGGACTCCTCCGGCCTGTACGTCTTCGACGGCGAGGGCAACATGCGCCCGGGCTTCCCGCTCTCCACCGGCGTCAACATCTGGTCGTCCGCCGTGGTCACCGACCTCGACGGGGACGGCAGCATGGAGATGGCGTTCGGCTCGAACGGCAACCGATTCTACGTCGTGCGCGCGAGCGGGCAGGAGTGGATGGACGGCGATTCGAACGCGGGCACGAACGGCGTGTTCAAGGTGCTGCCCGCCTCGTTCAACATCGGCTCTCCCGGCGCCGCCGACATCGACCTGGACGGGCTGCCGGAGCTGGTCTACGGCGGCATCGACGGGCGCGTCTACGTGTGGAACGCCGACGGCTCGAACGTCGCCGGCTTCCCGTTCCAGACGAACGGCGCGATCACCTCGTCGGTGGCGATCGGCTACCTGGACGGCCCCGGCGACCCCTCGCCGGAGATCGTGTTCACCACGCTCAGCGACTCGCTGTACGTGCTGAACTCGAACGGCACTCGCCGCACGGGCTGGCCGGTGTGGGTGCGAGTGGGTGGTTCGAGCCGGGCGCCGTCGCCGGCGCTCGCGGACATGAACAACGACGGGTTCCTCGACATCGTCCACATGGGCACGAACGGCGGACTGTACGTGTTCAACCGCAACGCCACGATCATCATCCCGTGGAGCAACGTGCGCTACACGTCGTTCACGAGCGGCGCGTCCGAGTCGAGCCCGGTGGTGGCGGACATCAACGGCGACGGCTTCAACGACATCGTGTGCGGCGGCGAGGAGGGCCAGCTCACCGCGCTCTCGGGCGCCACGGCCACCGTGCTGCCCGGCTTCCCGATCCAGCTCGCCGGCGAGATCCGCGGCACGCCCGCGCTGGCGGACGTGGACACCGACGGCAAGACCGAGATCCTGCTGGCGGGCTGGGACAAGAACCTGTACGTGTGGGATTACGACTTCACGTTCTCGCCGGGCGGCCCGCCGCCGTGGCCGCAGTTCCGCCACGACGCGCGCCGCACCGGCTTCGCGCACGCCCCCCTGTTCGTGGGCGTGGACGGCGGGCCGGGGGCGGGCGGCGCCGGGGTGGCGGAACTCGAGTTCGCGAGGCCCGCGCCGAACCCGTCGCGCCTGTCGGCGGGGCCGAGGTTCGAGTTCGCCGTGCCGGCGGCGCTGGCGGGCGGACGCTACGAGCTGGCGATCTACGACCTGTCCGGGCGGCGGGTTCGGCTCGTGGACGCGGGGGTGGCGAAGCCAGGCAGGTTCTCGCTCGCCTGGAACCTGCGCGACGCCGGGGGGCACCCGGTGGACGGCGGCGTCTATTTCGCGCGATTCTCGCTGTCCGGCCGGCACGTGACGCGGAAGGTCGTCGTCCTCGAGTAACGCAGCGTCGCGGAGTCTCGGGCGGGCGCCGGTTCGGGCCCGCCCTTCGTGCACCCCGCCGCCCGTTCCCGACGGAGGCCTGATCGCATGAGCGTCCGGGTCCGATTCGCGCCCAGTCCCACCGGCCACCTGCACGTGGGCGGGGCCCGCACCGCGCTCTACAACTACCTGTTCGCGCGCTCCCACGGCGGCACCTTCATCCTGCGCGTGGAAGACACCGACGCCGAGCGCTCCACCGAGTCTTCGGTGCAGGCGATCGTGAACGGCCTGCGCTGGCTGGGTCTCGCCTGGGACGAGGGTTACGGCGCGGGCGGCGGGCACGGGCCCTATCTCCAGTCCGGGCGCCGCGCGTTCTACGACGCGTACGCCGGGCGGCTCGTCGCGGCGGGCCGCGCCTACCCGTGCTTCTGCACGCCCGCGGAGCTCGAGGCGAGGCGCGAGCTCCAGCTCGGGCGCGGGGAGGACCCGCGCTACGACGGCCGCTGCCGGACGCTCACCCCGGAAGAGCGCGCCGCGCGCGCGCGGGGGGGGGCGTCGCCCGCGCTCCGCCTCGCGCTGCCGGAGCCCGAGGAGGTGGCGTGGGACGATCTGGTGCGCGGTCGCGTCTCGTTTCGCAGCGAGGTGCTGGACGACTTCGTGCTGGTGCGCGCCGACGGGCTCCCGACCTACAACTTCGCCTGCGTCGTGGACGACCTCGAGATGCGCATCAGCCACGTCATCCGCGGCGACGACCACGTCTCGAACACGCCGCGGCAGATCCTGCTCTACCGCGCGCTCGGCGCCCCGCCGCCGGTGTTCGCGCACGCGAGCATGATCCTCGGCCCCGACGGGAAGCGGCTCTCCAAGCGCCACGGGGCGACCAGCGTGGAGGCGTTCGGCGAGCAGGGATTCCTGCCCGAGGCGATGGTGAACTTCCTCGCGCTCCTGGGCTGGGCGCTCGACGGGACGACGGAGCTGTTCACGCTGTCCGAGTTGGAGCGCGCGTTCACGCTCGAGCGCGTGAACCCGAGCCCCGCCGTGTTCGACATGCAGAAGCTGGAGTGGATGAACGCGCAGCACCTCAAGCGCTTGTCCGAGGCCGACCGCACCGGACGGGTGCTGGCGTTCCTCGCGGCCCGGGGCCATGACCTGTCGAGCCGCGGGCCGGAGTGGTGCGTGGCGTTCGTGCGCGCGCTCGGCGACCGGCTGCGCACGCTCGCCGACGCCGAGGACCTGGGCGCGTTCGTGCTGAGCGACCCGCCCCCGGCCGACCCCGCGGCGTGGACCGAGCTGCTGTCGAGGCCGGCGGCGGGCGAGCGGCTGGAAGCGCTCGGCGGCCGGCTGCGCGCGGTGCCGGACTGGTCGCTGGCCGCGCTCGAAGACGCGACGCGCGCTCTGGCGAAGGAACTGGGGGTGAAGGCCGGCGACGTCATCGCGCCGGCTCGCGTCGCGCTCACCGGGCGCGCGGCATCGCCCGGGATCTTCGACGTGATGTGGCTCCTCGGGCGCGAGCGCACGCTCGACCGCCTGGCCGGGGCGGCGGCGAGGTGGCGGGCCGAATCCCCTCTGGCCGCAAGGGCTTGAGCGGTTCGAACACAGGCGGACGCACTTGCGGAAGCCCGCGCGAACGTCTAGATTGCCCCGCCTCGACTGCCCGGTAGTGTAACGGTAGCACGACAGGTTCTGGCCCTGTTAGTCGAGGTTCGAATCCTTGCCGGGCAGCCAGAAAGCTTCCGTGGCGCTATCGTCTAGGGGTCCAGGACGGGTGGTTCTCAGCCATCAAACCGGGGTTCGAATCCCCGTAGCGCTACCAACATGCCGACCGGGCTCGGACCGGCGCGCGGGACTCGCATGAACCTGCGCAAGGCCCCGCGGACCCTGGTTCTCACCGCGGGGTACGTGGTCCTCGTGAACGCCGCGGCGGCACTGGCGCTGGCGATCCGCTGGGACGGCGCGCCGCCGCCCGGGGCGATCGAGTCGTGGCGCCGACTGGCGCCGGCGTGGACGGCGCTGTCCCTGCTCGGGTTCCTGTGGGCGGGGCTCTACCACGGGCTGTGGCGCTACGCCGGCACGGCGACCGTGTTCCAGATGACGCGCGGCGTCGCGATCTCGGCGCTCGCGTGGTGGGCCGCCGCGCTCGTCACGGGCGCCGGCCCCGCGCTGCGCGGGCTCGCGCTCTCGATCCTGGCCTGGGAGTTCCTGCTGCTCGGCTCCGCGCGCCTCGGCTGGCGGCTGTGGCGCGACCGCGAGCTGGGCGGGCGCGGCGCGCGCCTCGCGCCCACGCTCATGATCGGCGCCGACCACGCCGCGGTCGGGCTCGTGCAGGAGATGCGCCGCCGCCGCTCGGGCGAGGAGGCGTACGAGCCGGTCGGCTTCGTGGATCCCGACCCGCGGCTCACCGGGCACCTGGTCGAGGGGCTGCGCGTCTTCGGCACGATCTCCGACCTGCCGCGCGTGCTGGCCGAGCGGCGGCCGGAGGTCGCGGTGGTGGCGGACCCGGAGCTTCCGGGCCGCGTCGTGCGCGACGCGGCGGCCGCGTGTGAGGCGGCGGGCGTCCGGTTGCGCACCGTGCCCGCGATCTCGGAGCTGCCGCCGGGCGCGCGCGTCACGCTCGCTCGCGTGCGTGACGTGCGGCTCGAGGACCTGCTCGGGCGCGCGCCGGCGCCGGGGCCCGACGAGGACGTGGGGGCGTTCCTGCGCGGTCGGCGCGTGCTCGTGACGGGCGCCGGCGGCTCGATCGGCGCCGAGCTCGCGCGCCAGGCCCTGCGCTTCGGACCCGCGGAGCTGGTGCTGCTGGATCACGCCGAGAACGGGCTCTACTTCGTCCAGCGTGAGCTCGAGGCGGCCGGCGCGGCGGTGCCGGTGCGCGCGGTGGTGGGCGAGCTCCGGGACGCGCCGGGGCTCGAGGCGCTGTTCGCGCGCTTCCGCCCCGAGGTCGTCCTGCACGCGGCGGCGCACAAGCACGTGCCGCTGCTCGAGGACGCGCCGCGCGAGGCGGTGCTCAACAACGTCACCGGCACGCGGCTGCTGCTCGAGGCGGCCGAGCGCCACGGGGCGGCGCACTTCGTGCTCATCTCGACCGACAAGGCCGTGCACCCGGCGAGCGTGATGGGGGCGACCAAGCGCGTGTGCGAGCGCATGGTCCGGGCCGCCTCGCGCCGCGGCCGCGGAAGCTACTGCGCGGTGCGGTTCGGGAACGTGCTCGGCAGCGAGGGCTCGGTGGTGCCGCTCTTCCAGCGGCAGATCGAGCGCGGCGGCCCCGTCACCGTCACGCACCCCGAGGCCACGCGCTACTTCATGACGCAGGCCGAGGCGGTGCGGCTGGTGCTCCAGGCGGCGGCGATGGGCCGCGGCGGCGAGGTGTTCCTGCTCGACATGGGCGAACCGGTGCGGGTGGCCGACCTGGCCCGCCAGCTGATCCGGCTCGCGGGACTGCGCGAGGGCGAGGGCGTCGAGATCGTGTACACCGGCCTGCGGCCCGGCGAGAAGCTGCACGAGGAGCTGCACTCGCGCGACGAGCACGCGCGCATGACCCGGCGCGAGCGTATCCTGACCTGGGAGCTGGCGGAGGAGGACGAGGCTCGGCTCGCGGCCGAGGTGCGGGAGCTCGAGGGCGCGGCGGACTCCGGCGACCCGGCGGCCATCCGCGCCGCGCTCCGGCGCGCGGTGCCCGAGTACGCGCCGGCCGGGCCGGAGGGAGCGGCGATGCACGGAGACGCGCGATGAACGGGATGTGGTCGGCGTCGGTCCAGCAGGCGGCGATCTCGGCCAGCGCCATGCTGCTCGCCGCGATCGGGCTCATCGCCGTGCTCCAGCGCGGGCACTGGCTCACGACGCTGCTGTTCTCGGCCTCGTTTCTCGCGCTCGGGGCGTTCCAGGCCGGGGTGCTGGCGCTGCTCCGCGCCACGACGCCGGACGGCGCCCACGTGTGGGCCGACTACCTGGCCCGCGTCTCGGCGCTCACCTCGTGGCTGTGGCTCTCGCTCTCCGTGCTGCTCGGCCGACCCGAACCGGGACGGCAGCTGCGCGAGTCGGGTGCGATGCTCGCGCTCTCCCTCGCCGCCTGCGTGCTGCTGTTCGTGCTGGCGCGCTCGCCACTCGTGCTCGACTCGGTCACATTCGACGCCGGCGGCTTCGCGGTACAGCTCGGGCCGCTCGGCAAGGCGTACCTCGGCTACCTCGCCGTGTGCATGCTGCTCGTGCTGCTCCACCTCGAGGGCATGCTGCGCGCCGCACCGGCCTCGGCACAGCGCCGCCTCGGCGGGCTGTTCCTGTCCATCCTGGTCGCCGTGCTGGCCGAGCTGCTCGTGGTCGCGGCCGGCGTGCTGCAGGGCCGGGTGCTCGGGCAGTGGATGGCGGCCGCGGCGCCGGTCGTGTTCGTGGCGGGCTCCACGGCGGCGCTGGCGCTCGCACGACGCCGGCTGCGCGACATGAGCATCCCGGTGGGCCGGCCGGTGGTCTACTACTCCTCGGTCTCGATCACGCTGGCGGTGGCGTTCCTGGTGCTCACGTTCGCGCTGTCGCGCATCCTGCCGAATCTGTCGGTGTCGTTCCGGCTGTGGACCATCGCGATCTTCCTGCTGGTCGTGGCCGGCGGCGCCATCCTGCTGCTGGTCCAGCCCGCGACGGGGCGCGCCATCCGCCGGTTCGTGGACCGGAACTTCTACGCGTACCGCTACGACTACCGCCGGGAGTGGGGGCGGGTGAGCCGCGCGCTGTCGCCCTCTGCCTCGCCCGAGGAGGTGTGCCGGCAGATCGAGACGCTGGCGCGCGAGATCTTCGACGCCGACCACATCGCCGTGCACTTCCGCGAGGATCCCGCGGGCGCGTTCCGGCTGCTGCACGGGCCGCCCGGCTCGCCCACGACCCTCGAGGCCACGCACCCGGTCGTGACGTGGTTCGACCGCGAGCGCTGGCCGGTGCTGTTCTCCGACCGCGCACTCGACCCCGAGCTCACCCGTGGCCTCGAGGCGAGCAAGCTGCTGCGCACCTCGCTCGGCGCCGCGGTGTGCGCGCCGCTGGCCGTGGACGAGCCGCTCATCGCGCTGCTGTGGCTGGGCCCCAAGCGCGGCGACGAGGTGTGGACCGATGAGGACCTGGAGTTCCTCGCGGCGATGTCGCGGCAGCTCGCCTCGGCGCTGTGGTTCTCGCGCCAGGCCGAGCGCATCGCCGAGGCCCGCCAGCTGGAGTCGCTCCAGCGCCTGTCGAGCTTCGTGCTGCACGACATGAAGAACCACGTCTCGGGGCTGTCCCTGGTCGTGGACAATGCCCGCCGCCACATGGGCAACCCGGAGTTCCAGCGGGACGCGATGACGGTGGTGGAGCGCACGGTGCGCTCGCTGCGCGAGCTCATGTCGCAGGTGTCCGGCGTGTCGAGCCCGCCCGCGCCGCAGCCGGCGCCGGTGGCGCTGCGCGAGCTGGTGTCGGAAGCGCTCGCCGAGAGCGGGCTGGCGCTGGACGGCACCCCGGGCCTGCGCGTCGAGGTGACGGTGCCGGAGGGCGCCGAGGCGGTCCTCGACCGGCGCCAGCTCGGCCGCGTGCTCGTGAACCTACTGGTCAACGCGCGCGAGGCGCTCCAGCCGCCCGGCACGATCGGCGTTCGCGCGATCACCGTGTCCGGGGCGGACGGGGCGCGCGAGGCGGTCATCGAGGTCAGCGACACCGGCCGCGGCATGAGCGAGGAGTTCCTCCGCACCCGGCTGTTCAAGCCGTTCTCGACCACGAAGAAGGGCGGACTCGGCGTGGGATTGGCGCAGTGCCGCGGTATCGTGGAAGCTCACGGCGGCACGATCGACGCGCGCAGCCGCCCCAACGAGGGCACCGTGTTCACGGTGCGGATCCCGGCGGGCGGGCCGGCCGGCGACGGCAAGGGAGAGGGAGCGCGAGCGTGAGTCTCGAGAAGGTCCTGATCGTGGACGACGAGGAGAGCATCCTCAACCAGCTCCGCTGGGGCCTGGCGGGCGAATACGAGGTCGTGACCGCGCGCGACGCCGACGAGGCGCGCCGCATGCTGCGCGAGGAGAGTCCGGCGATCGTGACGCTGGACGTCACGCTCGGCCCCCCGAGCGCCGGACCCGAGGGGCTCGACCTGCTGGACGAGATCGTCGAACGCCACCCGCTCACCAAGGTCATCATGGTCACGGGCAACGACCGGCGCGAGAACGCCATCACCGCGATCCGGCGCGGCGCCGTGGACTGGTACGCCAAGCCCATCGAGCTCGACGAGCTGCGGGTGATCCTCAAGCGCGCCGCGCACATCCGGCACATCGAGTCGCTCCAGCCCGGCGGCCCGGCCCCGCGCCGGCGCTACCACCGGCTCGTGGGCGAGTCCGAGGTCATGCGCAAGGTGTTCGCGCTCATCCAGCGCGTGGCCGCGACCGACGTGAGCGTGCTGGCGCTGGGCGAGAACGGCACCGGCAAGGAGCTGGTGGCGCACGCGATCCACGACGCGAGCCCGCGCCGCGAGCAGCCGTTCGTGCCCATCAACTGCGGCGCCATCCCCGAGCAGCTGCTCGAGTCCGAGCTGTTCGGCCACGAGCGCGGGGCGTTCACCGACGCGCACCGCGATCGCGAGGGCCGCTTCGAGCTGGCCGACAAGGGCACGCTGTTCCTGGACGAGATCGGGGACGTGCCGCCGCACCTCCAGGTGAAGCTCCTGCGCTTCCTCCAGGAGCACGTCATCGAGCGCATCGGCGGGCGCGAGCGCATCCGCGTGGACGCGCGTGTCGTCGCCGCCACGAACCGGGACCTGCGCGCGATGATCGCCGAGGACCGGTTCCGCGAGGACCTGTTCTACCGCCTGGGCGTGATCACGATCCAGGTGCCGTCGCTGCGGGAGCGTGGCGACGACCTCCGGCTGCTGGCCGAGTACTTCCTCGAGTTCTACGGACGGCACCACAAGCGTCGGCTCAAGGGCTTCACCCAGGCGGCGCTGCGCGCGATCATGGCGTACGGCTGGCCGGGAAACGTCCGCGAGCTGGAGAACAAGGTCCAGCGCGCGGTGATCCTGTCGCAGGACTCCTACCTGCGGCCGGAGGACCTCGAGCTGGAGCCCGCCGGCGGCACCGCCGAGCCGCTGCCCACGCTCCAGAGCGCGCGGGACGAGGCCGAACGGCGGCTGCTCGTGGAGGCGCTCACGCGCAACGCCGGCAACGTCACGCGGGCCGCCAGGGACATCGAGGTCAGCCGGCCGACGTTCCACGACCTGCTCAAGAAGCACGGGCTCGAGGCCGCGCGCTTCCGGCGGCCCGGGCTGCCGGAGGAGCCGGAGGAGGAGCCGGGCACCAGTTGACGCCCGGGCGCGGCCGCCGATAGCGTCCGCGGCGCGGCCCAAGCGAAGACCCCGCCCGGCGCTGCCGGACGGGGTCTTCGCACGATATGGGGGGCTACGTCCTCGGAGTCGCGGGCCGCACGCGAGATTCTTCGAACTCGCCCCCCGAACCACCCTGATTGTCCGCCACTGTAGACGCCCGGACCGCGCCACAGGTTCTCGAAATCGATCCGGCGCGCCCCGACTCCGGCGGGCAACACCAGCTTGCCAGCGGGACGGGGGCGAGAAGTCCTGAAACCGTCATGGCTTGGCACGGATTCGGAAAGGTCTCTGCCAAGCCCTCGTCGAGGGGTCAGCAAGCCTATGAGCACCGGGTTCTTCCTGGCGATCGCGGGCAACATCGGGGTGGGAAAGACCGAGCTCACGAACCGCATCTCGTCCGAGCTCGGCTGGCCGGCGCACTACGAACCGGTCATCCAGAACCCTTACCTGGACCCGTTCTACCAGGACATGCCCCGCTGGAGCTTCCACCTCCAGATCTACTTCCTGGGGGAGCGCTTCAAGGCCCAGGTCGAGATCGGCGGCAGCCCGCTCCCGTTCATCCAGGACCGCACGATCTACGAGGACGCGGAGGTCTTCGCGAAGACCCTGTGGCAGCAGGGCGCGATGAGCGACGTGGACTACTCGAACTACGTGGCGCTGTTCCGCTGCATGGTGGGCTTCCTGCGCCCGCCCGACCTCGTCGTCTACCTGAAGGCGCGTCCCGAGACGCTCATGGACCGCATCGCGCGGCGCGGGCGCGAGAGCGAGAAGACGATCGGGATCGACTACCTGCGGCGATTGAACGACGCCTACGACGACTGGATGACGCGCGCGTCTGCCGAGTTCGAGGTGGTCACGATCGACACCGACCGCGTGCCCATGCAGGGCGACACGCCCGCGTTCCGCGACCTGCTCGCCCGCCTGCGCCGGCGCTACCCACCGCAGGCCGAGCTGCGGCTGGACTCGGGCGAGCGCTGACGCGGGCGGCCGGCGTCCCCGGCCGGGCGGGGAGCCGTCGCTACGCCCGCGCGGCGAGCGCCGAGGTGCAGCGCGAGCACAGGCCCGGCTGCGCGGGGTCGTGGCCGACGTCGGCCCGGTACATCCATCAGCGGTCGCACTTGGTGCGGCGGGTGCGCCGCACGTCCACGCGCGGCTCGGTGCCGTCCGCCGACGTCTCGAGCATCGCGACCGCGACCAGCAGCAGCGCCGGCAGCTCGTCGCCGTAGCCTGCCAGGCGCCGGGTCCACGCGGCCGGCGCCGCGAGCGTGATCTCGGCCTCGGCCGTGGTC
>CAZSQX010000002.1:0-34431 GCA_964609125.1 uncultured bacterium
CGAAGTTCTCGAAGCCGTAGATGCTGAACGCCTTCACCACGCGGGCGGCGGGCACCAGGTTCTGCACCGCCTGGGAGCCCGACAGGCGGCTTTCGAGTCCGTGGCGGAGGCCGGGGCCGACGGGATTGGTGCAGTCGACGAGGATCTTGCCCGCGAGTTCGGGGGCGACGGACTTCAGGACCCCCTCGTTGGCCTGGAAGGGCGTCGCGAGGAAGACGACCTCGGCCCCAGCCACGGCCGCTCCCGGGGCCGCGAGCACCAGGGCACCATTCCGGGACCGTGCCTTCTTCACCCCGTCGGAGCCGGGGTCGGCGGCGGCCAGCGTCACCTCGTGGCCGAGCCGCTGCAGGTGGTCGGCGAGGGGCGCGCCGACGTTGCCATAGCCGAGGAACGCGATCCTCACCGCCCGAGCGCTTCGACGACGAGCCGCGCGGCGGCGGCTCCCGAGTTCTGCTGCTGGCCGGTCACGAGCCGCCCATCGCGCACCGCGAACTCGCGGAAGGGCTGGTCGACCACGAAGTTCGTGCCCGGGATGCCCCGCGCCTCGTCCTCGATCCAGAAGGGCTGGATGCGCTTGCCCACGAAGCTGTCGGCGAACTGCTCCTCGCCGTTCGCGAAACCAGTCCAGGTCCTGCCGTCGACGAGCAACCTGCCGTTCGTCAGTTTCGTCTCGAGCAGCAGGCAGGTGCCGTGGCAGACCAGAGCCACGACCTTCTCCGCCTCGTAGAAGTCGGCCACCAGCTTCTGCAGCTTCGCATCGCCCCGGAACGTCACCATCGGTGACTGGCCGCCGGTCACGAACAGCGCATCGTAGTCCGCGATCTTCACCCCTTCGATCGATTTCGTGCTTTCGAGAAGAGCGGCGTGCGCCTTCGACTTCTTGAAGCCGAGCGAGAGGATGTCGTGGGCCGAGTAGCCGCTCGCGTCCTCGGGGTCGCTGTAGCCGTCGGCCACCAGTGCGCCACCCCTCGGGCTGCGGATCTCGATCTCGTAGCCAGCCTCGGTGAAGACCCAGAAGGGGTGGGTCAGCTCCGCCCACCAGAATCCGATCGGCCAACCGGTCGTCTGCGAGACCGCGGGGTTGGCTGCGATGAGGAGAACTCGCTTTCTCGCTTGCGGACGGGTGACATTGAAGTTGGTGCTCATCGTGCCTCCGTTCGTGTCGAACCTGCCACGAAGACCCTAACTCAGTGCCACCAGTTCTGCTAGTATGCACCTTGAGGAATGATACTTACCGGAAGGAGAGTTTAATCATGCCGGAGTTCGACTTCGAAGGGCAGCGATTCCAGAACCCCGTCGAACTGGCGCTGCACGTCGTCGGTGGGAAGTGGAAGATGCCCATTCTGTGGCGGCTCAAGGACCGCGTCTGGCGATACGGCGAGCTGCGCCGGGATCTCAAGCGCATCTCCCACAAGATGCTCACCCAGCAACTGCGGGAGTTGGAGCGGGCGGGTCTACTCACCCGTACGGTGCATCCCGTTGTCCCGCCCCACGTGGAGTACGGGATCACAAGCCTCGGCCTGACGGCGATTCCGGCCATCGACGCGCTGCGGTCGTGGGGCGCGCTCTACAGGAAGCGCAGGAGCGCCTGACAGGCCATCGCCTCGACGCGAGCGGACTCCGCCTCGGCACCACACGGCCGTCCCAGGTCGGCCCCGCGTCCTGCCGCTCCGCCGCGGCCGGCCAGGCAGCGGACCGTTCGTTGCCGCCGATCGCCGGGTCGGCGCACGCGCGGCCGCCGAGCGGAATACCGCCACGGCGCATCTGAACCCGCTCCGGCTGCCGAGCGCGGCCGCCTTCGAGTCCGGGGTTCAGCGAAGGCCAGCGGAGCCGCGCACTCGCGACTCATGAGGATGGGCGTTCTCGCTTGCGCTCCCCTCGCAGGTAGGCGACCCAGTACACACCGGCGACCAGAAGGGTTCCTCCGACAACGTTGCCCGCGCTCACCGCCACCAGGTTCCAGGCGACGCCCACGGACGACACCGCGCCGAGCTCATCGAGCGCCAGGCCGTATGGCAGGAAGAACCAGTTGGCGATCGAGTGCTCGAATCCGACGGCCACGAACGCGGTTATGGGGAAGAGGACGCCCAGGATCTTGTCCGCCACGCTGCGACCGCCCATGGTGAGCCACACGGCCAGGCAGACGAGGGCGTTGCACAGCAATTCGCGTGCGAACGCCTCCCCGAGCGAAAGACCCGCCTTCGCACGGGCGATCGGAATGGCCGTTTCCCCCACGGAGCCACCGCCGAGACCGCCGACTTCGGCCCACACGACGAACAGGACCGTCCCCAGGCACCCGATCACGTTGCCAAAGTAGACGAGAAGCCAGTTCCGCATGACATCCCGGGTGCTGGTCAGCCGGCTCGCCCAGGCCATGGCCAGCAGGTTGTTCCCCGTGAAAAGCTCGGCACGGGCTACGACGACGAGCACCAGACCGAGAGAAAAGCTCAAGCCGCCGAGCAGACGGGTGACACCGAATCCGAGCCTGGGCTCGGTGACGACCACCGTGAAGAAGAGCGCGCCGAGCGAAATGAATGCGCCGGCGAGCATTGCCAGCACGACCAGCGTAACGGTATCGGTGCGGGCCTTCGCGACACCAAGCCGTTCGACCAAGCGGGCGATCTCGCTCGGAGGGTGCGCGTCGGCCGGGTGCGGCGCTCTGTCCATTGCGATCGTCCGTCTGTCCCCGATTCGCCAGTTCCGTTCAGCCGGGCAGGCCGCACTCCATCGCCCCGGCAGCATGCTCACTCTGCCGTCTCTCCGCCAGCAGGCTGCTGCCGCCGTGTCCAGGCCCGGCCCTTGGCCCCCGCCGCATGGCCAGAAACACCACGGCGATCGCATCACGCGCACGTGACGTGGCCCGTCCCGCGCGTTCCCCTGCCCTGCCGTCAGGACACGGCGCACGCGACTCGCTCCTCGCTCGCTATGCTAGGCTCCTCGCCCATGTTCCCATCCCGCGCCCATCGCGCCGCCACCTCGGTCGCCGCCATTCTCGCCTCGCTCGCCCTCGCCGCCTCCACCGCGCACGCGCAGGGCCTGCGCCTCACCCGCCCGCAGCCCTGGACGCCCGACTCGGTCGTGAAGGCCGTCGTCACGGGCGGCTCGGCGAAGCTCACGCCCGAGCCGCCGGTGGACGAGGGCGTCCCGCGCATGTGGCTCACCAAGGCCGAGCGCACGCGCTGGAAGCAGACCGCCGACCACGACGAGCTGCTGCGCTACTGCCGGCAGCTCGAGGCGGGCTCGCGCTGGATCAGGCTCGAGATGTTCGGGCGCACGGGCCAGGGCCGCGACCTGCCGCTGCTCATCGTCTCCAAGGACCGGGTGTTCAGCGCCGAGGCGGCGCGCGCGCTGGGCAAGCCGGTGGTGCTCATCCAGAACGGCATCCACTCCGGGGAGATCGAGGGCAAGGACGCTTCGCTCATGCTGCTCCGCGACCTCGCCGTGCTGCAGCAGCGCACGGAGCTCCTCGACTCGGTCGTCGTGCTCGTCGTGCCGGTGCTCTCGGCCGACGCGCACGAGCGCAAGGGCCGCTGGCACCGCATCAACCAGAACGGCCCCGACGAGATGGGCTGGCGCCACACGCCCGTCGGGCTGAACCTGAACCGCGACTACACCAAGCTCGACGCGCCCGAGATGCGCGCGCTCATCGGCAACGTCTATTCGAAGTGGTGGCCGGACCTGCTCGTGGACAACCACACCACGGACGGCGCCGACTACCGCTACGACGTGACCTGGGCCGTGAACCACGGCGCCGGCATGCCGGCGGCGCTCGATCGCTGGAGCGCCGACGCGCTCGAGGGTCGCGTCATGGCCGCGGTCGCCGCGAAGGGCCACGTCGTGGCGCCGTACGTGGAGTTCCGGAACGGGCGCGACCCGGTCGGGGGCCTCGACTACGGCAACAGCCCGCCGCGCTTCTCCACCGGCTACCCGCCGCTCCAGTCGCGCGCGTCGCTGCTGGTCGAGACGCACATGCTCAAGCCCTACGGCGCGCGCGTGAAGGCCACGTACGACCTGATGCTGTCGCTGCTCGAGGAACTGCGCGCGCGGCCGCGAGCGCTCACGGACGCGGTGCGCGCGGCGGAGGCCGAGGCGGTCGCCCGCGCGCAGGAGCGGGACCCCGCGAAGCGCATGCTGGTGCTCGCCACCACTCTCGCCGACCGCGGCGTGCCGTTCCCCTGGAAGGGCGTGGCGACGCGCTGGGAGCCGAGCGACATCACGGGCTCGCTCGTCCCGCGCTACCTGCCGGCGCCGTGGGACACCACGGTGACGCTCTACCGCGAGACGCTGCCCGCGCTCACCGTCCGGCAACCCGCGGGCGGCTACGTCGTGCCGCAGGAGTGGAGCGCGGTGCTCGAGCGCCTGGCGCTGCACGGCATCCGCACCCGCACGCTGACACGGGCGTGGACCGACACCGTGGAGAGGACGCGGATCACCGACCGCACCACGTCGCCGGAGGCGTTCGAGGGCCGCCACAACGTGCGCGTGCACGCCGTGCGATCGGAGCGCGAGCTCCGCACGTTCCGCGCCGGCGACGCATGGGTGCCGCTCGACCAGCGCGGCGGGCCGCTCGCCGTGGCGCTGCTCGAGGCGCAGGCCCCCGACGGGTTCCTGGCGTGGGGTTTCTTCTCCACCATCTTCCAGCGCAAGGAGTACGGCGAGGCGTACGTGGTGGAGCCCATGGCTCGCGAGATGATGGCGCGCGACCCGAAGCTCGCGGCCGAGTTCCGCGCCAAGATCGCGGCGGACACGTCGTTCGCGAAGAGCCCGGGCGCGCGCGTGGACTGGTTCTTCCGCCGCTCGCCATGGAACGACCCCGAGCAGGACCTGCACCCGGTGGCGCGGCTGCTCCGCCCCGTGCCGGAGTCGCACCTGCAGCCGCCCGCGGGCGGCCCGGGGTCGCGCGCCTCGACCCAGCGCTGATCCCGCCGCTCCCGGCGGAACGAACGCGGCACGGGTCCTTCCCTCCCCTGCGCCAGCGCGCGCCGCGCGCCCGGGCCCGTCGTGCACGTTGCACGCGGCACGCTGCGGCGTTGCGTGTCGCCACGGGACATGGCGCGCGCGACACTCCCGACCATACCGAATCCCGCGCATAACCCGTTGCGCGGCAACCCGCGTCGCACGGCACGGACCGTGCAGTGCCCACGCCCGACCGCTGCGGGGCTCGCTCCCGCCACGCCGCGGTCCCCCTGGCCGGCGCTCAGCCTGCTCCGGCCGATCCATCCCCGCGCTCGCGGCCCGGATCCGTGCTTCGCACGGGCTGCCCGGCCGCCGCGACCGGGCCGAGGAGGCTTGCATGTCCGCCGTGTCGAATCGCCGGTCGCGTCACTCGCTCCTGAGGTTCGTGGTCGCCTCGCTCCTGCTCGCAGGTCTCGCGCTGACCACTTCGCGCTCCGAGGCCGCCGAGATCATCCCGTCGCTGGGGATGACGAAGACGGCGGAGTCGGGCGACGGCACCAACATCTCGTACGGGCTCGCCGTGCGCGCGCCGATCGTGCCGATGGTCTCGGCCGAGATCGGTCTGGGCTACCGCAGGGAGAAGCTCCAGAACGGCGACCTCGAGTCCACGCAGTGGCCGGTGACCGGCTCGGTGTGGGTGAAGCCGATGCCGCTCACGTACGTGGGTGGCGGCGCGGGCTGGTACAACACCACGCTGCACTACCCGAACACGCCGATCCTCGCGAGCACGACGTCGCAGGAGTTCGGCATACACCTGGGCGGCGGCGTCACGGTGCCGATGGTGCCGGGCGTGGCCTCGCTCGACCTGAACGGCCGCTACGTGTACCTGGGCGACCAGAAGAGCGACCTGCCTCCGAACACGTTCAAGGCCGATTACTGGACGACGTCGCTGGGCGTGGCTTTCAGCTTCTGATCTCGCACCCCATCCTCCCCGGGCACACGGATGGCCCGGCGGGTGGCGACCAGCGGCAGCGCGCGGCGGCCCCGGGAGAAGTCCCGGGGCCGTTCGCTCGTCCACGCCGCGGGCGCTTGTTGGGCCCGGCCCCGCGGCGGCATCATGCGAGGAATGATCGCCCCGCCACGCCTGCTCCTCGCACTCGCGCTCGCGCTCGTCTCTGCGACGCCGGCTCGGTCGCGGACCGACGCAACACCGGCACCGGACAGCAGCGCGGCGCCGAGCTCGGTCGCGACGCACGCCCCCGCGCGGCCCGACGCCGCGCCGACGCCGGACGCCGCCCTGTCTCCACCCCATGGCGCCGCCGCCCGGGCCGGGACTCCCAGCGCTTCTACGACCTCCGCGTCCCCCGCGGCCGGGCTTCCGCCGGCGTGGGCGCTCGTCCTCTCTGGGGGCATGGCCCGCGGCTTCGGTCACGGCGGCGTCATCCGCGCGCTGGAGGAGGCGCACGCGCGCCCCGGCCTCGTGGTCGGCACCAGCATGGGCGGGATCGTGGGCGCGCTGTACGCCTCGGGCTACACGCCCGACAGCCTGCGCGCGGTCGTGCGTGCGATCCCCTGGGACCTGCTGTTCGGCGGCGCGCAGGACGCCTACGGCTGGCGCGGGGCCTGGCCGCGGGCCTGGCTCGAGTTCGCCTCGGGGACGGGCCGCGGTCCCGGTGTGCCGCGCGCGTTCCTCGACAACACGATCATCAACCAGGTCCTGATCGAGCTGTTCCTGGACGCCGACGCGGCGATCCAGGGCGACTTCGACCGGCTGCCCATCCCGTTCCGCGCGATCGGCACGGACGTGCGCACCGGCCGCTGGCACGCGCTCGGCACCGGCAGCCTCGCGCGCGCCTGCCGCATCACCGCCGGCGTGCCGATGATGTTCCCGCCGGTGGCGATCGGCGACGCGCTGCTCGTGGACGGCGGCATGTCGAGCAATCTCCCCATCGGCCCCGCGCGCGAGGCGGGGGCGCCGCGCGTGCTCGCGGTGGACGTGGCCACGCGCGAAGCGGTGCTGGACGAGTCGGCGTCGGGACTCGAGGTGTTCCTCCGGCTCTGGGACATCGTCAACAAGCGCGGGCAGGCGGACACGATCTCGGCCGAGGCGGGTGACACGCTCGTGTGGCTCCGGCTTCGCGGCGCCTCGATGTCGGACTTCGCGGCCGGCGCACGCATCATGGACGCGGGCCACCGCGAGGCCGGGGCGCGGGTGCGCTCGTGGGCGCTGCGTTCGGGCCTGCCGCGCACGGGCACGGCGCTCGCCGGCCCCACGCCGCTCCTGCCGCCACTCGCGAACGCCATCGCCTGGAACGGCCCGCGCCCGGTGCGGCGGGCCGGGGTCGCGCGCCGGGCGCTCGGCCGGCTGCCGGCGGGCGAGTTCCGGCCGCGCGATCTCGTGCCCGCGCTCCGCCGGCTCGCGAGGAGCGGTCACTTCGAGAGCGCATGGCCCACGTTCACGACGCGCGGCGACTCCACGCTGCTCGCGTTCGAGGTGCGCGAGCGGCCGGCGCTCGTGGCCGGCCCCGCGTTCCGGTTCGACAACGACGAGGGCGCGAGCGTGCACCTCGGGGCCTCGTGGCGGCCGCCGGTGGGCCCGTTCCCGTCGCTCGCGCGCTTCGGCTGGGGCCTCCGCCCGCTCGGCTGGGGGGTGCACTGGAGCTTCGAGCCGCAGGCGCTCGACCAGGGGAGCGCGGGCGTGTTCGTGCGCGGCCGCCACCAGGACCTGCGCACGCGCGTGTTCGAATCGGGCGAGGAGGTGCGCCGCCTGCGCACGCGCCGGTCGGAGGTCCTCGGCGGCGCCCAGGTGCGGATCTCCGACCTGCAGGTGCTGCAGGCCGGCGCGGGCATGGCCTGGATCCCGCGCCCGGGCCCGGGGCGCGACGGGCCGCTGTTCGCGCTCCGCTCGCGCTCGCTGGACGGGGGCGAGCGCACGCTGGACGCGGAGTGGGCGGGCGGCGACGCCGGCTACGCCCGCGTCGAGGCCGCGGTCGGCTTCCACGTCCGCTACCGCTCGTTCGTGCTCACGCCGGGGGCCCGGTTCGGCGCCGTGGACGACGCCCCGCCGCCCGACGCGCTCGTCGGACTCGGCGGGATCGGCTCGTTCGCGGGGCTCCGCCGCGACGAATGGCTCGGGCGCCGCGCGGCCGCAGGCTCGCTCCGGCTGGCGCTCGAGGCCGGCCGGCAGGCGCAGGCCTACGTGGCGGGCCAGGTGGGCGCGGTGCGCGACGCGGTGAGCGGTTCGGACCTCGGCCCCGGCGCGGCGCTCGGCGTGGCGCTCGGCGCCGAGATCCAGCTCCCGGTGGGCCCGCTGCGCGCCGAATGGGGCGCCTGCACCGTGGGCCGGCAGCGCTTCGACATCGAGCTGGGCGCGCGATTCTGATCTGCGGCGCGCGCGGGCCGGGCGTCGGAGGCGGGGAGCGCTACCCCCAGCCCTCGCGCACCGCGCGCTCGTAGGCCGCCCACCACGGGTCGGGGAGCGGCTCGTCGTGGCGCGTGGAGCGGCCGTCGGGCTCCGCCACCCACAGCTTGCCGGAGCCCGCGAGCACCTCGCCCACGACGGCCGCGGCGATGCCGTCCTCCTCCAGCTCGTGCAGGACGAGCGGCGCGCGGTCGGCGGCGGCGCACACGATGAGCGTGCCCTCGGACAGGCTCCAGTACGGGTCCACGCCCAGCATCGCGCAGGCGCCCCGGACCGCGGGTTGGAGCGGGATGCGCGCGCGGTCCACGCGCACGTCGTGGCCGCAGGCCCGCGCCAGCTCCACGAGCCCGCCCAGCACGCCGCCCTCGGTGGCGTCGTGGAGCGCGGTCACGCCGCGCTCGCGCACGCCGGCGCGGAGCGCGGCGCGGCAGTCGGCCACGACGCTCACCTGGGACTCGAGCGCGCGCAGGTAGGCGAGCTCGTCGTCGTTCACGTGCTGGAGCAGCCGCACGGGTGCCAGCCAGGCCGCGATCGCCGCGGTCTCGATGGCGCAGCCCTTGGTCACGATCACGCGGTCACCCGGCCGCGCCATGCCGGGGGTCACGTAGCGGCCCTCGTCGCCCACGCCCATGACCGTCGCCGAGCCCACGACCGTGCCGCCCGCGCCCTCGTGGCGGCCGGTGTGGCCGGTGACCACGGCCACCCCGAGCTGCTTCCACGTCTCGCCCATGGCGCGCGCGAACCGGCCCAGGTCCTCGTCGCCGAACCACGGCGGCAGGTGCAGGTGCACGCTGGCGTAGGCGGGCGGGATGCCGGTGGTCCACAGGTCCGAGGCCACGAGGTGGACCGCGAGCCGCGCCGAGCGCTCGAGACCGAGCGCCGGGATCACCGACAGCGGGTCGGTCGTCACCGCCATCACGCGGCCCGCGCCGATCCTGACGATGCTGGCGTCGTGCCCGACGCGCGGGCCGAGCACGATCTCGGCGCGCTCGGCGCCCAGGTGCGGCGCGAGGAGCTGCGTGAAGGCGGACGGCGAGAGCTTCCCGAGCGCCGGGGCCGCGCCGGGGGCCCTGGCCTCGCTCATCGGCCGCGCTCCGCGTGCGAACGGCCGCGGAACCACGGCCATCCGCGCCCGAGAAGGGCGCCGGAGCCGCTTCGATCCGCGGTTCGCATCGGCCTCAGTCCAGCGCCGTTGCGTAGAGCAGCGCGTTCGTGAGCAGTCGCTCGGTGTTCCGCCAGTACGAGCGGAACAGCACCGGGCCCGCGAGCATCACCACGTGCCCCGCGCCGTCCGGCTCGTCCACCGCGTACACCGTGTGCGCGAGCCGCCGCTCGGTCTCGGGCCAGGTCCAGCCCGTCACCGTGAGCGGCACGCGGTCGAAGCGGAGCGCGTTCGCGCCTTCCTTGGTTGGCGTGAGCATCGTGCTCCCCTGGAGCATGACCGGGATGCGGCCCTCGCCGAAGCCCCACGTGAGCCATTGGCGCGGGTCGGGCGTGGCCCAGAACACGGTGCCGGGCACGAACTGCGGCCGGCGCGAGGCCTCCGCCGCGGAGCTGTCCGGGTCCGGGATCTCGTCGTCCTCCTTGCGCGGCTTGGCCGGAACGCCCACGACGCGGCTCGTGGAGAGCCCGACGCCGGCGAGCGTGGGCAGCTCCGCGGCGTCGTCCAGGCACACGAGCGTCCCGCCGCGCGAGACCCAGTCCTTGAGCGCCCCCAGCCCGCTGCCCATCGCCGAGGCGAGCCCCGGCCCGCCGTCGGGAGCGATGACGATGTTGTAGCGGTCCAGCTCGATCCCGCCCACGCGGTCGGCGCGCACGGCGGTGAACCGCACGCCGAGCCGGCGCTCGAGCAGGAACCAGAGCCAGCCGTAGGCGTCGGGCGAGACCGGCCGGTCCACGAGCACGGCGATGCTCGGTTTCTTGAGGCTCACGATGCTCTCCGAGCCCACGCCGGTGTCGCCGCGGTCGGTGTAGGCCGTGTTCACCGCTTGCACGGTCACGCCGCTCGTGCGCGCGAGCTCGGCGATGCGGGTGTGGAGCGCGGCCGGGTTCCGCTCCACGCGCGCCACGAACGAGCCGCGCGGGAGGTCGCGCCCGCCGGCCCGCAGCGACCGCGCCGACGTCGCGACCTTGAAGCCCTCCTGGAGAAGCCGGAGCGCCAGCCGCCCGGCGCCGTCGGTGGCGCACGACCAGACGTACGCGGTGCCCGCCTCGCCGCCCTCCACCTTGCCGCGTGCGTCGAACACGACCTTTCCGGAGGCGTCCCGGAACGTGAGCGGCCCCGCGCGCGACGTGCGCGCGGTGAACGGCACACCCACCGCCAGCGAGTCGGGCAGCGTGTCGGCGGCCTCGTCGGGCGCGTTCGGGTCCGGATCCGCCAGCCGCACGCCGCCGCCGGGCACGTCGCTCGTCGCGTACACGCGCACGCCGTAGGTGAGCGGCAGCGCCCAGGCGGTGATGTCGTAGAAGTTGTACGGCTCGCCCGGCGCGCGCCGGCCGCGCCGCACGTTGCGCGCGTATTTCTCCAGCTCGTTCCGCGCGAACGCCGAGTCCACCGAACGGTCCTCCTCGAGAAGCGCGCGCGCGACGCGGCTCCCGGGCTGCGCCAGGTCCACGACGAACGCGCCGTTCGGGAACTCGCGCGTGACCGGCGCCGGGCGCGGCGACGGCGGCGCTCCCGCGCGCTCGAGCCCCTTGCCGCCGGCGGGCGCCGGCCGCGACCCGGGGTCCGCCCACAGCGGGCGCGCGCCCTTCGCGGTGAAGGCGCGCGCCACCCATTGCACCTCGACACCCGCGTACTGGAGGTTCTCGGCCAGCGCCGCCGCGCGCACCGGATCGTCGCCCGGGTCCAGCACGTAGGCCCGCGGCGCGCCCGGCGTCACGGACGCGCGCGCGAACGACGCCATGTCGCGGAGCCGCGCTTCCCGATGTCGTACGGCCGTCTCGAGGGTGGCCAGGGACGCCGTGAAGTGCCGCGCCATGCCGTCCAGCAGCGTGACCACGGTCTCGTCGTCGCGCCGGAGCGCCAGGTTGCCGCCGCCGTCCGTCTCGTACGTCATGCCGATCGCGCCCTGCAGCGTGGGCCAGATGTCCCAGTAGCCGGTGGCGTGGAAGTCGAACACGTCGCGCACGTAGTAGCTCCAGCCGTGGCGGTCGAACGCCGCCGCGTTCCCGCGCCCGAAGAGGTCCACCCACTTCCGGTAATCGGCGAGCGGGAGCATGTGGTTGGTGGGCTCCGCCGTGGGCGGGAAGAAGAACGACGCCGTCTGCCCGTGGTGGTCCACGAACACCTGCGGCCGCCAGCGGCGGATGGCGCGCGACATCTGCCGCGACTCGGGCTGGCTCATGGCGAGCGCGTCGCGGTTGGGGTCGAACTGGTAGTGCGTGCGCCGCCCGCCGATGCCCCACGGCTGCGAGCGCTGCTGCTCGAGCGCCCAGTGCTCGGGGTTCCCCTGGCCGTGCGCGTTGATCCAGGTGACGAAGCGCTCGTGGCCGTCCGGGTTGTGGGCCGGGTTCATGAGCACCACGGCGTTCGCGAGCAGCGCGCGGGTGAGCGTGTCGTCGCCCGCCACGAGCTGGTAGGCCACCTGCATCATGGCCTCGAACGACGCCGACTCGTCGCCGTGGATGCTGTAGTTGAGCCACACCGTGACCGGTGTGTCGCGCGCGAGCTGCTCCAGCTCGCCGCCGCTCGTGCCGCGCGGGTCCGCGAGCTTCAGGTTGGCGGCGCGGATCGCGTCCAGCCGACCCAGGTTCTCCGGGCTCGAAACGATGAACAGCGACCGCTCGCGCGACTCCACCGTGCGGCCGAACGGCTCGCGCCGCACGCGCTCGGGCCGCGCGCGCTCGAGCGCGTCGAGCACCCGCTCCATGTTCCCCCACGTGGTGTGGAACGTGCCGGGCGCGTAGCCGAGCACGGCTTCCGGGCGCGGGACGGCCTCGTGGTAGGGGCCGCGGTCGTAGAAGCGGAACGGGACGGGTGCGGCGGCAACGGGAGCGAACGTCGCGCCGGCGGCGAGGCAGAGCAGGGCCAGCGGGACGCCGAGGGTGGAGCTCGGCCGGGGGCGGAGCACGCGGGGTCCTCCGGGGCGTGGGGAATGCGGAAAGCGCGAGAGTCTACGCGAGCGGCGGCGGGCGTCCAGCCGCGGGCGGAGGCGTTCGCCGCCGCCCGCGCCCGCCCACGCGCAGCCTGCGCTCGAGGGAGCCGCGCCCCCGGCCGGCACCGGCCGGGCCTCGCGGGCCGCCTCCCGAAACTTGCGCCCGGCGGCCTCGCGGCCGCCGGGCGCCTCGCGCACCGGGGGGCGTCCCGAATGATGGCGCGGTCTCAGCCCTGCTGCGCGAACCGGATGAGCGCGAACGCGGCGCCCTGCGGGTCGGCGACCACGGAGAACCGGCCGGTGCCTGGGATGTCCGTGGGCGGAAGGTGTGTCTTCCCGCCGAGCGAGGTGGCCTTCGCGGTCGAGGCGTCCACGTCGGACACGGCGAAATACGGCAGCCAGTGCGACGGCATGTGCTCGCTCCCCGGCATCGGCGGGATCGCCATCATGCCGCCCGCGGGGCCGCCGGCCTTCATGAACGTGGTGTAGAAGCCGCCGCCGAACTCGGGCCCCATCGGATCGTCCTGCGCCTTCCAGCCGATGAGCGCCGTATCGAACGCCTTGGCCTTGGCGGTGTCCCTGGCGTTCAACTGCGTCCAGCCCAACGAATCGGGCTCGCCGAGCACGCCCACGCCGATGTGCTTCTTCGCCTGCCACACGCAGAACACGGCGCCCTGCGGGTCCTGGATCACGGCCATGCGGCCGTGCTCCATTACGTCGAACGGCTCCAGGAGGATCGTGCCGCCCAGCGACTTCGCCTTCGCCGCCGCGGCGTCCGCGTTCTCCACCGTCACGTAGGTGCCCCAGTTCGGCGGGACGCCCTGCTGGAGCTGCTCGGCCTGGAGCCTGCAGAGCGCCGCCATGTCCACGCCGTCGCGCGTGAAGATCGTGTACGTGCCCTGCTCGCCCATGTCGTTGTCGTTGAACCTCCAGCCGAACAAGGCGGTGTAGAACTTCTTCGCACCGTCCGTGTCGGTGGTCATGAGCTCCGGCCAGTTGAACGTCCCCGGCGCGTGCGTCGTCATCGTGGGCATCGGGAGGTCTCCGCGGGGCCGGCCGCTCCGGGCGGCCGGCAGGTGAGGGGCACGTGGCCCCGGACCGTCCATGGTGGGGAAGGCGGCCGGCGCCGGCCCGCCCATCCAGGTGGGGCACCCCGGAGCCGATCGATGGCCGGAGGGTAGGCGCGGCCCGCGGGCGGAGACCAGCCGCGGCCCGCCCAGCGCTGGTACGGCCGCGACGAGCGCCGGGCGCGCGGTCGGCGGAGCACCGCGTGCGCGATCCCGTCGGGCGTGTCGCGTTCGGCGTCCACCCACGGCCGACGACCGGCCCGGAACGCGAGGAGGCCCCGAGGGAGGTCCCGGAGCCTCTCGCCTTGCCTCCGGCACTCGTGGGGAGTCGTGCCGGTCTCGGAACTCTGCCTGCCATCCCGGGGGCACGGGTCTGCCGGACCCGGCCACGGGACGCCTGAGACATTGCCCACCTTCCGGCAATGCAGGATGCGTGCCGCGCCGCAACCGCGCGGACCGAGCCGCGGATGCACTCGCAGGTGCGCCGATCCCGGCGCCGTCCAACCCACGCGGGCGACGGGATCGCGCCGGATCACCCAGCCTTCGGAAACGCGAAGCCGGGCGCCAGGGCCTTCCGGCCCCGACACCCGGCGTCGCGTGCGGCCCGACTACCGCCGCCGCGCCTTCGCCCCCCGGGGCCGCTCGTCGTACTTCCGGAACAGCCGCGTCTGCCGCGAGTCCATGGGCACGAGCCTCCCGGCCACGAGCACCTGCTCGCAGCGCGTGGACACCTCGAGCGGGTCGCCGTCGGTGACCTGGAGGTCGGCCAGCTTCCCGGGCTCGATCGAGCCGAGCCGGTCGCCCGCGCCCAGGATCTGCGCCGGGTAGAGCGTCACGGCCTTCAACGCCTCTTCGCGCGGGAGCCCGAACGCCGAGGCCGTGGCGGCATGCTGCGGCAGGTTGCGCGCGAGCGCGGCCGAGAACCCGCCGCCGTCGTCGGCGATGCAGAAGCGCACGCCGGCGGCCGAGAGCCTGCCGGCCACGGCGAACGCCTCGTCGTAGGGGTCGTGGCTCCGGTTCGGCACCGCCAGCACGCCCGCCACGATCACGGCGATGTTCCGGCGCTTGAGCTCGTCCGCCACCCGCCAGCTGTCGTAGCCGCCGAGCAGGGCCACGTTCGTCAGCCCCTGCTCGTCGCAGAAGCGGAGCACGGCGCGGATCTGGTTCAGGGCGTCGCAGTGGAACACCACCGGGATCTCGCCCTGGAGCGCCCGGCGCATGGCGTCCCAGCGGACGTCGCCGTCGTGCCGCGGCACGCCCCGGCCCTGGGCGCTTCTCGCCGTCCAGTACGCGCGCGCGTCGTGGAACGCGTCGGCGATCGCCTTGATGGCCTCGTCGCGCGCCCTGGCCTGCTCCTCGTCGCTGCGCGTCTCGAAGAACGCGCGCACCGGGGTCATGTTCGGCCATTGCACGTGCAGCGCGACCGGCGCGCGCACGGCGATGTCCTCCTGCGTCCAGCCGTCCAGGTGCATGAGCGCCGACGTGCCGCGCACGCTGCCGCCGCCAGGGATGCTGAGCGCGGTGGTGATGCCGTTCAGGCGCGCCACGGGCAGGAAGTCGCTGTCCGGGTTGTACATCACCTCGGCGCGCTGGTTCGGGTTCACCGGCCCGGTCTCCTGCGTGTCGTCGGAGCCCTGGATGGTGGTGATCTCGTGCAGCCCGAGCGTGGTGTTGGCGTGGACGAAGCCCGGGTAGACGTGCCTGCCCGAGCAGTCCACGACGCGCGCGCCCGCGGGCACGGCCAGCCCCGCGCCGACCGCGCTGATGCGCGTGCCGTCCACGAGCACGGTGCCGTTCGGGATCGCGGGGCCGGTCACGGGGTGCACGGTGCCACCCGTGAGCGCCAGCACCTCGGCGCGGGCGGGCGTGGCCACCGCGAGCGCCAGCGCCGCGACCGAGGCGGCGAGTCGAACGGCCCGCGGACACCTGCGCGGCGCGCGCGTGGTAGCGGCGTGCGCCCCGGCCCGGCGCGCGCTCACGGATCGGAAGCCGCGGAGCGCCCGGCTCATCGCGAATCTCCTTCGCGCAGCGCGCGCCGGTCGCTCTCGGAGCGGAACGGCATGGTGTGTCCGTCCTGCGTGCCGCAGTCGTTGCCGGTGAGGTCCGTCTCCTCGAGGTAGCGCGGCATGCGGCCGCGGCCGGCCGCGCCCGGGCCGGCGTCGCGCTTCGCCTCCTTCGCGGCCGCCACCAGCGCGGCGCGCTCCTTCCGGAGCTCCTCCCGCCCGGCCAGGTCGGCCGCGCGGTCGAAGTACTTCCGCCCCTCGATCCAGGTCTGCTCGCACACCGAGAACGGCGACAGGGGCGTGCCGTTCCAGATCGAGAAGTCGGCGTCCTTGCCCACCTCGAGCGAGCCCACCCAGCGGTCGATCTTCAGCGCCTTCGCCGGGTTCAGCGTCACCATCTTCAGCGCCTCCTCGCGCGGCACGCCGCCGTACTTGATGGCCTTCGCGGCCTCGGTGTTCAGGCGCCGCGCCAGCTCGTCGCTGTCGGAGTTCATGCCCGCGTTCACGCCGCGGTCCCACATCAGGTAATGATTCCACGGAATCGCGTCGATGACCTCCTGCTTGTAGCCCCACCAGTCGCTGAAGCCAACGCCCGAGGCGCCGTGCGCCGCCATCTCGTCGGCCACCTTGTAGCCCTCGAGGATGTGCGTGAACGTGTTGACGCGGAACCCGAACGACTCGGTGAGCCGCATGAGCATGAGGATCTCGTCCTGCCGGTAGCTGTGGCAGTGAATGAGCCGTTCGCCGCGGACGATCTCGGACAGCGCGTCCAGCTGCAGGTCGCGGCGCGGCGGCAGCGGGCGCTTCCCGGAGCGGAACTCGGCGAACGCGCGGTCGTAGTCCTGCGCGCGCACGAACGCCTCGCGGATCGTCTGCTCGACCCCGGCGCGGGTCTTGGGGTAGCGGTTCGTGCGGTCGGCGCCGAAGTTCGCCTGCTTGGGGTTCTCGCCGAGCGCGAACTTCACCGTGCGGGGCGCGTTCGCGTACAGGAGCTCGCCGGGCGGCGAGCCCCACCTGGCCTTGACCACCGCGCACTGGCCGCCGATCGAGTTGCACGAGCCGTGCAGCAGGTGCTGCATCGTGGTGCCGCCGGCGAGCTGGCGGTAGAGGCTCAAGGCCTCCGAGTTCACGACGTCCTCAATGCGCACCTCGCACGTCAGGCTGTTCGTGCACTCGTTGACGTTGCCGAGGATGGCCGAGTGGCTGTGCTCGTCGATGATGCCCGGGGCGACGTGCTTTCCGGTGCCGTCCACGACCACGGCGCCCTTCGGTGCCGTGAGCCCCCTGCCGACGCCGGCGACCTTCCCCGCGCGCACGAGCAGGTCGGTAGCCTCGAGCACGCCCTGCGGGCCCGAGGTCCACACGGTCGCATTCCGCACCAGCAGCACCGCCGGCTGCTCGGGCCGCGGAGCCCGCCACGCCTCCGGGTTCCCCATCACGGACGGGGCCGCGACCAGGGCCTCCGGCTTCTTCGCGGGTCTGTCGTCCTGCTTCGGGGACGCGTGCACGGCGCTCGACTTGCCGTCCTCGCTCACCGTGCCCGTGAGGGCGTCGTTCGCGGCCACAAGGTCGAAGTCCTGGGCCCGCCCGTCCGGCGCGACCGTGAAGCGCACGCGCCGGTCCTCGAGTCGCACCCCGCTGGCCTTGAGCGTGTCCGCACCCGTGACCAGCGTGGCGCTCGTGTCCCCGTCCGCCTTCACCGAGAGCGCCGCGGTCCGGTGCCCCAGCGAGAGCGTCCACTCCCCCTTGGGGCTCGTCTCGTCCTTCGCCACCTCGTGACGCGCGCCGTCCACCCACACCTCGCGCACCTTCGAGCCCTCGGCGAACAGCCCGCCGCGCGTGACGGTGAGATTCGCGATCGCGCCGGGCGCGATGACGCCGAGCCGGCCGGAGAGCCCGAGCATGCGGGCCGGGGTCGTGGTGACCGCCGCGAGCGCGACGTTCTCGGGGAGCCCGCGCGCGATGGCCCTGCCCACGTTGGCGCGGAACGTCTTCACGTCCTTCAATCCGTTCGCGGTGAGCGCGAACGTCACGCCCGCCTTCGCGAGCGCGGCCGCGTTCCCGGGCGCCGCCTGCCAGTGGCGCAGCTCCTCGGTGCGCACCTCGAGCGCGTTGGCGTCGTCGGAGAGGTCCGGCGCGTCGGGGAAGTTGACCGGCACGACCAGCTCGCGGCGCGTGGCCGCCACCTGCGCCACGCGCTTGTACTCGTCCCCCGCGGTGACGATGGCCGCGCTCACGCCGGCCTCGTCGGCGATCCGGTGCGCCTGCAGCACCTCGAGCATGTCGTCCGCGACCATCAGGACCGGCTGCTGGCCGGCGACCACCGGCTGGAGCGCGTCCCAGGTGAGGTTCTCGGGCACGCGTTCGACGTTGTTCCGCCGCGCCGCGGCGGCGCGGGCGCCGCGGTACCACTTGGCGTCCATGAACGCCTGGCGAACCACGGCGATCACGCCCATCAGCGAGCCGGGGTACTGGTTCCCGCGGTTGGGCTCGAGAGCCACGACCTGCGCGGCGTCGGCGCGCACGACGCTGGCGTTGGCGCCGGAGTTGCCGAGGCCCACGACGGCGCTGCTCCCGCGCACGATGCCCTGCCGGGGCGCCAGCTGCGCCGCCGCGAAACCGGCCGCGCGCAGCGCTTCGAGCTGCGAGCCCTCGAGCGGCAGTTGCTCCACCATCCGATGTTCGGCGCGCACGCCGGCGATCGCGTGCACGGCGCCCTTGGGCGCCTCGGCGGCGGCCCGCCCGGCGCCGCCCGATCCGCCGCCCGGCGAGGGCGTGGGCGCCGGCGGCATCACGAACGCGTCCACGAGGCCCGGGTAGATCGTGAGGCTGTCGCCGTCCCACACGCGCGCGTCGGCGGGGATCGCGACGTTCGCGCCCACCGCGGTGATGAGCCCGTCGCGCATCACCACCGTGCCGCGCGGGATCACCTGGCCGGGCGCCGTGACGATGCGCGCGTTGCGGATGGCGTGCACGCGCGGCGTGGCCGCGAGGGCGGCACCCGCCGCGAGCAGGAGGGCGCTCGCGTTCGCGGCGAGGAGAAGGACCACGGCGCCGGGCCGGCGCCGGAGCGAAAGCGGACGGGAGCGTGCAGCGACCGATCGGGGCATCGGGAGACCTCGGAAGCGAGAAACGGTGCGGGGGCGGCGCGCGGCGTGGCCGGAGCGATGTCCGGGTCCGGGGCGCCGAGACGGGAGAAGGGAAAGGACAGGGCGCGAAGGTTAGGCGCCGGTGAAGTGCGGCTCAAGACCGGAGCGGGCGGGCGGAGCCCGCCGGTTACCGGCGCACCGATTCCCCGCACGAATGCGGCCCGCGTCGGGTGCCGGCCCCGGCGCGGGGTCCGCGCCGGCACCGGGGCGCTCCGGTTGGGGAGGCGGCCGCAGGGGTGTGGGACGGACGTGCATCGCGCACGACACCTGTGTCGCCCCGGCACGCCGGGGCCGGCCGGGGCAGCTGCCCATCGGTTCCTGCCGCAACGGGTTGGGGCTGCCCTCCGCGTGGCACACGGCCTGCAACCACGAGGTCCCCACGGGGCGGGCCCTCGCGGGCTCGCCCCGCATCCGAGGAGGGAACCATGCGACGACTCTGGGTCCTCGCGGCCGCGCTCGTGGCGTCGAGCCTCGCGCAGCCGTCCCACGCCGGGGCGCAGACCTGGTTCGGTTTCCAGGTCGGGATCAGCGGCGGCTCACCGGCCCCACCGCCCTACATGTTCCGGCAGGAGCCGCGCGTCGTGGTCGTGAACGACGTGTACGTCGTGGACGACGACGGCTGCGACGACGACGTGTTCCGCCACCGCGGCGTGTGGTGGCGCATGCACGCCGGCCACTGGTACCGCTCCAGCTCGTGGCGCGGGCCGTGGGTGACGGTGGACGTGCGGCGCGTGCCGGAGCGCGTGCTGGTGGTTCCGGCGCGCCACTGGAAGCACCACCCGCGCTACACGAACCGTGGCGTGGTGGTGGTGCGCGACGGCGACCGCGGTCGAGGCCACCGGAAGCATCGCGGGCGCGGCAACGGGCACGCCCACCACGATCACGACTAGCCGTGGCGGGCGGACGGCCGTCCGCTCACGAACGAAGCCGGAGCCCCCGCGGGCGAAGGTCCGCGGGGGCTCGCGGTTTCCGGCGTGTCCGCGCCTCGCGCGCGGGCGCACGCGGGCCGGTTCCGTCGCGCGCTCCCGGGGCGACGCGCCGTCAGCCGCCGCCGCCTGCCGGCGCCCGCATCCGCCACACGAGGAGCGGCGGTGTGAGCAGCGTGGTGAGGGCGACCATCACGACCACCGCGGAGTACACCATGTCGTCCACGACGCGCTCGCCGCCGATCGTGAGCGTGCGCCCGATGCTCGCGAAGATGAGCCCCACCTCGCCGCGCGGGATCATGCCCAAGCCCACGGCGAGGCGGTCCACGCCGCGGTCCAGCACCCCCAGCGAGCACGCCTGCTTGCCCGCCACCGCGGCCAGCGTGAGCGCGCCCGCGAAGCCGAGGACCTCGTGCCGCGCGAACACCGACAGGTCCACGCCCATGCCCATGAGCACGAAGAACACCGGCACCAGGAAGCCCGCGAGCGGTTGGAGCAGCTCGTGCAGCTCGCGCTTGTGGGCGTCACGCTCGCGCAAAGCCTGGTAGTGCACGTCCTCCAGGACCAGCCCGGCCGCGAACGCGCCCACGATGGGCGCCAGGCCCGCGACGCCGGCCAGGTAGGAGACGAGGAAGCAGAACGCCAGCGCGAACGACAGCAGCAGTCCCTCGCCGGGCAGCCGGGCGGCGAAGCGAAACGTCACCTTCGACAGCCAGCGCCCGGCCACCACCGCCACCACGAGGAAGCCGAGCGCCTTGCCCACGATGGCGAGCAGTCCCATGGGGTCGAACGCGCGGCCCGCGTCCACCGCGGCGATCAACCCGGTGACGACCGCCAGCACCACGAGGCCGAGCACGTCGTCGATGACCGCGGCGCCGAGGATGATGCGGCCCTCGGCGCTCGTGGCGCGCCCGAGGTCCCCGAGCACGCGCGCCGTGATCCCCACGCTCGTGGCCGCGAGCGTGGCGCCCACGAACCAGTGGGTGAGGTTGTGGTGCCCGGCGAGGAAGCCCTGCGACACGCCGAGTCCGAGCAGCATGGGCGCCACCACGCCGAGCGTCGCCACCAGCGTCGCCGAGGCCCCCACCGCCGCCATCTTTGCGACGTCGGACTCGAGGCCCACCTGGAACAGCAGGAACAGCACGCCGATCTGGGCCATGGTCTCGACGGTGGGCAGCGAGCGCAGCTCGTCGAAACCATGGAATCCAAGCAGGCCCAGGTTCCCGAGCACGATGCCCGCGGCCAGCTCGCCGAGCACCGCCGGAAGCCTGAGGTGCTCGAAAAGCGCGCCGCCCAGCCGCGCGAGCACGAGGATGATCGCCAGCGCCGCCAGCACCGGCAGCATGTCCACGCCGCCGTGGCCGGAGCCCGCCGCGAGCGCCCGGTCGGCGAGCAGCGCACCGGCGGCGGCGAACAGGAGAGCCGGGCGAAGCCGGAGGGGCGAGCGCATGGGCGGGAGGTATACCCGCGACGGCACGACCGGGTCGAGCGGGGCGCACGGCCCATGCGGGACGCGGCCGCCGCGCGGACGGGCGCCGGCGGCGCGGGCGTGGTCCGAGCCCGCCGGGCGGGCGGGGCCCGCGACTCAGCGTCGCGAACCGAGGGCGATCCGGGCGCGGCCCGAGGTCACCACCTGCACGCCGATCGCCCGGTCCGTGCAGAAGATGCCGGCCACCTCGCGGCGATTGAAATTGGCCACCACCGACGCGGGCTGGTCCATGTCGCCACGGAGCGGGTCCACGATCGCCCGCTCCCAGCCGCGCAGACAGTCCTCGAGCGGCCGCGCCAGCGCCTGGCGCGCCTCGAGCCGGATCTCCTCCAGCGCGGCCTCGAGCGCGCGCCGGCGGGGGCCGGAGACGCTCGCGCGCAGCCGCCGCTTCGTCTCGGGGGACCAGTCGAGGTCCGGCGCGTGCAGCAGGTGGCCGGGCATGGCCACCGCGAGCGTGCCCACGAGATGCGCCGTGCCCTCGAGCGGGCCGGCCAGGTCGAGCGAGACCGCGATGCGGTCGCGCGCGCCGCGCACGCGGGCGCCCGCGAGCGCGAGCCCCACCCCCTCGGCCGAGCCCGCGACCTCGCGCGCGGCCAGGATCGCGCGCTCCACCTCGGAGTAGTCCACCCAGCAGTGGTAGGGCACGTGGAGCGCGTCGCCGCTCAGGCGCACGTCGGGCTCGCCGAGCGTGACGGGCGTGGGCGCTTCGGCCGCGGGCAGGATCTCGGGGTGCACCTCGAAGCCCACCTCCGCCGTGATCGAATCGCCGGCGACGCGCGGCGGGTCCACGGTGACACGGCGAACGTTCCAGCGGAGCCAGGCCACCGTGTCCTCGAGCGCCATGGGCTCCTCGAGCCGCGCCAGCGCGGCGCGCACCGCCTCGCCGGCACCGGTGTGCCGGCGGACGGCCGAGTCGAGCGCCGCCGGCAGGACGCCGGCCAGCCGCCGGCCCAGCTCGTCGCCGAGTCGCCGCGTGAAGTTGAGGCCCGGAGGGTTCGGCTTGCAGCGCTTCTCGAACGAAGTGGCCAGCGCCCGGGCTCGGGTCTCGAGCGCCCAGCCGTCGCCCCAGGCGATGCGGGCGGCACATCCGGCGTGCGCGAGCCAGGGCTCCGCGGCGCTGCCGCAGCGCGCGGCCAGCCGGCCGGGCAGGAGGACGTCCACCGTGTGCTGGATCCGCGTGCGGAGCGTGAGGCTGTCGGCGCTCCCCACGACGGTCCACGCTCCGCGACGCAGCAGCCCGCGCCAGGGCACCGCTCCCTCGTAGGGTGCGTCCTTCGGGTCCGCCGGCGTCACGTCCTCCGGCCCGAGCCCGGGGCCGCCGCGCTTGTCGGGCTTCCGGTCCAGCTCGTGGACGGAGGTCGTGTCCACGCGGCGCGGGTCGCGCAGGTCGCGCGGGATGGCGGCGTCGAGCGCCCCGAGCACCGGCTCGAGCCGGAACACCAGCTCCAGCCGCACGTGGCCCTGCGGCACCGGTGGCGGGCCGGAGGACTCGGGGAGGGCGGGCGGCCGGATGGGGCCGAGCGCGACTCCCGCGGCGCGGCCGGGGGGCGCGGCGCACGCCGCCCAGGCGAGCACGAGGGCCGGGACCGACAGGCGCAGGATGGCGCTCCGCGCGGGACGCAGAGTCCGGGAGGCCGGCTCGCAGCCGGACCCGGGCACACGCGCACGAAGGGCGGTCCTCCTGGGACCGCCCTTCGTGTGTTCGATGGTCACTCTCGACGACAGGTCCGGACCTCGCGGTGTCAGCGGTAGAACCGCTTCAGCTTGCTCCACGTGGTCTTGTCGGTGTTCACAACCGGCGGGCACTGCGCGCAGCTCACCACGACGAAGCCGCCGGCGGCACGGCACTGGCCCGCGGGCAGCACGACGCACGTGAACACGCCCGGCGGGTTCTCGATGCAGCAAAGCTCCTGGCCCGGCGACGAGAGCACGTCCGGGACCTCGGGCTCGTTCCCCAGCGGGTAGGTGATGATGTCCGTCTGGACGTCGAACTGCCAGGTGTGGAACCAGCCGGTGCTGAACGTCACCAGCCGCGGCAGCGTGGTGAACGAGTAGACCTCGGTCTGGCCGGGCATCGTGCCGCCGGCCACGCCGGCGCCGCCGGTGTTCGTCAGGTCCCATTCCACGGGCAGGCCGGAGCAGCAGTTGATGAGCCACGGACCGATGCCGTCGGGCGCCGAGATGTCGCCGATGTCCGGCACCGCCACGGGCAGCGCCAGCTCGAAGCCGGAGAAGCCGTTGCTCGTGCCCGGGACCGGGTCGTAGGTGTGGTTCGTCACCGTGTACACCCAGTGGTACTTCGAGAAGTCCCCGAGGTAATTGTCGAACACGTCCACCTTGATGGTCACCATCCCGTAGGCGTGCGCGTTCGAGAACAGCGTGGCCTGCGTGCGGTTCACCTCGCGCACGATCTTGGGGCGGTTGGGATCCGGGGCGGGGATCTGCGGCGGGTAGCTCGCGAGCGCGAGCGACGGGATCACCGTCGTCGCGAGCAGCGCGAGCATCGCGCCGAGCCGGCGACTTCTGGTTCCGAGGTAGCGCACGACCAAGGGCGGCCTCCTGCGGTGTGAGCGTGACGGCGTGCCCTCGGGGGAGTCGGTCACCCGCGCGGACGGGCATGCACGGGCCGCACGCTGCGCCCGCGGACGAGGCAGGGGTAGCGAATTGTACGGGATTCGTGAGGTTCCGCGAGCGCGATCGCCCGAACGGTGGATCCGTTCAGCCACACGAAACAAACCCGTGTCGGCTCTCGCATCCGAGGCCGCGGCGCGACGACACGATGACGCGATGCAGCTTCTCGGCGGCCCGACGACACGCCACGGCCGCGCCGACGGCGTTCAGCTCGCGGCGGCTCCGTTCGCGCGGCGGCCGTCGCGGGCCTGGCGCTTCGCCGCCGCGGGGGTCCGCGGCGCCGCGCCCGCGATCCGCTCCAGCCGCACCGCCGTGCGCTTGTACGCGGGCGTGTTCACCTTGTTGTCGCGGTGCGGGCCCAGCAGCCGGTTCACGTGCGCGGCGGGCGTGTGGAACGTGGCGAACACCTCGCCCTTCTTCACGCGCCGGTCGCGCCGCGCAGGCAACTGCGCCTCGCCCCAGGCGCTCACGATGCGCAGCTCGTCGCCGTCGGCGATGCCGAGCTTGTCCGCGTCGTCCGGATGCAGGTCGAGCGTGTCGATCGGGCGCAGCTCCAGGTTGCGCGTGCGGTCCGTCATCGTGCCGGCGTTGTAGGCGTAGAGCGTGCGCCCGGTCACGAGCAGCAGCGGGAACTCGGGCGTCGGCTCCTCCTGGAGCGCCTTCTGCTCGGGGCAGTGGAAGGGGGCGCGGTCGCCGAGCGTGAACGTCTCTCCGTGGAGCCGCACCGTGCCGGGGTGCGACTCGTCCGGGCACGGCCACTGGATGCCGCCCTCGCGGTCCAGCCTGGCGTAGGAGATGCCGGCACCGTCGCGCCACACCGAGCGCACCTCGTCCCAGATCTCCTCGGCGCTCCGGAACCCGAAGCCCTCCCATCCGAGCTTCTTCGCCACCTCGCACAGCGGCACCCAGTCGGCCACGGCCTCGCCCAGGGGCTCCACCGCCTTGCGGACCCGCTGCACGCGCCGCTCGCTGTTCATGAACGTGCCGTCCTTCTCGAAGCTCGCGGCGGCCGGCAGGAACAACGTGCCGATCGCGCGTGCGGTCTCGTTCATGAACAGGTCCTGCACCACCACGAGCGGCACCTTCTCCAGCACGCGCTGCGTGCGCACGATGTCGGCGTGGCTCTGCATGATGTCGTAGCCGATCGCCCACAGCACGTCCAGGTTCCCCGCCTCGGCCGCCTCCACGATCTGCACCGCGTCGAGCCCGCGCGTCTCGGGCAGCTTCACGCCGTAGAACGACTCGAACCGAACCCGCGCCTGCTCGTTGGAGATGGGCGAGTAGCCGGTGAAGTAGTTGGGGTCGCAGCCCATGTGCGCCGAGCCCTGAACGTTGTTCTGGCCGCGCAGCGGGTTGATGCCGGTGCCGGGCTTGCCGACGTTGCCGGTGAGCAGCGCCAGG
Organism: uncultured bacterium; assembly: GCA_964609125.1. Lineage (GTDB taxonomy): Bacteria > Eisenbacteria > RBG-16-71-46 > RBG-16-71-46 > RBG-16-71-46 > JAIOPA01. The sequence continues at coordinate 25,081 of CAZSQX010000002.1, forward strand.
TTGGAGAGTGCGACGATGCCCTCGGTGCCCTGCACGTTCTCGGTGAGGCCGAGCCCGTGGAACGAGATGCTGGGGCTGCCGGTGGCGTACATCCGCGCCGCCTGGCGGACGAGCGGGGCCGGCACGCCGGTCACGGCCTCGACCTTCTCGGGCAGGTAGGCCGCGAGGAACCCCGCGTAGGCCGCGAAACCCTCGGTGCGCTGCTCGATGAACGATCGGTCGTGCAGGCCCTCCTCCACGATGACCGCCGCCATCGAGTGGAACATGGCCACGTTCGTTCCCGGAGTCACCGGAAGGTGCAGGTCGGCGATCTGGGCGAGCCCCACCTTGCGCGGGTCGATGACGATGAGTTTCGCCCCGTGGCGGACCGCCCGCCGGAGCCGCACGCCCACCACCGGGTGCGCCTCGAGCGCGTTGCTGCCCGAGATGAGGATGGTCTTCGTGACGTCGATGTCCTCGAACGCGCCGGTCGCCGCGCCGGTGCCGAACGACATGCGCATCGCGGCCGCGGTGGGCGCGTGGCAGACGCGCGCGCAGCAGTCGATGTTGTGGGTGCCGAGCCCCTTGCGTACGAACTTCTGCGCGACGTAGTTCTCCTCGTTCGTGCCGCGCGCGCTCGACAGCACCATGATCTTGTCGGCGCCGCGCTGCTTCACGGTGCGCGCGACGGTGTCGGCGATGTGCTGGAGCGCCTCGTCCCACGACACCCTCCGCCACTCGCCGCCGACGCGGTCGCGCATCATGGGGAAGCGCGCGCGCGCGTCGCTCTGGACGAAGCCCCAGGCGTATCGGCCCTTGACGCACGCGTGGCCCAGGTTCGAGCGCCCCTCGGCGCTCGGCAGGATCTGCACCAGCCGGTCGTCCCTGGTGCCCGCGAGGATCTCGCAGCCCACGCCGCAGTAGCTGCACACCGTCTTCGTCCACGCGGTGGGCCGGCCCTGCTCGAGCACGCTCCGGTCGAGGATGGCGCCCGTGGGGCAGACGTCGGCGCAGGCGCCGCACGAGACGCAGGAGCTCTCGAGCATCGAGGGGCCGTCCGGGTGCACCCAGGTGCGGTGGCCACGGTTCGCCACCTTCCACACCGACTCGCCCTGGATCTCGTCGCACACGCGCACGCAGCGCATGCAGGCGATGCACTGGTTCATGTCCACGTGCAGGTACGGATGGGAGTCGTCCACCAGCGCCGGGTCCGGCACGTGCCCGTTCGTGGACACGTGGAAGCGCGTGAGCATCTGGTGGAACGCCGCCCCGGGGTCGTGCTGCACGGCCGCGCCCGGGTAGCGGTAGGCGTGCATCTCGAGCACGAACTTGCGGGCGTTCTCGAGCACCTTGTCCCTGGTCACGATGCTCATGCCGTCGGCGAGCGGCGTGACGCAGGCGGCGACCGGGGCGCCCCTGCCCTCGACTCGGACCAGGCACATGCGACAGGCGCCGCAGTTGGACAGGCGGTCGTGCTGGCAGATCGTGGGCACGTCCGCGCCGGCGGCGCGCACGGCATCGAGGATGGTGGCGCCGTCCGACGCCATGGGCCGGCCGTCCACGGTCACGCGCTTCATGTCGCTCGCTCCCACTGGAGAAGGGGCTCGCCCGGCTTCCCGCCGGCCGTCCCTGACCGGCGCGGGCGACGCGGCCCGGCGCCCGGAGGGCTTCGGGCCGGCCCACCCCGCCATTCTAGAGGAATTGTCGACTCGGGAAAGCCCCTCCGCAGGCATCGCCGACCGGCGGGCCATCCGCCACGGGGAGGGCGCGGGCATCGCAAGGGTGGTCCCAGCCGGCGGAGGGCCGGTGCGGCGCGCGGCGGCCAGGCGACTCACGCCGTCGGGGATCACCCGCCGGGCGCCATGCCCCGCAACCGGTTGCCGGCCCCGGATACCGGTCCCGCTGCTCATGCGGCCGCGGCTGAGGCGCTGCTAGAGTCTCCGCGGCCCGCTGATTTCGCGACTCCGAGACCTCACGGAGGACCCCCGATGAACCCCCGTACCGCCGGGCGCGCCCTCGCCGCCCTGCTCGCGCTCGCCCCCGCCCTCGCCTCCGCGGCCTTTTCGCCGCCGCCGCCTCCCACCCGCGTGGAGGTGGTCACCGACACGCTCCACCGGATCCCGATCGAGGACCCCTACCGCTGGCTCGAGGACAAGGACTCGCCCGAGACGCGCGACTGGGTGCGGGCGCAGATGGCGTACACGCAGGAGCTGCTCGGCAAGGTCCCAGGCCGGGCCGACGTCGAGGCCGTCCTCGCGCGCCACAACAAGGTGGACTCGCGAACCGTGCCCATCGTGCGGGGCCGCCGACTGTTCTTCATGGCCCGCGCCGTGGGCCAGCAACAGGGCGTCCTGACCCTGCGCGAGACGGCCGACGGGCCCGACATCCCGCTCGTGGACCCGAACCCCATGTCGCCCGACCACACCACCAGCGTCACGCTGCTCACCGTGTCGCGCGACGGCCGGCATCTCATCTACGGCATCCGCAAGGGCGGCGAGGACGAGCTCGAGTTGCGCGTCTACGACGTGGGCCGGCGCACCGACGTTCCGGGCGGGCTCCCGCGGGCCCGCTACTTCGGTGTCCAGTTCGACCGGCAGAACAAGGGCTTCTGGTACTCGCGCTACGCCCCCGAGGGATCCCGGGTGCGCTACCACCGGCTGGGCGACGACCCGGCGAAGGACGCGCTCGTGTTCGGTGAGGGCCTGGGCCCGAGCGAGATCCCGTTCGCCGTCGCGAGCGAGAACGGCCGCTGGCTCATGATCGGCGTGGAGGTGGGCTCCTCCGGCGACGATACCCGGCTCTATCTCAAGAACGTGGAGTCCAACGGGCCGGTCGTGACCGTGGCCGACACGCTCAGGAGCTCGCTCGAGTTCGACATGGCCGGCGACCAGCTCGTGATCGCCACCAACTGGCGGGCGCCCAACCGGCGCATCCTGATCGCCGACGCGCGCGCGCCCCAGGTGGGACGCTGGAAGGAGATCGTCCCCGAGTCCCCCGACGCCGTGATCGAGGGCTTCGCGCTGGCGGGCGGGAGCATCTACGCCACCGTGCTCCAGAACGTGGCCAGCAAGCTGCGCGTCTACTCGCTGGACGGGAAGGGCGGGGCCGAGGTGCCGCTCCCCGGACAGGGAACGACCACCGGGATGAGCGGCGAATGGGCGGGCCGGGAGGGCTATTTTCAGTACTCCTCGTTCGACCGGCCACCGACGATCTTCCGTTACGACCTGACGACCGGGAACGCCTCCACGTGGTGGCGCTCGTCCGACCCGTTCGACCCGAGCGCGTTCGAGGTGCGGCAGTTCAGCATCCGCAGCACGAACGGCGCCAAGGTTCCGTTCTACGTTGTTGCGCGCAGGGGGTTGGAATTCGACGGCCGGAACCGGGTGCTGCTCTACGGCTACGGCGGCTTCAACGTGGCGACCAAGCCGGCCTTCTCGCCGTTCGTCGCTTCCTGGCTCGAGTTGGGCGGCGTGTACGTGAGCGCCAACCTCCGCGGCGGCAACGAGTTCGGCGAGGCCTGGCACCGCGACGGCATGCTCGGGAAGAAACAGCACACGTTCGACGACTTCCTCAACATCACGCAGTGGCTGCTCACGCGCGGCTATTGCCTGCGCCAGAACCTGGCGATCATGGGCGGCAGCAACGGCGGCCTGCTGGTGGGAGCCGCCATGACCCAGCGGCCGGACCTCTACGGGGCCGTGCTCTGCCAGGTGCCGCTCCTCGACATGCTGCGGTATCACCGCTTCCTGGTGGCCCGGTTCTGGGTGCCCGAGTACGGCTCGGCGGAGGACCCGGCGCAGTTCGACTGGCTGCGGGCCTACTCGCCCTACCACCGGGTCAAGCCGGGCGTGAAGTACCCCGCGGTCATGTTCGTCTCGGGCGACTCCGACACCCGCGTGGACCCGTTGCACGCACGCAAGATGGCCGCGCTCATGCAGGCGCAGGGCGGCGACAACCCGGTGCTCCTGCACTACGACGTCGCCTCGGGCCACGCCGGCGGGAAGAGCGTGGACAGGACGATCCGCGACGACGCCGACAGGCTGCAATTCCTGCGCTGGCGACTGGGGATGGCCGAGTCGGCTGTGCCGTAGAGTGTGCGGCGAATATCGTCGGCGGCGGGTCCTGAGGCCCGGTTGGCCCGTTCCAGGTCCGGATCCTCGAGCACTTGCGCCGCCGCCCATGCCCACCAACAATCCTCGCCGCGCAACCCAAGTACCCTGATCCCATGACCCTGGAGGCGTCGTGACGCGCGAGAAGCCCCCATCCGCGATCCCCGGAGCACGCGCCTCGTGACGGCCTGGTCCCGGAGGGCGTTCCTGCGCGCCTCCCTGCTCGGCTCGAGCGGCCTCGCCGTCGGCGGCATGGACGCGACGCTCGCCGCCATCTCGCGTGGCGCGAAGCGGATGGCGCCGGGGTTCGGACCGCTCCGGCGCGATCCCGCGGGGCTCCTGGACCTGCCGGCGGGGTTCCAGTACCGGCTGCTCTCGCCGGGGTCGTCCGAGGAGGACCGCCGCGGCGACGCGCGACTCGCCTCGACGTTGAGCGATGGCACGCCGACGCCCTGCCTCCACGACGGCATGGCCGCGTTTCCCGGGCCCGACGGCGGCACCATCCTGGTGCGGAATCACGAGTTGAACATCCAGCACAAGCCCGTCGTGGATCCCCGTCGCGTGCGACCGTACGACACGCTCGCGGGCGGCGGCACCACGACGCTGTGGGTGGACCGCAACCGCAACCTGGTCAAGTCGTTCGCGAGCCTCTCCGGCACGCTGCGCAACTGCGCCGGCGGGGCCACGCCCTGGGGCACCTGGCTCTCGGCCGAGGAAGCCGTCCAGGTCCCCGGCGAGCGCGACCCGCGGAACTCCGATCGCACCCCGCGCGTCAAGCAGCGTCACGGCTACATCTTCGAGGTGGACTCGGCGAGCGACGGGCTGGTGGACCCCGTCCCGCTCAAGGCGATGGGACGCTTCCGCCACGAAGCGGTCGCGGTGGACCCGGTGACCGGGTTCGCCTACCTCACCGAGGACCGCGACGACGCGCTGCTCTACCGCTTCCGACCCGACGCGGTGATCCGCGGCGCGGCGCCATCCTCGCTGCGCGCGGGAGATTACGCGCGCGGCGGAGTGCTCGAGGCGCTGCGCGTGAGAACGCGTCCGCAGCTCGATACCGACAATCGCGCGCGGCGGAACGCGGTGCGGATCGGCGAGGCGCTCGACGTGGACTGGGTGCGCATCGAGGACCCCGACCCCGACTGCGACATGGAGCACTTCGCCGGCGTCGGCGAGCGCACGGCACCAACCTCCACCCGCGCACAGGGTTTCGCGGCCGGCTGCGCTCGCTTCGCGCAGACCGAGGGCATCGTGCACGCGAACGACTCGATGTACATCTGCTGCACGAGCGGCGGCGCGCGACGGCTCGGCCAGGTGTTCCGCATCCACCTGCGCGAGCAGAAGTTGACGCTGGTCGTGGAGCCCGATGACGAGGCGCAGTTGAGCGGGCCCGACAACATCTGCCTCGCGCCGTGGGGCGACCTCCTCGTCTGCGAGGACAACAAGTTCGACCGCACGAACTTCGTGGTGGGCGTCACGCCTGCCGGCACGTACTACCGCATCGCGCGCAACGCGCACCCGAACGAGAGCGAGCTCGCGGGTGCATGCTTCTCCGCCGACGGCCGGACGCTGTTCGTGAACGTGCAGGCTCCCGGCATGACGTTCGCGATCTGGGGCCCATGGGGATCGCGACGCGGCTGAGACGATCGGGCGCAAGACCGTTCGCGTGATGTGACGCGAACGTGACGCGCAAGTGACGCCGGCAGCGGCGTCGCGCGCGACGCATGACGCGCGACGCCGCGCTGCGCGCGGACGCTCGTTGTCCAGAGAAAAATTCGCCGCGAGTGGCGCGCGAATTTTCTCCCTTGTCGCGGGACGTGTCCGCGTGCGATAACCCATTCCCCGCGTCGGCAGGCCGACTCCCCGACCACGCGGCTTCACTTCTCGCACACGTCACACTCGCCGAAGTTCCCCCGACCGTCAGCTTCGTCCCATCAGGCCGGCAACGCGACGCGACACGCATCGTCCACGCTCGCCGCCCCGCTGGGATGACCATCGAGACACGGGGTGACACCCCCCAATGGTTCCTGGACCAGGGAGGTCCACGATGTCCCAGACGCTTTCCCCGGAGAACAGCGCCTCCCCGAGCGGCACCTCCCACACCCTCGCCGGACTGCACGTCGCACGACGTCACACCTCGCCGGGCCGCGACCCGTTGGTGGACGTGAAGTGGGAGAAGCGCAAGACCGTCATCGCGAACCCCGATGGCTCCACGGTGTTCGCCATGAACGACGTCGAGGTCCCGGCGGCGTGGTCGCAGCTCGCCACCGACATCGTGGTGAGCAAGTACTTCCGCAAGGCCGGCGTGCCCGGCCGGCCCGGGCACGAGACCAGCGTGCGCCAGGTGGTGCACCGGCTCGCGCACACGATCCGCGTCGCGGGCGAACAGCAGGGCGGCTACTTCGCCGCGACCGAGGACGCCGAGGCGTTCGAGGCCGAGCTGGCGTTCATGCTCGTGCACCAGCTCGGCGCGTTCAATTCGCCGGTGTGGTTCAACTGCGGCCTCTGGCACGAGTACGGCATCGGCGGCTCGGGTGGGAGCTATGCGCTCGACTTCGCCTCCGACATCGTGCAGCCGACGACGGACTCGTACTCGCGCCCGCAGGTGTCGGCGTGCTTCATCCAGTCGGTGACGGACGACCTCATGTCCATCTTCGATCTGGTGAAGAACGAGGCGCGAGTCTTCAAGTACGGCTCCGGCACCGGCACGAACTTCTCGCGGCTGCGCGGCCGCATGGAGAGGCTCTCGGGCGGCGGAACGTCGTCGGGGCTCATGAGCTTCCTCGAGGTGCTCGACCGCGGCGCCGGCGCGACCAAGTCGGGCGGCACGACGCGGCGCGCGGCCAAGATGGTCGTGCTCGACATGGACCACCCCGAGATCGTGGACTTCATCCACTGGAAGGTGCGCGAGGAGCGCAAGGTCGCCGCGCTGGTCGCGTCCGGCTACTCCCCGGACTTCAACGGCGAGGCGTACGCCACGGTGTCGGGCCAGAACTCGAACAACTCCGTGCGCGTGCCCGACGCGTTCATGGACGCGGTCGAGAAGGACGGCGGCTGGGCGACGCGCCTGCGCACGACCGGGGAGGTCTACGAGACGTTCCAGGCCCGCAAGCTCTGGCACGACATCGCCGAGGCCGCCTGGACCTGCGCCGACCCCGGCGTGCAGTTCGACGACACCATCCAGAAGTGGCACACGTGCAAGAGCACGGACCGCATCCACGCGACGAACCCGTGCTCCGAATTCGTCTTCCTCGACGACACGGCCTGCAATCTCGCGTCCATCAACCTCATGAAGTTCCGGCGCGACGACGGGTCGTTCGACATCGAGGGGTACCGGCACGCGAACCGGGTGTTCTTCCTGGCGCAGGAGATCCTCGTGTCGTTCGCGTCGTACCCGACCGAGCGGATCGCGCGGAACTCCGAGGACTACCGGCCGCTGGGGCTGGGTTACGCCAACCTCGGCACGCTGCTCATGGTCGAGGGGCTGCCCTACGACAGCGACGCGGCCCGCAGCTTCGCGGCCTGCATCACCGCGATGATGACCGGCGAGGCGTACGCGCTCTCGGCCGAGATGGCGGCGAGCAAGGGTCCGTTCCGCGGCTTCGAGAAGAACCGCGAGAGCATGCTCGGCGTCATGCGGCTCCACCGCGAGGCGGCGCGCGCCATCGACCCGGCGCTCGCCCCGCGCGACATGCGCACGGCGGCGATCGAGGCGTGGGACCGCGCGGTGGCGTTCGGCGGCCTGCACGGATACCGGAACTCGCAGGCCACCGTGCTCGCTCCCACGGGGACCATCGGCCTGCTGATGGACTGCGACACGACCGGCGTCGAGCCGGACTTCGCGCTGGTCAAGTTCAAGAAGCTCGCGGGCGGCGGCTACTTCAAGATCGTGAACCAGTCGGTGCCCAAGGCGCTCGAGCGGCTGGGCTACGACCCGCAGGAGATCGAACGCATCGTCCGCTACGCGGTGGGCCACGGCACGCTCTCCGGCGCGCCGCACATCAACGAATCGTCGCTGCACGTCAAGGGGCTCACCGAGGCGGAGCTGCACACGATCGAGAAGGCGCTGCCCAACGTGCTCGACATCCGTCAGGCGTTCGGCCGCGGCATGCTCTCGGACGAGACGCTCACGCGGCTCGGCGTGAGCATGGCCGAGCGCGAGAAGCCTGGTTTCAACGTGCTGCCGTTCCTGGGCTTCACCGACCTCCAGATCGACGACGCCAACCTGTACGTCTGCGGCACGCAGACGGTGGAGGGCGCGCCGGGCATCAAGCCCGAGCACCTGCCGGTGTTCGACTGCGCCAACCGCTGCGGCGCGCGCGGGACGCGGTTCATCCAGCCCATGGGCCACGTGCGCATGATGGGCGCGGTGCAGCCGTTCATCTCGGGCGCGATCAGCAAGACCGTGAACCTGCCGAACGAGGCCACGGTCGAAGACGTCGAGAAGATCTATCGCGAGTCCTGGAAGCTCGGACTCAAGGCGGTGGCGCTCTACCGCGACGGCTGCAAGCTGTCGCAGCCGCTCGCCACGGCCACGAAGAAGAAGGCCGAGGAGCCCGCGGCCGCCACAGCCGAAGGCGCGGGGCCGACCAAGTTGCACCGGCGCCGGCTGCCGCGGCGCCGCCACGGATTCACCCAGGAGGCCCGCATCGCCGGCCACAAGGTGTTCCTGCGCACGGGCGAGTACGAGGACGGCGGCCTGGGTGAGATTTTCATCGACATGCACAAGGAGGGCGCCGCGTTCCGCAGCATGATGAACTGCTTCGCCATCTCCGTGAGCATGGGTCTGCAGTACGGCGTGCCGCTCGAGGACCTGGTGGACCAGTTCTGCTTCACGCGCTTCGAGCCGCATGGCCGGGTCGAGGGGCACGAGAACATCAAGGTCGCGACGAGCGTCATCGACTACGTGTTTCGGGTGCTCGGCTACGAGTACCTGAACCGCACCGACCTGGCGCACGTGATCGACCAGGCCCCGCAGGGCCAGCTCGTGCGCCGCCCGCACGCGAGCGACGTGCCGGTCGGGAAGGAGCACCGGGGCTCGGCGGGCGCGGCGCCGGGAATCATGCCCGCACGGCCGGTGGTCACGGCGACGCCCCGGGCCGGCGAGACCGACGACGTCGGCGCGGTGAGCCTCACCGTGCAGAACAAGAAGCTGCTCGGCGACGCCCCCGCCTGCGACTGCTGCGGCCACATCACCATCCGCAACGGCACGTGCTACAAGTGCCTCAACTGCGGGAACTCGATGGGGTGTTCGTGAGCTGAG
>CAZSQX010000002.1:34531-240610 GCA_964609125.1 uncultured bacterium
GGCCGGGCGTGCCGACCTTCTCGCCGTCCGGGTTGTAGATGCCGAGGCGATGGCCGATGTAGCGCGGGTGCCCGACCGACACCTCGCGCACCTCGCCGCGCGCGGCGAGCAGCTCGCGCATGCGCGGCAGCGCCACGAAGCCCTCGTCGCTGAACGAGACCACGATCCGGCGGGCGCGCACGCGCTCGAGCACGGCGGCGAACGCGGCCTCCATGGTGGCGCGCCGGTTGAACGCGCTCGCGCGCTCGCGCACGTCGGTGCGCTTGCAGGCCACGCCGTAGATCTCGGGCCGATCGAAGCGCGCCAGCGTCTCCCAGACGTGGTAGTTCCCGAGGTAGCTGTGCTGGTTGTAGGGCGGGTCAAGGTAGGCGACGTCGACCTCGAACCGCGATGCCGCCTCGAGCGCGTCCAGGCACGACGCCGAGCCTTCGCCGGGCAGGAGCTCGGGCACGCGCAGGCGCAGGGGATTCGCGGAGCGCGCGGACCATCGCTTCAAGTACGCCATCTGCAGGCCGACCGTGGAATCCACGCGGTCGGCGGCCTCGATGAGGCTCGTGAGCGCGATGGCCTCCAGCTCGGGCGGGAGCGAGAGCCTGGCGATCCGCTCGCGGATGGCCTCGGCGCGCGCGGCGTTCCCGGGCTGGAGGTAGCGCGAGCGCATGGAATACGTCTCCGTGAACCAGCCGGCGCGGCCCGGGAGCGCGTCCAGCTCGGCGACCAGCCGCCCGGCGGGCTCGAGCCACCGCCGCGCGTCGGCGCCCACGTAGCAGAGGCCGAGCGCGTGCGCGTAGGCGTTGTGGTCGTTCGCGTGCACCCGCACGCCCTCGCGCTTCAGGGCATGCCCCACGCGCGAGGTGCCCGAGAACAGGTCGAGCGCGGTGCGTGGCCGCGCGCGGTCTCCGAGGATCGCGGCCGTGATGCGGGGCACGAGCAGGCGTTTGGAGCCGATGTACTTGATCAGGATCCCTCCCGCGCTCCCTGCCCGTCCGTGGAGCCGCTACTCGCTTTTCGCCCTCCGCAGGGCCGCGTTCACCCGTGCCGTGAATCGCGTGGGAACGAGTGGCTTCCGGATGTAATCATCCGCCCCCTCGTTCATCAAGCTCGCCTCGAGCCCCTCGTCCTCCTGCGCGGTGGCCACGATCACCGGCAGCGACCGGGTCGCCGGTCGGCTCCGCAGGCGCTTGAGCACCTCGAGCCCGTCGAGGCCGGGCATGCTGTAATCGAGGATCGCGAGCGAATAGCCGTGCCCGTTCCCGAGCTTCGCGAGCGCGGCCTCGCCGTCCACGGCCTCGTCCACCTGGAAGCCCGCCCCCTCGAGCAGCCGGCGCGCGGTGAGGATCTGGACACGGTCGTCGTCGACCACGAGCACGTGCGGGCGCGCCGCCGCGATCGCCGGCCGCGGGGCGTGCGCCTCGTCGGTCGCGTCCTCCGAGTCGCCGCCGAGCACCCGCGCCACCTCCTCGAGCGTCGTGCCGCCCTCCGCCACCCTCTGGAGACCGCTTGCGAGCAGCGTCGTCATGCCGCCCGACACCGCGGCGCGCGCGACGTCGGCGGCGCCGCGGCCGCCGCTCACGAGCGCAGTGAGCGCGGGGGTCGCCACGAGCACCTCGAGCAGAGCCGTTCGGCCGAGATAGCCGGTCTTGCCGCACGCCGGGCAGCCCACGGCCCGGCGCACGGGCCGGACACCGAAGCGTTCGATCAGCCGCAGCTCCTCGAGGCTCGGCTCGCCTTCGAACGGAACGGCGCACTTCTCGCACAACCGGCGCACGAGCCGCTGTGCGATCACGCCGCGCAGCGACGCCGCGATGCCCGCGCGTTCGAGCCCGAGGTCCGCGAGCCGCTCGATCGCGCTCGCTGCGTCGTTCGTGTGCAGCGTCGCCAGTACCAGGTGGCCGGTCATGCTCGCCTGGAGCGCGATGCTCGCGGTCTCCAGGTCGCGGATCTCGCCGATCAGGATGACGTCGGGATCCTGCCGCAGGATCGCGCGCAGAGCCGAGGGAAACGTCAGTCTCTGCCTGGGCTCGACCTGGATCTGCGTGATTCCCGGAAGCTCGTACTCGATCGGGTTCTCCACGGTCATGATGTTGGTCTCACCGGTCGCGAGCTGGCGGATGGCCGCATAGAGCGTCGTCGTCTTGCCGGACCCGGTGGGCCCGGTCACGATGACGACTCCGTTCCGATGGCCGAGAAGCTTCTCGATGCGGGCCAGGTCCCTCGCCGGGAGCTTCAGGTCGCGGAGCGTGGGCGCGGTGCCGTGGTCGAGCAGGCGGATCACGCACTTCTCGGTCTCACGCGTCGGCACGGTCGAGAGGCGCAACTCGATGGGGCGGCCGTCCACCTGGACGCGGGCGCGCCCATCCTGCGGCCGGAGCCGGTCCGCGATGTCCATCCTGCCCATGATTTTTGCGCGGGTCACGATCCGGTTGATCGCTGACATCGGGAGCTGGACGAGGTTGCGCATCACGCCGTCCACGCGGATCCGCACGATGCCCTCGCCGCGGCCGGGCTCCATGTGGATGTCGCTCGCCCGCAGCCGCACGGCCTCGCTCAAGATGAAGTTCGTGAGCTTGATGATCGGCGCGGACTCCACCTCGCTCGCGTCCACGACCTCGTGGCCCGAGTCTTCCAGAACCTCGACGGCACGGGTGAGGTCGTCCTCGAGCTGAAGCCCGCCCAGTCCCGTGAGGCCCCGGTAGCCTGCCTGCGCGTCGGCGATGGCGGCGGGCGATGCGATCTCGAACTGCAGGTCGCGGCCGCTGACGAACGTGAGGTCGTCCTCGATCGCGGGATTCGAGGGATCCGCAGTGGCCACAACGAGGCGGCGGTCGTCCTCGCGAAGGGGCATGACCCCGAGCCGCAGCGCGAGCTTCTCCGGGACGAGCTTGAGCACGTGGGGTTCCGCCCGGGTGAGATCGGCGACAGGCAGCTCGAACTGCTCCGCGACGTGCTCGACCAGGGCCTCCGGCGTGAGGTCGCACGTGACGCAGGTCCGCTCCCAGGCCTCGGCGGTCGTCACCCCGGGCTCGAGTTCGAGCCGGTGGGCGTGCGGGATTCCCCGGTCCAGGGCGAGCTGCCCAAGCCAATGGATCCGTCGCTTCGGCTTCGTGTTCACGTCGCGCTCCTTGAGTTCGAATGTGCCTGCAGATCCGTCACCGGGCGCGGCCGACCGGCGTGTGGCGCGGGGCGCACCGTCCCCGTCGGTTCGAACCGGGTGCGAGTGGGGTCATCCGGCCCGCCTCGTGGCGTGCGTTCCGAGCTCCTCGCCGAGCGCTTCGAGATCGCCTTCGGCACGCGCGAGCGCGGCCTGCGTGGCCGCCCGGTCCTGCCGCTCGGCGTCGGCCTGCAGCTCGCCGCAGGTTCTGGCGAGCCGGTGCGCGCCCAGAATCGCGCTCGCGGTTGCGAGCGACCGAGCCGCGGCCTCCACGCGGGCCAAGTCGGCCGCAACCTCGGCCGCGCGGGCCTGTCGCAGCAGTTCGGGGGCCGTGGCGAGGAATTCCTCGATGAGCGCGCGGCCGAACGCCTCGTCGCCGCTGGCGGCCTCGGAGAGCTGCGCCGCGTCGAAGTGGCCCTGCGCGGGCGACGGCGCCGGGCCCGACTCCGGCACGGCCTCCTGCCGGCCGACCGTCTGGCTCAGGAGCGCCACCGCGAGCGCCTGGGGACGGATGGGCTTCGTGAGGTAGTCGTCCATCCCGGCCGCGAGGCAGCGTTCGCGGTCGCCCTTCATGGCGTGCGCGGTCATCGCGATCACCGACGTGTGTCGGCCGGTGCCGGCTTCCCGGCGGCGGATGGCGGCGGTCGCTTCGAACCCGTCCATCTCGGGCATCTGCACGTCCATCAGCACGACGTCGTAGGGCACGCGGGAGAGCGCCTCCACCGCCTCGAGGCCATTGCCCACCGCGTCGGCCTGCGCGCCGAGCTTGGCGAGGACCCGCACCGCAACCTTCTGGTTGACCGCGTTGTCCTCCGCCACCAGCACGCGCAGCGGCGGCAACGCCGGCAGCTCGTCGTCCTCCGCGGCCGCGCCCGGCTTCCCGTCGCGCGGCTCCGCCGCCTCCGGGAGCTTGAGCGCCGTGACCAGCGCGTTGAAGAGCTGCGTCGCTCGGGCGGGCTTCGTGAGCCACGCCGAGAACCCGGCGTCCTTGAGCTCCAGCGCCTGCTCGCGGACGGACATCGAGGTGAGAAGGATCATCGGCAGGTCTTCGAGTCCGGGCTCGGCCCGGATCGCGCGCGCAAGCGCGAGTCCGTCCATGTCCGGCATCTGCATGTCGAGCAGCGCCAGCGCGAAGGGCTCCGCGCCCCGCTCCTTTCGGAGCCGCGCGATCGCCTCGGCGCCCGAGGTGGCGGATTCCACCCGCAGCCCCCAGGGCCGGAGATGGTTCTCGACGATGGCGCGGTTCGTCGCGTTGTCGTCCACCGCGAGCACGCGCCGGCCCCAGAGCTGGAACGGCAGCGTGCGCGCGCCGCGCGAGGCCTGCCGGCTCCGCTCGAACGGCAACTCGAACCAGAACGTGCTGCCCTTGCCGGGCTCGCTCTCGAGCCACAGCCGCCCGCCCATGAGATCGATGAGCTGCCGCGAGATGGTCAGTCCGAGCCCGGTGCCGCCGTAGCGCCGGGTCGTGCTCCCGTCCGCCTGCGTGAAGCTCTCGAACACGGCGGCCTGGCGCTCGGGCGGGATGCCGACTCCGGTATCGCGCACCCCGACCCGCAGCGTCGCCGTCGTCTCGTTCTCGGCGACGCAGCTCACGTGCACCCCCACCTCGCCTCGGTCCGTGAATTTCACCCCGTTGCCGACGAGATTCAGCAGCACCTGGCGCACGCGGCCCGGGTCGCCGCGCAGGTGCGTCGGCACTCCGGGCGGAAGGTCCACGAACAGCTCGAGGCCCTTCTCGCGCCCGCGGCTGGCGACCAGATCGAGCACCTCGTCCACGACCTGGTCGAACTCGAAGTCCACGACCTCGATCGCCAGCTTGCCCGCTTCGATCTTGGAGAAGTCCAGGATGTCATTGATGATCTCGAGCAGCGCCTCGGCGCTGTTGCGGATCGTGGTGGCGATCTCGCGCTGATCCTTGTCCAGCCGGGTGTCGCACAGGAGCCCGGTCATCCCGATCACGCCGTTCATGGGCGTGCGGATCTCGTGGCTCATGTTGGCGAGGAACTGGCTCTTCGTGCGCGTGCTCTCGAGCGCCGCGTCGCGGGCCTGGGCGAGCAGCATGGCCTGGTCAAGGAGCTGCCGCGACTGCTCCTCCGCCGCGACACGCGCCGCGTCCAGCTCGCGCGTACGCCGCTCGAGCAGCAGTCGCTCGTTCTGGGACCGGCGGTGCTGGCGCTTGAGTCGCTCGCCCTCGACCACGAGGAATGCCCCGTAGACGAGGAACAGGAGCCCGGCGGCCACGTTCCGTCCCGGCCCCGGCAGCAGGAATCCGAGGATCGTGGGCCCGAGCAGGAGCACGACGTACTGTCGGTACACGCCCTGCCGCGGAATCATGTTGACCAGCGCCCCGGCGCTGAAGCCGGCCACGCCCAGGATCGCGAGCAACGACGACCAGCGCAGGCCGCTCGTCTCGATCGTGTAGCCGGCGAGCAGCCCCCAGGCAAGCCCCAGGCCGAGCGTGCAGGCCGACCACTTGCGGGCCCACCCACGAGGGTCCTTCGGGTAGAGCCGTTCGAACGAGCCGGAGATCCACCAGCGCGTCGCACCGAACGCCAGGCTCGCCAGCGCCACGATGTCGAGCACGAGCGGGCGCACGCCGTCGAGCCAGCTCTGCGCGATGAGCAGCAGCGCGATGCCGGCGTAGATGAACGAGGCATCGCGGCCGCGTCGCGCCATCTCGCGGTCCGCGCGCAGCGACAGCTCCCGCCGCGACTCCGCGTCCAGATCGACCAGCCGCTCCGGCGTCGTGGCGTCCGCGGCGACCGGCGCCGTCCTGCTCATGCCGCTCTCCGGTATTCGTCCGTTCCGAGGTGGCGATCCAACGCGCGCTCCGTGGCGACGAGCAGCCGCTGCGTGCGGGCGAGGAGGCCCGCGACGGTCGCCTTCCCGCTCTCGGCGGCGGCGCGCTCCAGTTCGGCCGCCGCCTCGGCCACGCCCTCGGCGCCGACCGTGCGGGAGCTCCCCTTGAGCGTGTGCGCGGCGCGACGGAGCGCGGACGGATCGCCGGTCTCGTGGGCGCGGGTCAGCTCGCCGTACAGCGTCCACGCCTGCGAGACGAACTCGCCCGCGAGCTCCAGCTCGAAATCGCGTTCACCGTCCGAGATCTCGACCAGCCGACCGGTGTCGAATCTCGCGTCCGGCGGCACCCCTGCGGCATCCCCATCCTGCATGAGCCCTCCTTCGCGCGCAGGCGCATCGCGGCTCGGGCGGTCATGCGGGTGACGGGTGGTCACCGGGCCGTCCCGGGAACGCCGATGCACGCCGGCGGCTGATCTTCCGGCGACGTGACGACGAGGGGATCGCAGATGGCCCGGTTCCCGGGGCGAGGTCCCTTCCTGAAAAGGGTTTCGGTCGCAGGGAGCCACGACTTGAGCGCGCGCGGCGCCTCTCGCCAGCCGCGCGGCGATTGCGCTGTCTCAACTGCTCGTGCAGATTGCCGCGCCATGACCACCGCCGCGCCGGCCCGCGAGATCCCGTGGCTCACCCCGCAGCGCCTGATGCAGGGCCTGCTCGTGTTCGTGGCGCTGGCGCCGATCGCGGAGTGGCTCCACTGGGGCGCGCTCGCGGTGTTCGGCTTCAGCGCGCTCGCCATCATCCCGCTCGCGGGCCTGATGGGCGACGCCACGGAGCGGCTCGCGTCGCGGCTGGGCGCGGGCGTTGGCGGGCTCCTGAACGCCACGTTCGGCAACGCCGCCGAGTTGATCATCGCGCTCGTGGCGCTCCAGAAGGGGCTCTACGGTGTGGTCAAGGCGTCGCTCACCGGCTCCATCATCGGCAACATCCTGCTCGTGCTGGGCGCCGCGATGCTCGCCGGCGGGTACAACCGCGAGCGCCAGAAGTTCGACCGCTCGGCCGCGGCCGCCTCGGCCACGCTGCTGTCGCTGGCCGCGCTCGCGCTGCTCGTGCCGGCGGTGTTCCACTTCGTGGCCGAGGGCGCGGTGGCCCGCGCCACGATCTCGCCCGAGCGCGAGCTGGCCATCGAGCGCTCGCTCTCGCTCGAGATCGCGGTGGTGCTGTTCGTGGCCTACCTGCTCTCGCTCTGGTTCACGCTCCGGACGCACAAGCACCTCTACACCGGCGGCGCCGAGGAGCACGAGCACCAACCGGTGAAGGTCGGGCGCGCGCTGCTGTCGCTGCTCGTGGCCACCGCGCTCGTGGCGTGGATGAGCGAGCTGCTGGTGGGGGCGGTCGAGGAGGCGTCGCACGTGCTCGGGCTCACCGAGATCTTCGTGGGCGTCATCGTGGTCGCCGTCATCGGCAACGCGGCCGAGCACTCCACGGCCGTGCTCGTGGCGATGAAGAATCACATGGACCTGTCGCTCAACATCGCCATCGGCTCCAGCATCCAGATCGCGCTGTTCGTGGCGCCGGTGCTGGTGTTCGCCTCGTACTTCACCGCGCACGGACCCATGGACCTGCGCTTCAGCGCGTTCGAGGTGCTGGCGGTGGTGGCCGCGGTGGCGGTGGTGAACCTGGTGTCGCAGGACGGCGAGTCCAACTGGCTCGAGGGGGCGATGCTGCTCGCGGTCTACCTCGTGCTGGGGATCGCGTTCTTCTTCCTGCCGTAGGGCGGGCCGGCCCGCGCGAGGGCCGGGCCGCGGCGGAGCGGTGACGGCGGGCGAGCCCGGCGCGGACCGCGAGTTCCCTGTGGCGCCGCCGTCCCGCGGCCGACTAGACTGGACGGCGACCCGCACCGGAGGCCATCCATGTCCATCGTCCCGACCGAGCAGAACCCGCAGGTCCGCGACCTCATCCGCCGTCTCGACGACGCGATGGAGCCGCGCGACGACGCCGGCCGATGTCGCGGCGTCAAGAAGGTGCTCGAGGAGGTGTTCGCCTCCGGCACCCGGTTCCTCGACGAGCGCTTCCTCGTCCCGAACGCCGAGCGCTACGCCCGCCGCCTGGTCCACCGCGATCCCGCGAACCGCTACACGGTGCTCGCCATGGTGTGGAACACCGGGCAGGCCACGCCGCTCCACGACCACGCCGGCATCTGGTGCGTGGAGTGCGTCTACCGCGGCCGCATCAAGGTCACCTCGTACGCCGTTCACGGCGGGGACCCCGAGCGCGACCTGGTCCAGTTCAAGCAGGAGTCGGTGGTCCACGCGGGCGTGGGCCAGGCCGGCGCCCTGATCCCGCCGTTCGAGTACCACGTGCTCGCCAACGACAGCCCCGATCCGTCGGTGACGCTGCACGTCTACGGCGGCGAGATGGACCACTGCCACGTCTTCGAGCGGGTCGGGGACGGCTGGCTGCGCCGCTACCGCGAGCTCACCTACACGGCGTGACCCGGCTGGCCCCGGCGCTCCCCGGGCTCGTCCTGAGCGCCGCGCTCGCCAGCGCGGCGTTCCTCGTGGCGGATCTGCCGTGGATGCGCGACACGCTCCACCTCTCGGCGCTGCTGCTCGTCATCCTGCTCGGGATGGCGCTGCGCACGGTGCTGCCGCTGCCGGCGTGGGCGGCCCCGGGCGTGCGGCTCGCGCAGCGTACGATCCTGCGCTGGGCGGTGGCCGGGCTCGGGTTCCGGCTCTCGCTCGGCGAGATCGCGCGCATCGGCGGGCCGGCGCTGGCGGTGGTGGTGGTGGGCACGCTGGTCGCCCTCGGCTTCGGAGTCTGGATCGGCCGGCGCTGCGGCCTCGGCGCCAAGCTCGCCACGCTGCTCGCGGTGGGCGGCGGCATCTGCGGCGCTTCCGCGGTGGTGGCCGCCGACAGCGTGATCCGCGCCGAGAAGCGCGACTCGGCGCTGGCGCTCGGGATCATCACGCTGCTCGGCACCGTGGGCATCGTCGCCTACCCGTGGATCGGCCGCGCCGCGGGCATGGGCGACTTCCTGTACGGCGTCTGGGACGGCGCGAGCCTGCACGAGATGGCGCAGGTGGTGGCGGCCGGGGCCGGCTTCAGCCGCGAGGCCACCGCCATCGCCACGGTGGTGAAGCTCGCGCGCATCACGCTGCTCGCGCCGGTGGTGTTCTTCCTCGCCTACGGCGTGCGGCGCGCGGCGTTCGCGGTGGAGGAGGCGGAGGACGGGACCGCGGGGAACGCCGCGGCGCACACCCCGGGGAGCCGCCCGGCGGCGGTCCGCCCGAACGTCCCGCTCGTCCCCTGGTTCCTCGTCCTGTTCGTGGCGTTCGCCGCGCTCAACAGCACCGGCTGGCTCGACCCGGCGCTGGTGAAGCAGGTCCAGCGCGCGGACCTCTGGCTCCTGTGCGTGGGCATGGCCGGCGTGGGACTCCAGACGAGCTTCGCCGACATGGGCCGCGCCGGCTGGGCGCCGATCGCGGCGGGGGCGCTCACGTGGTTCGTGCTCGCGGGCGTCGCCTACGCGCTCGCGTACGCGTTCATCCGCTAGCCGGGCCGTCCCGGCGCAGGGCCCGGAGCCGGCGGCGCGGCGCTCCGCCTTCGAACGACCACGGGCCGACGCCCGGCGTCAGGCGGCCTGCGCGGCCTCGTCGCCGTTCGAGTCCTGCAGGCCCGCGCACTGCCGGAGCGCCTCGAGGCACTCGCCCGAGAACTCGCGCCCGCCGTTCCGCTCCATGATCGCGAACGCCTCGGCGGGCTCGAGCGCGTGCCGGTACGGCCGCGGCGCGGACAGCGCGTCGTACACGTCGGCCACGGCCAGCACGCGCGACAGCTCGGGGAGCTCGTCCGCCCCGATCCCTCGGCAGTAGCCGCTCCCGTCCATGCGCTCGTGGTGCGCGGCGCTCGCGAACGCGAACCACTCGTAGCCCTGCACGTGCTCGAGGATCCTCTCGGTGTAGAGCGCGTGCATGCGCATGATCTCCCACTCGTGCGGATCCAGCGCGCCGGGCTTGTCGAGGATGCGGTTGGGCACGGACAGCTTGCCCAGGTCGTGGAGCAGCGCGGCCGAGCGCGTCTCCTCGACCAGCTCGCGCTTCCAGCCCAGCATGCGGGCCACGCTCACCGCCAGCTCCGCCACGCGCTGCGAGTGCGCCCCCGTGTAGGGCGACTTGGCGTCCACGATGTCGGCGAACACGCGGCCGAGCCGGTGGAGCGTGGACCTCCCCGCCAGGAGCGCCGCGTGCCCGGGCTCGGCGGCGCTCACCTCGCCGCGCAGGTCGTGCGTCGAGCGCGTGGCCCAGCGTTCGAGCTTCGGCTCGAGCCCGCGGCAGGCTTCGGCGACCATCGGGTCGAACCATCTGCCCGAGCGCCGGCGGACGAGCGCGACCGCGGCGGCCGGGCCGTTCTCGGCCGCGAACACCTCGAGGATCTGCGCCAGTCCCAGAACGCGCGCGGCGACGGGGATCTGTTCGCCCTTCAGACCGTGCGGGTGACCATGGCCGTCCCAGTGCTCGTCGAGCGCGCGCACCGCGTCCGCGGCGCCGCGGCCGAAGCCCAGTTCCGTCACCACCTCGGCGCCCCGCTCGCAGCGGACCTGCACCAGCTTCGCGGCCGCCTTCGGGCCCAGCCGCGCGAGCGAAGCCACCCGCTTGGCGCGCTCGAACCACGAGTTGCCGGGCGCGGCGTGCTCCAGCGCGAACATCGCGGCGCGCAGGTTGCTGGACCAGTCGGCGCGCATGCGATCGCGCTTGGCGGCGATCTCGTCGCCTCCGAACATCCCGTACAGGGCCGAGGCGTTGCTCGAGCAGCCGGCGTCCTTGAGGATCGCGGCGAAGTAGAGGTCCCGGCGCACCTGGAGCGGCAGGTCGAGCCGCGCGGCCAGCTCCAGCGAGATGAGGCAGGAGCGGAGCGAGTGCCCCATGGGCTGGCCCTCGGTGAGGTCCAGCGCGAACGACAGCGACGCCAGCACGTCGGTGAGGGGGACGACGTCGGGGGGTGCGATGCGCGCGGGTGCGGAGCTCACGACGGAGTTATCGGAGTGACGCGCGCCTCGCTTGAGCGCGTGCCGGAGTTCCGGGGCCCCGCCGCGGGTCCCACGGGAGGTCGTGGCCCGGGCTGCCCGCGCGTGCCGGCGCTGGCGCCGCGGCGGCTCCGCGCGATACCATTCCCGCGGCGAGATCCCCTCTCCAGCCCAGGCTTGGCCGCACCCCTGCCCAGGAGTCCCGATGGCCCCCGAGCCCATCCGGACGCAGGCTTCGCGCCTGCTGTCCGCCCTGTTCCTGACCGCGCTGGCCGCAGCGCCGGCGCACGCGCTCCGGGTGGTCAGCTACAACATCCTCAACTACCCGGGGACGACGGGGGCGGCGCGCGACCCCCTGTTCCGGACCATCCTGTCGCCGCTCGGGGCCGACGTGATCGCGGCCGTCGAGATGCAGTCCGCGGCGGGCTGCGCCCAGTTCGTGAACAGCCTCAACACGATGGAGCCCGGCCAGTGGGCGAGCGCGCCGTTCTTCGACGGGAACGACACCGACTCCGGACTCTTCTACAAGCCCTCCGGGCTCCAGTACCTGGGCGGCTGGGCGTTCTACCCCAACCCGGCCAACCTGCTCCGCTACGTGCACGTCTGGCGGCTCAAGCCCGTGGGCTACGCCTCGGCCGCCGCCGAGATCCGCATCTACGCGCTCCATCTCAAGGCCTCGCAGGGGTTCGAGGCACAGCGGCTGGCGGAGGCCACCGGGCTCCGGGATTCGCTGAACGCGATGCCGCCCGGCACGCACGCGCTGGTGCTCGGGGACTTCAACTTCTACTCGGGGACGGAGCCGGGCCTGTTGAAGCTCCTCGAGTCGCAGGCCGGCAACGTCGGCCGGACCTATGACCCGCTCGGGCTCCAGGGCCTCGCCTGG
Organism: uncultured bacterium; assembly: GCA_964609125.1. Taxonomy (GTDB): domain Bacteria; phylum Eisenbacteria; class RBG-16-71-46; order RBG-16-71-46; family RBG-16-71-46; genus JAIOPA01. Next base: position 46,385 of record CAZSQX010000002.1, read on the forward strand.
CAGGACAACACCTCCATCCAGTGGGCGTGGACCCAGTCGCCCTGCAAGACCGGCGACACCGGGTGCGCCTCCGGCGCTTCCACGGGCGGCATCGACGACCGCTTCGACCTGATCCTCCCGACGCTCAACTTCCAGGACGGCGCCGGGCTCGAGCTGGTGGCGGGCACGTACGTCGCGGTGGGGAACGACGGACAGCACCACAACAACAGCATCCAGGACCCGCCCACCATCCCCGAGGGCGCGGCCTACGCCTCGGCGCTCCACGCCGCCAGCGACCACCTGCCGGTGCGCGTGGATCTGCGCCTCCCCGCGCTCGCATCGGTGCCGGGGGCGCCCATCGCGTTCGGGTCCGTCCTCACCGGCGCCGCGTCCGCCGTCACGCTCCCGGTGACCAACGCCGCACCGGCGCCGGGCGAGCCGCTCGCCTACACCTACTCGGCCTCCGCCGGCTTCGGCGCTCCCGCCGGCACGCAAGGCGCCGCGGCCGGCGCCACGAACCTGGACGCGATCACGCTGGACACCTCCACGCCGGGAGCGAAGGCCGGCACGCTCACGCTCACGAGCAACTCCGTCGAGGGCGCGATCCCCGCCATCGCGCTGTCCGGCAAGGTGCTGCGGCACGCCTCGCCCTCGCTCGATTCGACGGTCGTCGTGACCGCGGGGAGCCTCGACTTCGGGACGCATGAGGCCGGTTCGTTCACGCCGCTCTCCGTGCGCCTGCACAACCAGGGCTGGGACGCGCTCCAGTCGCCGTTGTACGTGACGACCACGACGATCACCGGTGGCGCCGGGCGCTTCGCCTGGGGCGGCACCGCGATCCCCCCCCTCACGGCCACGGGCGCCACCTATAACGTGACGTTCGACGGCGACGGCGCCACGCCGGACTCCACGTACACGGCCCAGCTCACGTTCACGTTCCTGGAGGAGGACCTGCCCGGCCGGCAGCCCATCCCGCCGCTCACGGTGTCGCTCTCGGCGCGCCGGTCGAGCGGCGCCCTGGCCGTGGACGACGCGCTCCCGGGCGCGACCCGGCTCCATGCGCCCGCGCCCAACCCGCTGCTCGGCGAGGGCGTGCTGCGCTTCGACCTCGCGGGCGGCGGGGTGACGCGGCTCGAGGTGTTCGACGCCGCCGGCCGGCGCGTAGCCACGCTCGTGGACGGCCCGCTCGAACCCGGTCGCTACAGCGTCCTCTGGGGCGGCCGCGGCGTCGGCGAGGAGCCGCTCGGCGCCGGGCTCTACTTCGTGCGCCTCGCCGCGCCCGGCGGCCGCCCACAGCTCGCGCGGCTCGTGCTGGTGAGATGACGACCGCGAGCCCCGGACGCGGACGCCGCGCGGCGAGCGGCCCGGGCGGGCGGGCGAGGCGGGCGGGCGATCGGCCACGCGTGCGCGGGGCGCGCGCGACGGCCCTCGCCGCGCTCCTCGCCGCCGTGGGCCTGGCGCTCGCCGCGCCGCCCGCGCACGCGCTCCGCGTGGTCACCTGGAACCTGCTCGCCTACGACGACGCCGCGGTCCCGGCGCGCCGGCCGCACATGATGCTCATCGCGCCGGGCCTCGCCCCCGACGTCATGATCGTGCAGGAGCTCCTCACCGCGCCGGCCGCGGACTCGTTCGCGAACATCCTCAAGGCCGCGCTTCCCGGCCGGGTGTGGAAGGGCGGCAGCTCCACGTTCCTGCTCGCCACCCAGAGCGCCATCTACTACGACTCGCTCGCGGTGGGCATCAGCAACCTCTCGGCGGTCAGCACCGGCGGCCCGCGGCAGGTGCTGGTGGCGCTGGTCCGCCCGCGCGGCTACCTCGCGAACGCGGCGGCGTTCCGCCTCTACAGCGTGCACTTCAAGGCCGGCGACGGTTCGGTCCCATCGGACTCGGCCACGCGCACGATGGAGTGCACGAACCTGCGCAACACGCTCAACACGGCGCCCGCGAACACCAACATCCTGCTCGGCGGCGACAGCAACTTCTACGGCTCGTTCGAGGCCGGCTACGCGCGGCTCACCGAGTCGCAGGCGGACAACGACGGCCGCCTGCGTGACCCGCTCACCATGCCGGGCACGTGGAACAGCTCGGCCTATTCGCCGTACCACACCCAGTCGCCGTGCGGCGGCTCGCCGTGCGTGGGGAGCGGCGGCGGCATGGACGACCGCTTCGACCTGATCCTCCACTCCTACGGCCTCGCCGACGGCGCCGGCCTCGACGTGGTCGCGGGCGGGCTGCCGAACGGCTACGGCGCGTACGGGAACGACGGGCTGCACTACAACGACTCGCTGGACGGCGGCGGCGTGAACCTGGCGGTCGGCATCTTCGTGGCCGCCGCGCTCCGCCAGGCCTCGGACCACATCCCGGTCGTCGCCACGCTCCAGCTCCCGGCCAAGCTCGCCACCGCGAGCGCGCTCGGCTTCGGCGACGTCATCACCGGCGCCACGGCGACGCAGGACCTCGTCGTGGACGACCTGCCCGCTCCCCCCGCCGCGACGCTGTCCTATTCGCTCGCGGCGCCGGCCGGGTTCACCGCGCCCGGCGGCGGGTTCACGAATCCCGCCGCGAGCGCGCCGAACGTGCACGCGATCGGGATGAGCACCGCGAGCCCGGGCGTCAAGTCCGGCACGCTCACGGTCAGCTCCAACGACCTCGACACCACCGCCAAGGCGGTGCTGCTCTCGGGTCGCGTGCTCGCCCACGCCGTGCCGTCGCTGGACTCCCTCGCCGATGTCCCCGGCGACACGCTCGACTTCGGCGACGTGGCGGCGGGCGGCACCCACGAGCGCTCGCTGCGCCTCTTCAACCGCGGCTACACCGCCCTCCAGGCCCGGCTCGCGCGCACCGCCGAGTTCGTGGCCGGCGACGACCGCTTCGGCTTCACGGCACCCGCGCCGCTCGTGACCGACGCGGCCACGTACGCGGTGCGTTTCGACGCCTCCGGGGCCGCGCCCGGCTCCGACCACTTCGCCGAGCTGCGCATCGCACCGGCCGACGAGCCGCTCCCGGGGGCCGCCTCGCACGACACGCTCCGCGTCACGCTGCGGGCGCACGTCCAGTCGGACGTGGGTGCGGACGGCCCGCCCGCGACGCTCCGGTTCGCGCCACCCGCGCCCAATCCCGCTCGCCGCGACGTGACGTTCGCGTTCGACCTCCCGCGCGCGGCCCAGGTCTCGCTCGCGCTCTACGACGCGGGGGGCCGGCGGATCGCGACGCTCGTCGCCGGCGAGCGTCCGGCCGGCCGGCACCAGGTCCGCTGGCGGGCCGTGGGCGGCTCGGGAGATCCGCTCCGCGCCGGGCTCTACTTCGCGCACTTCCGCACGCCCGGGCTCGAGCGCATGGTCCGGATGGTCCTGCTGCAGTAAGCGGCGCCGTCACTTTGGATCCGCCCGGTCCGCCGGGGCCCCGGTCGCGCCGCCGCGCGCCGGCTCGCCGCGCTCGTATCCGCCGCATGCGAGCCGTGGAAGCCGCGGATATCGCTCGTAAGTCGTGTCGGTCCGCGACCTTTCGCAGAGCCAGAACTCGCTCCGAGGCGTCCCGACGACGCGCGCGTGCAGGCAGCTCGCGCAGAGCCCCACCGTGTCTCGTGGATCTCGTTCGGTCACTCGGGCCTCGTTCGCGGCACCCGCCGGGGCCGGCGCTGTCGGCGCAGGCTACGCTTCCCGGGCTACCCGCCGGCCTCGCGGGTTCGGCGGCGCGCGGTCTTGTTGTGCTATCCGGCTCGCACGCACCATGTTGCGAGAGGCGACCCGCACATGGCGCGCGGATTGCAAGGCTACCACGCACATCGGTGTCTCTCCGCGCCGATGCAGCAACGAAGCAGCAGGGCGGGTGCAGCAGTCCACGCCGTCTTCCGGCTCGGGGGAAGCTTGACCTCGGGCACGTGGATCGGAAGCGGCGCAGGAAGGGGACGGCCACCCGGGGGGCGCCCTCGCCTCAGCCACGAGGGTGCGTCCGTCAGTAGAAGTGGATGGCGCCACCTCCCCACGGGCGTCGTCCGACGGACGAAGTGGCCGGGTCCCGACTTCTCTCCCCCGGCGTGCGGCGGCGAGGCCCAAGCGCCTCGCCGCCGTTCCGTTCCGTCGTGTCCAGCGGATCTCGCCCGGACGCGACGGCAGCATCTGCGAGCGCTCCCGAGGACGCGATCCCAGGCACTTGCGGGCTTCCCGGGCGGGGATCGCGATCTTCCGAGCACGCCCCTCCGGTAGAATCCCCGCCCATGCCCACGAGCCCGAGCCGGCCGGCGACCGCGTGACCCGCCCCCCCCGAAGGCCCCCCGCCGCGAAGTCCCGGGCGGCCCCGCGGATGGCGGCCGTGGCCCTCCACGCCGCCCCGGTGCCCGGGCCGGGCTGGCTCGCCCCTGCCGCCTGGGCGCTCGTCGGCGCGTACCTCGTGGCGACACTCCTGATGGTGTTCGGGCCGCACCGCGTGGGCGACGTGTTCACGGAGACCGATTTCTACGGCTCCTACGGTCCCGGCGCGCGGGCGCTGCAGGAGGGCCGGCTCGATCCCTCGCGCTACGGCGTCGTCGGTCCGCTATTCGAGGTCATGCTCGCGGCGGCCGGGTTCGTGGTGCGCGACCTGTTCCTGGCCGCCGAGCTGATCGCGGCCGCCTCGATGACCGCGGCGCTCGCGTTCTGGTGGTCGCTCGTGGCGCGGCGCGCGGGTCGGGGGGCGGCGTTCCTCACCGCGCTCTTCCTCGCGAGCAACGCGCAGTTCTTCCGCTTCGGCTGGTCGGCCACCACCGACGCGCCCGCGCTCGCGCTTCAGGCCGCGGCGCTGTGGGCGCTGCTCGGCGCCCGGCGCCGCGAGCCGCCGGCGGCGGATCCCGCACCGGAGAGCGGCGCGCCGGGATCTGCGGCGCCGGGCATGGCCGCGGACGGCGGTCCCACGCCGGCGCCGGAAGCCGCCGGCGCGCCGACTTCGCGCCGGCTGCTCGTGGCCGGACTCCTCGCCGGGCTCGCGTTCCTCACCCGCTACAACAGCGTGGCGTTGCTCCCCTCCGCGCTCGCGGCGATCGCGCTCGGCTGGGCGGGCGTGCCCGCCGGTGCGCGGCTCCGCGCCGTGCTCTGGGTCGCCGGCGGGTTCCTGCTGCCCGTCTTGCCCTGGGTCGCCTACTCGGCCTCGCACGGCGGCGCGGTCCAGTTCCAGCTCCACCACAACATCGCCTACGAGGTGTTCGCGCGGCCGAAGGGGATCGTGTGGGACCACTACGCGCGCGACCTGCAGCCGCAGTTCCCCACGCCGTGGTCGGTGCTCGCGCGCGACCCCATGGCCGTGCTCGGGCGCATGGCGTTCAACGTCCTCGACCACCTGCGCCTCGACGCGGGCGTGCTGGCCGGGCTGCCGCTCGCCTGCGCGGCGGCGGCGGGCGTCTGGCTCGCGTGGCGGGACGGCGCGCTGCTCCGGATCCGGCCGGTGCTGCTGGCGATGGCGCTCCTGTTCCTGGCGCTCGTGCCGGCGTTCCACTCCGAGCGCTACTCGCTCGCCGTGCTGCCCGGGTGGGCGCTGCTCGGCGCGGTGGCGTTCGCCTCGCCGCGGTTCGCGCTCGCCGCGGGGCGCATGTGGTGGAAGCTCGCCCTCGTCCCCGCCGTCCTGCTGCCCGCGCTCGGGACCACGCGCGCGTTCACGGCGCGCGTCGTGGACCAGCTCCCGGTCGAGGTGCTGGACGCCGCGCGCCAGGTGCGGCCGTACGTCCGGCCGGGCGAGAAGGTGATGGCGCGCAAGCCCCACTTCGCCTGGTACGCGGGCCTGACACCCGCGCCGCTCCCGCTCGCCGACAGCCTCGCCGACTGGGGCGAGTCGGCGCGGCGCGAGGGCGCGCGCTGGCTCTACTTCTCGTGGCCGGAGGCCGAGCTGCGCCCGCGATTCGAGTGGCTGCTCGACTCGACCAGCGCCGCGCCCGGGCTCACCGTGCGCGCGGCCACCGCCAAGTGGCCGGCGCTCGTCTACGAGATCGGCCCGCGGTTCGGCGACGAGCCCGATTGGATCGCGAGCGATACCCTGGTCGCGGTGCATCGCGCGCGCGCGCGCGTGCTCGTGAACCACGTCGCGGTGGAGCCGCGGGTGTTCCTCGCCATGCACGAGCTGTCGCTCCGGAACTTCGACGCGGCGCAGCGCCACATCGACGAGCTGCTGGGACTCGCGCCCTCGAACCCGGAGGTGCTGCTCATGGCGGCGGACAACCGGCTCCAGCTCGGCGACCCGGCCGGGGCGCTCGAGTACTATGAGCGCCTCGAGGCGATCCGCCCGGGCACGGCCGAGGCCCGGGTCGGGCGCGGCTGGGCGGCGGCGCTCCAGGGCGACGAGGCCGGGGCCGCGCGGCTGTGGGCCCCGGTCGTGGGGGCGACGGACGATCCGAGCACGCTGCGCCGGATGGGCGTGGCGTTCGCGCGGACCGGCGACGGCGCGCGGCTGGAGGAGGTGCGCGTGCGCATGAAGGCGCTGGGGCTCATCCCGTGAGCGGCCCCCGTCCCCGCCCCTCGTCGAGCCGGCGGACCCTCGGCTTGCGTGCCGATGGCCTCGCGGGCGGGCCCGCGAGCCGAAGGCGAACCTGGCGGACGATCGTTCCCGCCCTCGCCGCGTCCGCGCTGCTCGTTCTCGCGGCCTCGTGCGCGAAGCGGGGAGCGGGCGAGCCGCGCGCGGCGGCCCCGCCACCATCGCCCGCGGTGCCGCCCGCGGTGGATTCGGTCACCGTCGGGCTCTGGCGCTTCGACGAGCGCGGCGGGACGGACGTGAGCGACGCCTCGCCGTTCCGGCTCGCCGGCACCGCCGGGCCCGAGGCCCGGGTCGAGTTCGGGCGCCACCGGAACGCGCGCGCGTTCGGCGCCACCGCCCAGTCGTTCGTGTTCGTGCCCTACAACCCCGCCATGGAGTCGCCGCGCGGTTTCACGGTGGAGGCGTGGGTGCTGCTCCATGACGTGTCGCGCTACGAGCTTTCCGCGCTCGCCATGCGCTGGTCGCCGATCCCCAACGAGCAGAGCTGGATCCTGGGCGTGGTCGGGCGCAAGGTGGGCTCGGTCGTCACGCCGAGCCCGGGCTGGTTCACCGAGGAGGTGGCCACGCTCACGAGCGGCCGGCTCATGTTCGCGTTCCGACCCGACCAGGCCGCGGGCACGCAGAGCTTCATGTCGAGCGTCCCGCTCCCCATCCAGCGCTGGGTGCACGTGGCCGCGAGCGTGGACGGCGAGGTGGTGCGCCTGTACGTGGACGGCCGGCTCGACACGCAGGTCGCGGTCCCCAACGGGATCCGCCGCTCGGGCGCGCCGCTCGTGGTGGGCAACGCGCTCGACCCGCGCCGGCTCACGGCGTTCGGGGGCGACCTGCGGCAGGACCCTTCCGCGGTGCCGCTGCCGTTCTACGCCCTGAACGGCGCCGTGGACGAGCTGCGCTTATCGAACGTGGCCCGCACCCGGTTCGAGAGCGCGGACCTGAGGTAGCGGGCCGGAAGCGCGCCCCGGGCGCGTGACGCCTGAGCCGCGCCCGGTGAGCCGGGCGCCTCGCACCCGCCGTCGGGCCGGGCACCCACCGTCCACTCCGGCGTCACCCCGGCCACCGCCTGCCCGTGGCGACGGCGGGAGGCGCCGCGCTACGCTCGACGCGTTCCCGGCCCCGGCTCACCGCCCCGCACCCATCGCCTTATGCGCCATCCTCCCGTCGTCCTCGTCTTCGCATCGCTCCTCACCGCCTGCCCGGCACGAGCCGGGGATCCCCCGCGCGAGCTGGTCGTCCAGCTCTCCGTGTCCGCGCTCGGCGGGTCGGCCGCGGGCGTGCGGTCCGTCCGCGCGCTCCCGGCCGCGGTGCGGGCGCGCTTCGGCGCGCTCGGGCTGCACGCGACCCGCGGTCTCGCCGAGCGGCTTGCGACGAAGCGCGCCCCGTTGCCGGACCTTTACGACTTCCACCCCGAACGCATCGTCCTGGTCGAGGCCCCGGACGAACCGCTCGCGGTGTCGGCGCTCGCGGCGCTGGAGGCCGACCCGCTCGTGGACTGGGCCGAGCGGAACGTCACGCGGCAGGTGGCGCTCGTGGGATTCCGCCCGGTGCACGACGCGCACCCGGCGCGCGCCGCCACGCTCGACACGCTCGCCAGCGACCCGCACCTTCGCGACGGGCGCCAGTGGGCGCTCCGGAATCTCGGGCCGGGCACGATGTTCGGCGGCGTCGCGGGCGCCGACGTGGACGCGCTCGCGGCATGGGGCGTGTCGGTGGGGAGCAACGCCCTGAAGCTCGCGGTGGCCGACACCGGCGTGGACCCGTCGCAGCCGGAGCTGGGCGGCCTCCTGCCCGACGGGAGCCCGCGCATCGTGGACTCGCTGAACGTGACCGACGAGCCGGGCGGCGCCGTGCTCGACCTCTACGGGCACGGCACGCCGGTCGCCGGCGTGATGGCGGCGCGCACGAACGACGGCGCTCACTTCGCGCCCGGCTCGGGGGTGGCGGGCGTGTGCGGCGGCGACGGCGCGGCGAACGCGGGCTGCCGGCTCGTGCCCATCAAGATCGCGCCCGGGCATTCGGGCGAGGCCACGAGCTTCGACATCGCGCGCGCCATGATCCACGCCGCCGACGTGGGCGCGCGCGCCATCAACCTGTCGTTCGCGAGCGACGCGGCGAGCCGCGTGGAGCGGCTGGCGCTCACCTACGCGCTCTTCAACGGCTGCATCCCGGTGTGCGCGGCGGGCAATTCGGGCTTCGACTTCCCGACGCTCCCGCTCTACCCGGCGGCGCACGCCCGCGACGGGCTGGCGATCTCCGTGGGAGCCAGCGACCCGTTCGACCGGCGGACGCCGTTCTCCTCGTATCCGGCCGGCCTGGACCTGTTGGCGCCGGGGCTGGACGTGTTCACCACGTTCATGACCTACCCGAGCTTCTTCGGCGCCGTCTACCCCGGCTACGTGCCGGCCTCGGGCACGTCGTTCGCCGCGCCGCACGTGGCGGGCGCCGTGGGGCTGCTGGCGGCGGTGCGGCCGGAGCTCTCCGACACCGACTTCCAGCACGTCATCCGCGGATCGGCCGACGACGTGGGCGCGCCGGGGGTGGACGCGCAGACGGCGCACGGGCGGTTGAACCTGGCGCGCATGCTCGACCGCGTCCGGCCGGGGATCGGCATCTGGCACGACGAGATCGCCGCCGACTCGTTCACGGTGGAAGGCGAGGGAACGCTGGTCGTGGGCGAACGGGGGCCGGGGACGCTGGGGCGCTGGTCCGGCAGCAACTGGAGCACGCGGCTCGCGGCGTACGGGACCGCCGCCATCCCGGACAGCTTCCTCAGCGTGACCGGGGTGTGGCTGCGCGTGGCCGGCACCATGGCGGCGCGCGGCGACTTCCGCATCCCGTGGTTCGCCCCCGGCGCCGAGGTGCTGCGCCGGGACGCCGCAAGCGTCACGTTCCGAGGCCACGTCTACCGCGTGGAGGTGGACTCGTGCGACGTCTGCGACGACCGCTACGTGCCGCTCGCCCCGGGCAACGTGCGGTTCGCGTTCACGGTGATCGGCGTGGTGGACCGGCCGCCGGCGCTGGAGGTGCTCGCCGTGCGGCCCGAGGGCGAGGGCTTCCCGGGGGACCCGTTCCAGGTGCACTACTCGGTGGCGGATCCGGATTCGGTGACGTACGTGACGTTCGACTTCGAGGGCGATGACGGCACGTCCGTGAGGCTCGGGGAGTGGCGGCCCGACGTGCTCGGGGACCCGATGACGATCCCCTGCCTCGGCCCCACCGCGACGGGGGGGCGGCTCGTGATCACCGCGTACGACGAGCGGGGCCACCCGGACCACACGCGCGTCACCGTGCCGTACGTGATCCGCGGCGGCGCGTGCAGCGCGCCGCTCGCCAGGTTCCGGGCGGCGCCCTCGCCGTTCTCGGGTTCGCTCGGCCTGTACGCGCCGGGCGCGGGCGAGCTGCGCGTGCTGGACGCGGCCGGCCGGCTCGTGCGGCGCATCGTCACGAGCGGCGGCCCGGTCCAGTGGGACGGCCGCGACGAACGGGGGGGCCCCGCGCGCGCCGGCGTCTACTGGGTGCGGTTCAGCGGTGCGGCCGGCGCCGTCACCCGCCGCGTGGTGCGGCTCGGGCCCTGAACGGCCTTCGTCGATCCGGCACCACGGAAGCCGGGTCGGGCCGGCGTCGATTCGCGAGTGGGGCCGCGAAGCGGGGTCCCCGCGAGTGAACCGATCCCGGCCCGGGCCGGCGGTGATGCGGAATCAGTGAAAGCCCTCCAGGGGAGCCGCAAACGGACGGGGCCGGTCAGTGCTTCGCCCCGGAGTTCCGCCGTGCCACGCGCTCGCGCGCGTGGCGGAGCCAGGCCTCGTGTTCCTTCTCGCCCCAGTGTCCGACCCACATCGCGTAGCCGTCGGGGTCCCACACCTGCACCTCGCCGGTGGGCATGTAGTCCGGGTGACGGATCTCGCTCACCTCGACGCCCTCCGCGAGGAGCCGCGCGCGCAGCGCCGGCAGGTCGGGGGTGTAGAGGTAGAGCTGGATGTTCTGCTCGCGCGGGCGGATCGGCTCCTCCACGGCGAGGAACATGAGCGAGCCCCCCTCGCAGCGCATGCGTGCCCAGCTCGTGTGCCCGCCCTCGGCCGCGAAGTCTTCGAGCTCGAACCCGAGCCGCTCGTAGAAGCGGATCGAGCGCTCGACGTCCCGCACGTGGATGAGCGGCGTGGACCAGCCGGCCCGAACCGGTGTGGACGCGCTCATCAGGATGCCCCCCTGGATTCCCGCCGTTCGCTCAGCGGACCGCCGTCGTGACCTTCGCCTGCGCCGGCTTGGGCCGCCGCCAGGCCCGCACGGCGAGCATGACACCGGTGAGCGTGCGGAGCGAGGCCATGGCGAGCCCCTTCCGGCCGGCATAGAGCCCGAGCACGTACGTCCAGCCCAGGGGGTAGGCGCGCGCCGCGAGACGCCCGTCCTTCTCGCCCAGCCGCTCGAAGCCCGTGTGCGTGAGCCGGACGCGCGTCCGGTCGCCCTCCGGCGTGAACGTCACCTCCACGTCCTGCGCCGTGGCCGGGTCGCGGCCGGGATGCCACGTGAACGCCACGCGCCGGGGCGGGTCCCAGGCCTGGACTGTGCCCCAGACGGATTCGCGACCGTCGGGCGCGCGCTCGACGATGCGGCCGCCGACGCGGCCCTCGAACGTGAGGCCGTCGGCCTCGCCCTCGAACACCGAGTGCGACGCGAGCGGCCACCAGCTCGCGATCTCGGCGGTGAATCGGGCGAACGCGCGCTCGGCGTCGGCGCGGACCAGGACCTGCTTCACGACGGGCGGGAAGGCTGCACTCATGGCGTCTCACCTCCGGCCGGCCCGCGCCCGCGGCTCGCCGCCGCGCCGCGACCCGGCCCCGTTCCCGCGCTCACTCCTCGAACGAGCGCGCGTACGACTCCAGAACTTCGGTCCACATCCGGTCCACGTGGTCGCGGAGCGCCGCGAGACCCGCGGCGTCGGCCCGGTAGAGCACCCGACGCCCTTCGCGCCGCCCGCGCACGAGCCGGGCCCGCTTGAGCACCGCCAGGTGCTGCGACACGGCCGGCTGGCTCACGCGCAGGTGCGTGGCCAGCTCGCCCACGGCATGCGGCCGCTGGCGGAGGCGCGCGTAGAGCTTCCGCCGGGTCGGGTCCGCGAGCGCGACCATGGTCGATTCATAAGTCATTACTTATACATTAGCCGCGGCCCGGAGCTCCGTCAAGGGCGCGCCCGCGCGGGGCGCGCGGGGCGCGGGCGTGGTATCCCTCCCGGGACCGCGCGGGCCACCGCGCCATCCTCGACCGGAGCCCCCCATGCGCGCCCGCCCCATCCGCCGTGCCCGCCCGAACCCGTACGGCGCGTTGCTCGCCACGCTGTTCGCCCTTCCGCTCGCCGCCGGCTGCGCCCCGCGGCCGGGGGCCGCGCCGTGGCGGGACGTGCACGAGGTCACGCCCGCGTTCCTGGTGGAGGGCGCGGCGGCGGACCCCTCGCTCGCGACCGGCCCGGGCGGCCGGCTGGCGCTCACCTGGGTGAGCCGCGATTCGCGCGGCGCCGACGCTTGGATCGCGGTGACGGCGGATTCCGGCGAGACCTGGAGCGAGCCGGTGCGCCTGAACGAGCGCCCGGGCGGGGTCTCGAGCTACCCCGAGAGCCGGCCCGTGGCGGCCTGGGGCGAGCGCGGGCTCCTGGTCGCCGCCTGGGCGGCCGCGCGGGACACGGCCGAGTACGCGGACGACATCGCGGTCCGCGCGAGCGCGGACGGCGGCCGCACGTGGGGTCCGGCGACGCTCGTCAACGACGACCATCGCGACCGGCTCTCCACCTACCATGGCTTCGTCGCGCTCACCGTGCTCGCCGACGGCCGGCCGTTCGTGGCCTGGATCGACGGCCGGTTCTCGACCGGCGCCGGAGGGGAGCCGCACGTGGCCGACATCTTCTGCACGACCTCGTCCGACGGCGGCGCCACCTGGGCCGCGAACACGCCGATCGCGGGCGAGGTATGCCCCTGCTGCCGGCTCGGCGTGGCCAGCGCGGGCCGCGACACCGTGGCGCTCGCCTATCGCGGCGCGTTCGACGACCTGCGCGACCCGCGGCTGGCGGTGTCCTACGACGGCGGCCGCACGTTCGCCGAGGACACGCTGGTCTCGGCCGACCACTGGAAGCTCGCGGGCTGCCCGTCGGTCGGGCCTTCGCTGACGCTGGAGGGCCATGGCGGACATTACGCCTGGTTCACGGGCGAGAGTCCGGAGGACAGCCTCATCGTCGGCCGCCCCGCGCCCGGCGCCTACCTCGTTCCGTGGCGGATGGGTGCGGGCGCCGCGGGCCCGAGACGGGCGCTGGACGACAGCCTCGCCGGCGCCTCGTTCCCCGCGCTCGCGCGGCTCGGGCGCGGCACGATCGTGGCCGCGCTGGGGAAGGCCGTCGGAGGCCCCGACCGCCGGGTGCTCGCGGTGCGGCGGCTGGAGCCCGACGGCCGGCTCACGCCATGGCTCTATCTGGGGAGCGGCGTGCGGAGCGCGGCGGTCGCGGCGCAAGGCGCGAGCGGGGCGTGGGCGGTGTGGACCGAGCAGGACGAGCAGCGCACACGCGTGCGGCTGGCGAGGCTCGGCGCGAGGTAGGCCCGCCGGCAGGTCGGTCGCAACGACCCGTGGACGGAAGCGCCCGCGTGAGGGTGGGCGCCCGCCGGGCCCCGCTTGTCGGACCGCTGGCCGCACCCGGCCGAGGGCCGATTGCCGCCCCCATGGGCGACTTGTAGGCTCGCCGTCCTCCCTGTCGCCGCCGCGGCGCGGAGACCCCTTCTCCGCGCGTCACGCCCTCACGAAAGGCGCCCGCCTTGTCCGCACCCGCCACCGACCTCGAAGCCGTCGAACGACTGAACCACGCGCGCGAGCGCATCCAGACCGAGCTCCGGAAGGCCATCGTCGGGCAGGACGCGGTCATCGAGCAGCTCCTGACCGCGCTGTTCGCGGGCGGACACGTGCTGCTGGTGGGCGTGCCGGGGCTCGCCAAGACGCTGCTCATCTCGAGCCTCGCCCGCGTGCTCGATCTCAAGTTCAACCGCATCCAGTTCACGCCGGACCTGATGCCCAGCGACATCACCGGCACCGACATCCTCGAGGAGGACGCCACCACCGGCCGGCGCGCGATGCGCTTCATCCGGGGCCCGGTGTTCGCGAACGTGGTGCTGGCCGACGAGATCAACCGCACGCCTCCCAAGACGCAGGCGGCGCTGCTGCAGGCCATGCAGGAGAAGGAGGTCACCGCCGGCGGGCAGACGTTCCGGCTCGAGCTGCCGTTCTTCGTGCTCGCCACCCAGAATCCCATCGAGCTCGAGGGCACCTACCCGCTGCCCGAGGCGCAGCTCGACCGGTTCATGTTCAACGTGCGCGTGGACTACCCGAGTGTTGCCGAGGAGGAGCAGATCGTCGCCACCACGACCTCGGCCTACATGCCTGACCTGGCGCGCGTGCTCGCCGCGCGCGACATCCTCGAGCTGCAGCAGCTCGTGCGCCGCGTGCCGGTCACCGAGCACGTCGTGCGCTACGCCGTGCGCCTCGCGCGCGCCACGCGCGGCGGCGACGGCGCGCCCGAGTTCGTGCGCCAGTGGGTGAGCTGGGGCGCCGGGCCGCGCGCCTCGCAGTACCTGGTGCTGGGCGCCAAGACGCGCGCCGTGCTGCAAGGCCGCTACGCGCCGGGCATCGAGGACGTGCGCGCGGTGGCGCCGGCCGTGCTCCGGCACCGCGTGGTCACCAACTTCACCGCCGAGGCCGAGGGCGTGAAGCCCGACCGCATCGTCGCCGACCTCGTCGCGGGCGTCGCCGCCGACTGATCGCACCGCCCGGCCCGCCGGGCGTCTCCCGAGGAGCGCGGCATGGCCGATTCGTCCGGCATCGAACTCAAGCGCCAGATCGGGCTCTACGCCGCCACCGCCATCACGGTGGGTAACATCATCGGCTCGGGCATCTTCCGCTCGCCGCACTCCGTGGCGCAGGAGCTGCCCGGGTTCGCGCCGGTGATCCTGGCGTGGATCGTGGGCGGCGTGCTGTCCATCTGCGGCTCCCTGGTGCTTACCGAACTCGCGGTGCGGCACCCGCGCACGGGCGGGCTCTACGTGTTCATCCGCGAGGGCTTCGGGAACGCGTGGGCGTTCACGTTCGGCTGGGCGAACCTGTGGGTCATCAAGCCCACGGTCATCGCCAGCATCACGAGCGTGTTCGCGCTCTACTTCTGCCAGGTGACCGGCTGGGGCCACGGGGCCGAGTTCGCCGTGGGCTGCGCCGCCATCGTGCTGCTCACGTTCGTGAACTGGCTGGGCGTGAAGGAGGGCGCGGGGACGCAGTCGGTGTTCACCACCGCCAAGGTGATCGGGATCCTGGCGCTGTGCGCGCTGGCGTTCGCGATCCCGGCGTCGCACCCGGTGACGCCGCCCGAGAACCCCGTCGCCGCGGGCAACGCGGGCCACCCGCTGATGCTCGCGTTCGCGCTGTCCATGATCACGATCCTGTTCGCCTACGACGGCTGGACGGACTCCACCTACGTGGCGGGCGAGGTGCGGAACCCGCAGAGCACCATGCCCATCGCCATCCTCGGGGGCACCTGGCTCGTGGTGGGCATCTACGTGCTCACGAACCTGGCCTACTACCGCGTGCTCGGCCCGGACGAGGTCGCGAGCTACGAGGCGGTGGGGAGCGAGACCGTGCACCGGCTGCTCGGCGACTGGGGCGCGCGCGCGCTGGCGGTGCTGGTGGCGGTGTCCACCTTCGGCACGACGAACGGCGCGATCCTCACCGGCCCGCGCGTGACGCAGGCGGCGGCGGCGGACGGGCTGCTGTGGAAGCCGCTCGCCGGCCTGCATCCCACGCGCGGCACGCCGGCGCTGGCGCTGTGGATCCAGGCCGCGCTGTCGTGCCTGTGGCTGAAGGCCGCGGGCGGGTTCGAGGACGTCTCCGGCTGGTTCGTCACCACGTCGTGGCTGTTCTACGCGGTCACCACGGCCACCGTGTTCGTGCAGCGCCGTCGCGAGTCGCAGGGCCGGCAGGGACCGGCCAGCTACCGCACGCCGCTCTACCCGCTCACGCCGCTCGTGTTCCTCGTCGTGACCGCCGTCATCATCTGGAGCGACTTCTCGAACAGCGGTCCGATCCCGAACACGGTCATCCCGCGCGCCATGGCCGGAGTGCTCATCGCGGCCACCGGGTTCCCGGTCTACTGGCTGTGGCGCGGGCGGCATGGCCGCGCGCCTGGCGGGTCGCACGGACCGGGCGCGGCGTGAGCGGCGGCTGCTACCTGGAACCGGCGCTCCACGACGCCGTGTACGCGGACGTCGTCGCCGACGTCGCGCCGCACGTCGAGCGCGTGCGCTCCGCGGGCGGTCCGGCGCTGGAGGTGTGCTGCGGGAACGGGCGGCGGCGGCTGCCCGTGCTCGCGGCCGGGCTCCGCTGCGACGGCCTGGACAGGGACGAGCGCATGCTCGCGAGCCTGCGCGCGAAGCTGGCGGCCGCCGGCTGGCAGGAGCGCGCCGACGCCTCCGGCGCGGTCACGCGCCGCGAGGAGGTGCGGTTCTCGCTCCGCTACGTCTACAAGCCCGAGACGGAGCTGCTGCTGCGCGTCGCCGGCTTCCCGCGCTGCCGGGTGCGCCCGGCGTTCGGGAGCTACATGGACGCGGGCTCGACCGCGGGCGAGCGGCCGATCCGGGAAGGCGACGTGCTGGAATGGACGGCGTGGAGGGATTGAGCCGGTGAGCGCGCGCGAGCCGGCGGGAGGTGGCGCCGGACCGGTCTTCGGCCCGGCCCCGGACGGCGGCGGGCCGGGCACCGCGTGGGGTGCGGCGCACGGCCCGCTCGGCGCGCGGCGCACGCCGGGCGAGGCCCGGCACTTCCTCGACCCTGCCATCGTGGCGCGGCTCGCGCACCTGGACGTGCGCGCCCGGCTCGTGGTGGAGGGCTTCATCGCCGGCATGCACCGCTCGCCGTTCCACGGCTTCTCGGTGGAGTTCGCCGAGCACCGCCCGTACATGCCGGGCGACCCGCTCAAGAACCTGGACTGGAAGGTGCTCGCGAAGAGCGACCGCTACTTGGTCAAGCAGTACACCGAGGAGACGAACCTGCGCGCGCACCTGCTCGTGGACCTCTCGGGCTCGATGGGGTTCCGCTCGCCGCGGGCGTCCCTGAGCAAGCTCGAATACGCGCGCTCGCTGGCCGCCGCGCTCGCCTACCTGATGCTCGGGCAGCAGGACGCGGTCGGCGTGTTGCTGTTCGCGGACCGGCCGCTCCAGTACGTGCCGCCCCGCTCCGTGCGCTCGCACCTGGACGTGGTCCTGAAGACGCTGGCCTCGGGCGAGGCCGGCGGCCGCACGAAGCTGGCCCCCGTGCTGCACGAGCTGGCCGAGCGCATCAAGCGCCGCGGCCTCGTGGTGCTGCTCTCCGACCTCCACGACACGCCCGCCGAGGTGCTCTCGGGCCTCCAGCACTTCCGCCACCGGAACCACGAGCTGATCCTGTTCCACATCCTGGACCCGGACGAGATCGAATTCCCCTACGCCGACGCCTCCACGTTCGTGGACCTGGAGACGGGGACGCAGCTCACGACCGAGCCTTGGGAGATCGCCGCGCGGTACCGGCGGAGTCTCGAGGCGTGGCGCGACCACTACGCGCGCGCCTGCCGCGAGCAGCGCGTGGACTACGTGCCGCTCGACACGCGCACGCCGTTCGACCGCGCGCTGCTCGCTTACCTCGAGAAGCGGGCCACGCTCCTGTGATCGCGAGGTCCATCGGCGTGCTGGTGCTGGTGCTCGGGGCGGCCACGCTGTACGCGGGGCTCGTGCTCCTGGGACGCGCGCCCGGGCTGCCCGAGCGCACGCGCCACCTGCGCGCGATGAAGGACCGGCTCGACGCGCCGGGCTCCGTGCGCGACATGACCATGGCGGACTTCGCCGCGCTCCCGCACCAGGCGCCGTTCGACGAGCGAGTGCGGCTCGAGCGCCAGGGGGTGCGCATGGAGGGCTGGGTGCAGCGCGTGTTCCAGTCGGGCGACGGCGACATCCACCTGGACCTGGCCGAGACCCGGCGCACCGCGCTCGACCGCGACACGACCTACGTCGTGACCGAGGTGACACCGCAGTGGCGCCGGACGCGGCCGGGCTGGGCGTACGACTCGCTGCTCGTGGCGTTGCGCCCGAACGGCGGCGGCCCCACGGGCTGGGACGCCGGCCCGGCCCGCGTGCGGCTCTCGGGCTGGCTCCTGTACGACCACCCGTACGACCTCTCGGTGAGCGACTGGACGCTCCGGCACGGCGCGTCGCGGCGCACCGGATGGGAGATCCATCCCGTCACCGGCATCGAGGTGTGGGACGACGCGAGCGGCGCGTGGCGCGAGCTGGCGAGATGAGCGCGCACCGCCCGGGATCGCCCCGCGGCGCCGGGGTCCGGCGGCCGGCCCGGGCGCTCGAGTCTGCCGGTGGTGAACCGTGTCGCGGAGCGGGCGCGTGAACTTCCTGAACCCCCTGTTCCTGTTCGGGCTCGCCGCCGCGGCGATCCCCGTGCTCATCCACCTGTTCACGCGCCGGAAGCCGCGCCAGGTGCCGTTCCCCTCGCTGGAGTTCCTGGCCGAGGTGAACCAGAGCGAGATCCGGCGGCTGCGCCTGAAGCAGTGGCTGCTGCTGCTCCTGCGCACGCTCGCAGTGGCGCTGCTGGCGATGGCCATGGCGCGGCCGTCGCTCCAGGGCGGCGCGCGGGGCGGGAGCGCGGCGAGCACGCTGGTGGCGCTGGTGGACGTCTCAGGCAGCATGGGCGCCCCCGACACCGAGGGCCGGCCGCTCACCGCCACCGCGCGCCGCGTGGTGGAGAGCCTGCTCGCCACGCTCGGCCCCGCGGACGAGCTGCTGCTCGTGCCCTACGACCGCGCGCCGCGGCCGCTCTCGGACGCGCCGCTCGCCGACGCCACGCGCGTGCGCGCCGCCGCGCAGTCGCTGGCCGCGACCGCGTCGGCCACCGATCACGCCGCGGCGCTCGCACTCGCCGGCCGCGCGCTCGGCGCCTCGCGCGCCTTGAACCGCGAGCTGTTCTGGGTGTCGGACTTCCAGCGCTCGGGCTTCGGCGAGCGATTCGAGCCGCCTCCCGGGCCGTGGCGCTCCGCGCGCGTCTACCTGGTGCCGCTCTCGCCCCGGAGCCGCGCGAACGCCGCACTGACGAGCGCCTCGCTCGCCCCCGCGGCCGACCCCGGGACGCCGCCCGCGCTCGAGGTGGGCGTGGTGTCCCACGACGCCGTGAGCGGCGCCGTGGCACAGGATTTCGCGCTCGAGGCGAGGGAGCTGCGCGCCACCGGTGTGAGCGGCGCGAGCGCTTCCGGCGGCGCGCCCCCGGCCGACCTCTCGCTCGGCCGCGGCTTCGTCTCGCTCGCCGCGCGCGGCGAGGGCCGCGCCCTTGTGCCGCTCGTGCGGCTGCCGGAGGCTGGCGGCGAGGTGCTTCTCCCCGACGACGCGCTGGCGCTCGACAACCGCCACGTGTTCGCCGCCGGCCGCGCCGGCACCCTGAACGTGGTCGTGCGCGAGGACGGTGGCGCCTCGCCGCTCCGGCTGGCGCTCGAGGCCGGCTCGCCCGCCTCCGGGCTCACCGTGCGAGCGCTCGACGCCACGCAGCTTGCCGCGGGCGCCGGCGACGCGGACCTCGTCGTGATCGGCGACGTCGAACGCCTGGGCCCCGCCGAGCTCCAGACCGTGCTCGACTTCCACCGCGCGGGCGGCGCGCTGCTCCTGGCCCCCGGCGCGCGCGCCGACCTCGCGGCCTGGAACGAGCTGCTCGGGACGCTCCGCGCCGGCACGCTCGGGCCCGAGGAAGCGGCGCCCGCCGGGGCCGCATGGCGGCTGCTCCGCGCCGTGGCCGGGCACGCCATCCTGGACGGATTCCCGGCGCGGCCGGGCGAGCCGCTCACGCAGGCGCGGTTCGCGCGCGTCCCCGCGCTCCGCGCCGCGACGGGCGCCCGCGTGCTGCTCCGCTACGACGACCGCCACGCGGCGCTGGTCGAGGCCGGACGCGCGCTCGTGCTGGCCACGCCGCTCGATCCCGGGCGCTCGGACTTCGCGCTCTCGGGCGCGTTCCTGCCGCTCGTGCACCAGGCCGCGCGAGTGCTCGCGCGCGGCACGGCCGCGCCGTCGCTGCACCCCGGCGACACCTGGAGCGCCCCCGCGTCCGCCGAGTGGCGCGTGGAGGACGAGACCGGCCGCGAGATCGCGTTGCACGTGGAGTCGGCGAGCGGCGCGCCGCGCACGGTGAGCGCGCCGCTCGAGCGCCCCGGCCTGCATCGCGCCTACGCGGGCGGGCAGCTCCGTGCGAGCTTCGCCGTGAACCCCGATCCACGCGAGGGCGACCTGGCGCCCTTGCCCGAGCCCGCGCTCACCGCGGCGTTCCCGGCCGGCCGCGTGCGCTGGGTGCGATTCGGCGACGACCTCGCCGCGCGCATCCGCCAGGCCCGCTTCGGGCGCGAGCTGTGGCCCGAGTTCCTGATCGCCGCGCTGCTCCTGCTCGTGGCGGAGTCGGTGATCGGCCGCTGGGGCATGGCGGGCGGAGGATGGAAGGGCGACAGCTGATCGCGCATCCCCGCACGACCCTCCGCAGCGGGTCTCGAGCGCGGCCGCGGCGTGAAGGCCTTCGTTCCCTCCCGCACGCAGGCAGAGGCGCCCGCACGAGGGGGCGCCTGGTCGAGCAGACGGTATCTCAGTTCTTCTGCTCCACCTTCACGTTCCCCGGCAGCACCTCGGGGTTCAGCGCCTTGATCTCGACGCGGCGGTTGCGCAGGCGCTCCTCGTCGTTCCGCTCCCGCGTCTCCGGCTGCGTCTCGCCGTAGCCCTTCGCGACCACGTTGGCGTCGTTCAGGCGGAACTTCGAGAGCAGGTAGCTCCGCACCGACTCTGCGCGCGCCTGGGAGAGCCGCTGGTTGAACGCCTGCGAGCCGCGGGTGTCGGTGTGGCCCTGCACCTCGACCTTCAGGTCCACGAACTTCTCCAGCACCGAGCCCAGCTCGTCGAGCGTGGCCTCGGACTCGGGCAGGAGCCGGGCGCTGCCGGTCTCGAAGTACACGTTCTCGAGCCGGATGCGGCCGCCCTCCACGAGCTGCCGCTCGGTCTCGCTCACCCCCGGCGCGGGCGCCGGCGGCGGCGTGGCGGGCGTGGCCGGCTTCGCCGCCTGCTCCTCGGCGCGCGAGGAGCCCGAGAGCTGGACGCGCGAGCAGCCGTTCTTGTCCACGCGCTCGCCGGGCGGCGTGTGGGGGCACTTGTCGAGACCGTCGTAGACGCCGTCGCCGTCGGAGTCCAGCGGGCAGCCCCACTCGTCCACGATCGCGCCCTCGGGCGTGTTGTCGCAGCGGTCGAGCCGGTCGAACACGCCGTCGCGGTCGCGATCCACGGCCGGCCACTGGAAGCATGGCGCCTTCGGATCCACCCTGTCGAGCGTGGCGGGCGGGCCGGCATGCGCGGTCACGAACGCGCAGGCGAGCAGGGCCAGGGTCAGAGCGAGGCGCGGGGCGGGGCGTGCGCTCATGGCGAACCTCCGAAACAGGACGTCGACGGGATTGAGGGAACGACGCCGGATAGTCTAGCCTCGGCGGTGATGGCTCGCATCCCCACACCCCACGCCTCGTCGTCCGCGGGCCCCTGGCGCCCGTGGATGGCGGCTCTCGCGCTGCTGGCAGCGATCCTGCCCGCCTCGCTGCGCGCGGACGAGGCCGTCCCGGCGACACAAGACCCCGTCGAGTCGGCGGACTCGGCCGCCGACCTGCTCGACCGGCCGGCGCGCGAGTGGACCTTCACGCGCTGGCTGGACGGCAGCCCGCTCACGCTCGAGCAGCTGCGCGGGAAGGTGGTGCTCGTCCGCTGGTTCACCTCGGAATGCAGGTTCTGCGCCAGCACGCTGCCGGGGCTGGAGGCATTGCGTACGCGCTACGACTCGCAGGGGCTCGTGGTCGTGGGCGCGTTCCACCCCAAGCCGCCGCGCGAGGTGAGCGACGGCTTCGTCCGCCGCACCGCCCGGAAGCTCGGCTTCCGCGGCCCGGTCGCGGTGGACGAGGAGTGGGCCACGCTCAACCGCTGGTGGCTCGCCAACCACCCCGAACGCAACTGGACCAGCGTGTCGTTCCTGATCGACCGCGAGGGCGTCGTCCGCTGGGCGCACCCGGGCGGCGAGTACCACCCGTCGTCCGACTCGCGGCACGCGGTGTGCGACGCGCGCCACGCCGAGCTCGAACGGACGATCCGGCGCCTGCTCGGCGAGCCCGCCGCGGCCCGCTGAGCGACGTGGCGGTCCCGATGTGTCCGATGGCCGGCTCGCCGGCGACCCGCGCCGCCCTCCGCCCATGACCGCCGCCGACGTGTTCCTGCGCGACGCGCTGGCCGCGTCGCTGCTCGACCACGCCGGGCGGAGCGCGGCCGCGCGCGAGCTTCTCGCCGTGCTGCGCGACGGGTCCGGCCGCGCCGACACGGCCGGGCGCCGGCCGCGCGTGGCCGTGCGCGGGCTCACGGGCTCGTCGCGCGCGTTCCTCGTGGCGTGGCTCCAGCGCGAGCTGGGCCGCACGGTGCTCTATGTCACGCCGCACGGCGAGGCGTGGGAGGCGGCGCGCGACGACGTCGAGTACTTCGCCGGCCGTGCCGCGACGCTCGCCTACCCCGAGCCGGACACGCTGCCGTACGACCCGTCGTCGCCGCACCCGTCCGTCACCGCCGAGCGGCTGGAGACGCTGGCGCGGCTCGCCGCCGGCGGGGCACCCGGCGGAACCGGGTCCGGCGTGGTGGTCGCCACCGTGCGCGGCGTGCTCCAGAAGGTGCCGCGCCCGGCGCGGCTCGCGCGCGCGCTGCTGGCGCTCCGCACCGGCGAGGACACCGACCCGCGCCGGCTCCTCGAGCGGCTGGTGTTCATGGGCTACGAACGCTTCCCCGAGGTGGAGGCGGTGGGCCAGTGCGCGCGGCGCGGCGGCATCCTCGACGTCTGGCCCGTGGGCTGGAACGACCCGCTGCGCGTGGAGTTCGACGGCGACACGGTGGCCTCGCTCCGCCGCTTCGACGCCGGCACGCAGCGCTCGCTCGAGAAGCTGGCGGAGGCCAGGCTCCTGCCGCGCTACGAGATCGTGGTGGAGCCGGGCGAGGTGGAGGCGATCATGCGGCGGCTGCGCGAGGCCGGCGACGAGGCGGCCCTCGCCCCGGCGCGCGGCGGCGCGCCCGCGGGCTCCGAGGGCGGCTCGCATCTCTTCCACGAGGGCATGGAGCGCTTCGCCGGCTACTACGACGCCGACCTGGGCGGGCTCGCGGACCACCTGCCGGCGGACACCGTGGTCGTGCTGGACGACCCGGCCGCGCTGGAGGAGCGGGCCGAGGAGCTGTGGGACGCGATCCGCCGCGGCTTCGACGAGACGCGCGCGCACTACCCGCTCGTCTCGCCGCCCGAGCAGCTCTGGCTGCCCGAGGACGCGTGGAAGGAGCTGGCCACGCAGCGCCGTGGCGCGGATCTCATGGGCGCGGTGGCGCGTGGCGGCGAGGCGGCGCGCTACGCCTCCACGCTGGTCGTGGGCTGCTCGCCGCCCGAGCCGCTCCAGCGTTCCACCGAGAAGCTGAAGACCCACCTCGCCGAGCTCGCGGCCGGCGGCGTGGCGCCCGTGATCCTGTGCGACAACCAGGGCCAGCGCGACCGGCTGTACGAGCTGCTCGGCGACTCCGGCGCCACGCTCGGCGTGGGCCTCGTCTCCGCCGGCTTCACCTGGCGCGACGCGGGGCTGGCGCTGCTCACCGACCACGAGGTGTTCTCGCGCTACCGGCGCCGCCGCCGCCGGCTCCGCCGCACGGCCGGGCTCACCGCGGCCGAGCTGTCCGCGCTCAAGCCCGGCGACTTCGTGGTGCACGAGGATCACGGCGTCGGCGTCTACAAGGGCATGCGCCGGCTGACGCTCTCGGGGCAGGAGACCGACTGCCTGGAGCTGGGCTACGCCGGCACCGACGTGCTCTACGTGCCCGTGCACCAGCTCGGGCTCGTCTCGCGCTACGCCGCCGGAGACGGCGCGAAACCCTCCCTCCACGGGCTCGGGAGCGCGCAGTGGCAGAAGACCAAGGCGCGCGCCCGGCGCGCCATCCAGGACATGGCCGAGGAACTGCTCAAGGCGTACGCCGCGCGGCGCGCGCTTCCCGGGCACGCGTTCAAGCCCGACACCGTGTGGCAGCGCGAGCTCGAGGCCTCGTTCCCGTACGACGAGACCCCCGACCAGGCCAGGGCCATCGAGGACGTGCGCGCCGACATGGAGACCGCCGCGCCCATGGACCGGCTGATCTGCGGCGACGTGGGCTACGGGAAGACCGAGGTCGCGATCCGCGCCGCGTGGAAGGCGGTGCAGGACGGGAAGCAGGTGGCGGTCCTCGTGCCCACCACCATCCTCGCCCAGCAGCACGGCCACACGTTCCGCGAGCGGCTGGCCGACTTTCCGGTGAAGGTGGAAGTGCTGTCGCGGTTCCGCACCGCAAGGGAGCAGAAGGACGTGGTCGCGCGGCTCGCGCGCGGCGAAGTGGACGTGCTGATCGGCACCCACCGGTTGCTGTCGAAGGACGTGAGGTTCGCGAACCTCGGCCTGGTGGTGATCGACGAGGAGCACCGCTTCGGCGTGCGGCAGAAGGAACGGATCCGCCAGCTCACGCGCACCGTGGACGTGCTCGCGCTCACCGCCACGCCCATCCCGCGCACGCTGAACCTGTCGCTGGCCGGGGCGCGGGACATGAGCGTCATCGAGACGCCGCCCGCGAACCGTCTGCCCGTGCACACCGAGGTGCTGGAGTACGACCCCGAGGTGGTCACCGACGCCATCCTGCGCGAAGTGGACCGCGGCGGGCAGGTGTTCTTCGTCCACAACCGGGTGGAGACCATCTACAACAAGGCCGCCGAGCTGCAGCAGCTCGTGCCCCAGGTTCGGCTGGCCGTGGCGCACGGCCAGATGAACGAGCACCAGCTGGAGCAGGTGATGCTGGACTTCACCGAGGGCCGGGTGGACGTGCTGGTCTCCACCATGATCATCGAGTCCGGGATCGACATCCCCACCGTCAACACGCTCATCGTGGACCGGGCCGACACGCTCGGGCTGGCGCAGCTCTACCAGCTCCGCGGCCGCGTCGGCCGGAGCTCGCACCGGGCGCACGCCTACCTCATGGTGCCGGGCCGGCGCGTGCTCACCGAGGAGGCCGAGAAGCGCCTGCGCGTGATCGAGGAATTCGACGAGCTGGGCGTGGGCTTCAAGGTGGCGCTCAAGGACATGGAGATCCGGGGCGCGGGGAACCTGCTGGGGCCGGAGCAGCACGGCCACATCCTCGGCCTCGGCTTCGACCTGTACGTGAAGCTCCTGGAGGAGGCGGTCGCCGGGCTGCGCGGCGAGGTCGAGGCGCTGGCGCCCGAGCCGCGGCTCCTCACCGACTGGAGCGCGTTCCTTCCGGACGAGTACGTCCCGGACGAGCACGAGAAGCTGGCGCTCTACCGCCGGCTCGCCGAGGCGCGCACGACCGGGGACATCGACGACATGGTGCTCGAGCTGCGCGACCGCTTCGGGGCGCTCCCGCCCGAGGCGGTGGCGCTGGTGGAGCTGCGGCGGCTGCGCGTGCTGGGCCGCGGCACGCCCGGCGGGACCACGGCGCCGGTCGAGAGCCTCAAGCTGTTCCAGAGCGTGGCCGAGATCACGCTCCGCCGCCCGCTCCGCCCCGACGAGATCAAGCGGCTCGTCATCGGCCTCGACTTCCAGGCCGAGTTCGTGAGCGGCCGCGAGTTCGGCCTGCGCGTCCGCGGCGAGGGCATCCTGCTGCTCCACCGCGTGCGCGCGGCGCTCCAGGCGCTCGGCGAGGCGGCCGCCGCGGCGGCGGCCGCCCCGGCCGCGAACGGCCCGCCCGGCGCCGCGAAGCCCGGCGCCCCCGCACCCGCGCGCTGACCGGGCGGTATCCCCCGCTCGCGCTTGCCGCCCCACCCGGGCCCGGTCACCCTGCGCGCATGGCTCGCATCGTCCTCACCACGATGGGGTCGCTCGGGGACCTGCACCCCTACATCGCCATCGCGCTCGAGCTGCAGCGCCGCGGCCACCAGCCGGTGATCGCGACGCACGGGCTCTATCGCGAGCGGGTGGAGTCGCTGCGGCTCGAGTTCGCGGCGGTGCGGCCGAACTTCGAGGAATGGGGCGACACGACCGGCGTGCTGCGCGAGGCGATGGACGAGCGCCGCGGCAGCAAGGTCGTCCTGCACAAGCTGGTGCTTCCCTACCTGCGCCAGTCGCGCGACGACCTGCTGGTGGCCGCGCGCGGCGCGGACCTGATCGTGGACCACGTGCTCACGTTCACCGCGCCGATGGTGGCCGAGAAGCTCGGCATCCCGCGCGTCTCCACCACGCTCCAGCCGCTGGCGATGTTCTCGGCGCACGACCCGCCCGTCTCGCCGGGCGTCCCCTGGCTCCGGCCGCTCCGCGATCTGGGCCCCGCGCCGTGGCGGCTCCTTTGGTGGATCGCCTCGCTCGCGAGCCGGCCGTGGTTCCGCGAGCTGGCGGCCATCCGCGCCGAGATGGGGCTGCCGCCGGAGCGGGCGCACCCGATGTTCGACGCGCGCTCGCGCCACCTGCACCTGGTGCTGTTCTCGCGCGAGCTGGCCGCGCCGCAGCCGGACTGGCCGGCGAGCGCGGTGCAGCCGGGGTTCCCGATCCACGACCGCGGCGGCGAGGGCCAGGGCATGCCGCTCGCGCTCGAGGTGTTCCTGCGCCAGGGCGAGCCGCCGCTCGTCTTCACGCTCGGCTCATCGGCGGTGTTCGCCGCGGACGACTTCTACCGGGCCGCGGCCGAGGCCGCGCGGAAGCTCGGCCGGCGCGCGGTGCTGCTCGTGGGCGAGCACGGCCTGAACGACGTTCCCGGCGTTCCGCCGGCGGCGCACGCGCCGGCGGGCGAGCGTGTCGTGGCGGTGCCGTACGCGCCGCATTCGGAACTCCTGCCGCGCGCGCTGGCCGTCGTCCACCAGGGCGGGGTGGGCACCACGGCGCAGGCCATGCGCGCGGGCCGGCCCATGCTGGTGGTGCCCTTCAGCCACGACCAGCCCGACAACGCCGACCGTCTCCGCCGCCTCGGCGTGGCGCGGGTGCTGCGGCGCGCGCACGTGGGCGCGGCCGCGCTCGCGAGCGAGCTCGAGTCGCTGCTCGCCGACCGCGCCCTGGCGCTGCGCGCCGCCGAGGTCGCGGAACGAATCAAGCTCGAGCCGGGCGCCGCCGGGGCCGCGGACGCCATCGAGCGCGTGCTCGCGGCCGGCGCTTCGGCGCCGGCTTGAGCCGCCGCAGCAGGTCCTGGAGCCCCCGCCTCGTGGGCTCGGAGACCTCGGGGTCGCGGTTCGTGAGCACGATTATCACGGCATCGCCGATGCGTGACCACTCCGTGGACACGCCCGGGGCCCCGCCGCCGAAGCCGAACGCCATGCCGGCCCCGGGCGGCTCCGCCGCGGCCGGCGTCGCCCCGGCCCCGGGCGGCCGGCGATCGGGCCGCTCGCCCTCGGCCACCCATCCCGCCCACGCGCGGCTGCAGAGCCTCCCGGACAGGAGAGCTCGGTCGAACGCCAGCAGGTCGGCGGCCGTGGAGTAGAGCCCGCCGGCCGCGCTCCCGCGCGCGGGGCGCGTCGCCGCGTTGTCGGTCTCGCCGCCGGCCGCCGCGCCCTCGCGCGTGTAGCCGCGCGCGAGCCCCGGCGTGCCGTCACCCTCGACGGGCGCGCCCGTGCTCTTCATGCCCGCCGCGGCGAACACGTGCTTCGCGAGGTAGTCGTAATAGTCCTCGCCCGAGGCCTTCGCGATCACCTCGCCCAGGAGCACGTAGCCGCCGTTCGAGTAGCGCTGCCCCTGGCCCGGCTCGAACCACAGCGGCTGGTCGCGGATGAGCTCCAGGTAGTCGCGGTTGTGGCGCAGCTTCGAGCGGTCCATCGCCTGGTACTTCGCGTTGAAGATGTCGCCCACGCCGGAGCGGTGCTCGGCCAGCATCTCGAGGGTGATCCGGTCGGCGTTCGGGAAGCCGGGCAGGTACTTCTCGAGCTTGTCGTCGAGCGAGAGCCGGCCCTGCTCGGCGAGCTGCGCCACCGCGGCGCGCGTGAGGAGCTTGCCGATCGAGGCGAGGTTGAAGCGCGTCTCGAGCGTGATCGGAGTCCCCTTCCCGCGGTCCGCGAGTCCCCAGGCGCCGGAGAGGAGCGTGCTGTCGCCCCGCACGATGAGCGCCACACCCGAGAACCCGCCCGCGGCGGCACGCTCGTCGAGGA
Organism: uncultured bacterium; assembly: GCA_964609125.1. Lineage (GTDB taxonomy): Bacteria > Eisenbacteria > RBG-16-71-46 > RBG-16-71-46 > RBG-16-71-46 > JAIOPA01. The sequence continues at coordinate 74,087 of CAZSQX010000002.1, forward strand.
ACGCGCGCGCCTCGGCGGCCAGCTCGGAGGCGGTGAGCGGCGGCCCCGAGGGTCCGCGCGGCGGGCCGCCGCCGTGCTCCCCGGCCTCGAGCCGCACGCCGAGCAGCTTGTGCGGCGGCGAGGGCTCGGCCTCGAAGATCGCCAGCAGGTCGTCGCCGTTGCCGGCCCTGCAGCGGACGCTCATCGTGGCGGCGCCGGACTCCACCACCTCCAACGGCGTCAGCCCGGACGTCCGCTCGAGCATCATCGCCCGTCTGCGAAGGCGCTCGTCCAGCGGTGCGTCGGCGAGCGCCGGGGCGGCGAAGTCCTCCGCCAGGAACCGGCGCGCGTCCGCCTCGCTCCCGCGGAGGTGCGCGAAGTACGCCTGCACCCGGCGCGACAGCTCGCCCGGAGGCCACGCGACCTCCCCAGAGGCCGCGGCGGCGAGGAGCAGCGACAATGCGGCGACGAGAACCCCGGCACGCTGGTGCGACATGGTGCGTCCTCCGGCTGGCGGACCAGGGGAAGGCCGCGGCGCTCCCGAGGCGCGGGTCCGGGGCCGATGGTCCGGCCGGCGATGCTGCCGGAACCCGTCGCGACGGGCGAGCGGCGAGACGACGGACGCGGCGTGCGAGCCGCCGCACGCGCTTGCGAGCCGGCTGCGAGCCCGCCTACCCTGCGCCCGCTCACGCCAACCGCCCATCCCGATCGGAGAGACCCGGCCGTGATCCGCATCCGCGTCACCCTGGTGGTCCTCGCGCTCGTCCTCGCCGGCTGCGGGGGCGGCCTCACGCCCGGCGGCCGCCCCATCCTCGAGGTGGGCAGCCAGAAGGTCACGGTCGCGGACTTCGATCGCGCCGCGCGGAACGCCGCGGGCCAGTACTTGTCGCCGCCGGAGCAGGCCAAGCGGGAGCTGGTGCTGGACCTCCAGCGTCGCGCGGTCCTGCTGGAGCTGGCACACCGCCTGGGGCACGACTCGACCGCGGTCATGGCGGACGCGATCCGCGACGACGAGCGGCGGCTCATCCTGCAGCGGCTCTATGCCCAGCTCGCGCCGCAGGCGCAGCGCGTCTCCGAGGCCGAGGCGCACGCGCTCTACGAGTCGAGGAACGAGGAGGGGCACGTCCATCTCCTCTACACGTCGAGCGAGCAGGCGGCGCGCGCCGCGCTCGAGCAGATCCGGCGCGGCGAGCCGTTCGCCAGGGTGGCCACCCGCAACAGCCTCCTCGGGGTGCTGCCGCCCGACGGCGACATGGGCTGGATCGCGCCGGGCGCCCTGCCCGACCCGCTCGACGACGCGCTGCGGACCCTGGGGCCGGGCGAGCTCGGCGGCCCCTACGCGCGCCGCGAGGGCTGGTTCGTCATGCAGGTGAGCGAGCGGCGCCCGTGCCAGCAGCCGTCGTACGAGACGATCCGCTCCGACATGATCGCGATCGCGAGCCGGCGCAAGTTCGGCGCCGCCTACGAACGCGCCTACGAGGGGCTGAAGCAGGCGTACGAGCTCAGGCACGCGCCCGGTGGCGCCCAGCTCTTCTTCCGCACCGCCTCGCCGGTGGATCCGCGGCGGCCCACGGATGAGATGCGCGCCCGTCCGCTGGTCACCTGGCGCGGCGGCGTCTACACGCTCGGCGACGCGCTCGACGACCTGTCCCGTCCCGAGGCGCAGGCGCCGTCCATGAACCTGCTCCCGGCGGTGGAGATCTGGCTCGAGGCGCAGGCCATGGGCCGCATCTCCGTGCTCGAGGCGCGCCGCCGCCACCTGCACGAGGAGCCCGACGTGGTGGCGGGCCTGCGGGCGAGGCGCGAGCAGGGTCTGCTGGAGGGCGCGTACAACATCGCCACCGCCGGCGTGCCGCCGCCGGGCCCCGAGCAGGTCGCGCTCGCCTGGGAGCGCGTGAAGTCGCAGTTCACGCGGCTCGTGTCGGTGAAGGTCGCGCTCGTGGAGTCCCCGGACTCGGCGGTCGTACGCCGCGTCGCGGACACGGTCGCGGGCAGCGGCACGCTGGCCGAGGCGGCGGCGAAGGTCGGGGGCGCGCCCGCGGCGACGACGGTGGAGGTGGCCTACCCGAACCCGGACCCCGAATGGGCGGTGTTCGAGGCCATGTTCACGCAGCAGCAGCCCGGCGGCAGGTTCGGCCCCTCGCAGACCGCGCGCGGCTGGCGCATCCTCCAGCTGCTCGAGAAGCAGGTCGCCCAGCAGCAGTGGGAGGATCTGCCCGAGCCGCTCCGCCAGAACATCGCCGCGAGCGCCGGCGAGCTGGCGCGCGACGAGCGCTTCCGCCGGTTCACGGACTCGCTCGCGGTCGCGTACCGGCTCCGGGTGGACTCGTCGGCCGTGGCGAAGCTCCGCTGGCCGGGCCCCGCGGGATTGCCGGGGATGCCGCCGGGGATGTAGGCGGGCGGGCCGGGGCGGACGACGAGCCGCTCCCGCCCCGCTATCGGAGCTTCCGCCTCACCTCCGCCGCCCGGCGCTCGCTCGCCTCGACGCGCGTCCCGTCCTTGAGTCGCAGCACCAGCACGCCGTCCTCCGCCCCGTAGCTCTCGATCGCGCTCATGTTGACGAGCGCGCCGCGGTGCACGCGCACGAACTGGCCCTCGGGGAGCCGTTCCTCCAGCTCCTGGAGCGTGTAGTCCACCAGGTACTCCTTGCCCTCGGCGCGCGCCAGCACCAGCCGGTCGCGCGAGAACACGATCGGCACCTGCGAGAGGTCCAGCAGCTTCACCTCGCGCCGGTGTCGAACCGGGAGCCGCAACAGCCGCGTGGCGTGGCTCTGGAGCGGCTCCGCGGCGAGCGCCGTGCGCACCGCGGCGGCGTTCCCGGAGCGCTTGGCCCCGAGCTGCGCTTCGCGCGTCACGCGGCCCACGGTCTCGGCGAGCCGGTCCCGCCGGATGGGTTTCAGCACGTAGTCGAGCGCCGCCAGCTCGAACGCCTCGATGGCGTGCTGGTCGTACGCGGTCACGAACACGACGATGGGGGCGTCCTCGCCCTTCAGGTGCCGCGCCACCTCGAGTCCCGAGAGATCGGGCATGTGGATGTCCAGGAACACGGCGTCGGGGCGGGTCTTCGTGATCTGGGCGAGCGCCTCGGCGCCGCCCTTGGCCACGCCGGCCACCTCCACGTTCGCGTGCTCGGACAGGAGCTTCTCCAGGAACTGCCGTGCCCTCGGCTCGTCGTCGGCGATCACCACTCTCAGACGCTCGTCCATCGGCACTCGCTTCCTCCGGTCGGGATGGGCCACGCCATGCGCACGGCGAATCCGCCGTCGCCGCGCGGCGTGGCCTGCACGCGCGCGTTCGGCCCCGCGAAGTGCCGCACGCGCAATTCGAGATTCTCCAGCCCCACGCCCAGGCTCGGGGTGCCGTTGCCGTGCGGCACGCCGTCGTCGGCGAACTCCAGCTCGAACCAGCCGTCCGTGAGCCGGGCATCCAGCGTCATGCGCAGCGAGCCGCCGTTGGGCGAGACGCCGTGCTTCAGGCTGTTCTCGACCAGCGGCTGGAGCAGCAGCGGCGGCACGATCGAGGACAGCAGGGAGGGGTCGCCCCGGTAGCGGAAGTGGAGCGGGTTCTCGTAGCGCTCGCGCGCCACGCCCAGGTAGTCCTCCACGAACGCCAGTTCGTCCGAGAGCAGCGCGGCCTGGCGCTTCCCGGCCTCCACGGTGTAGCGGAGCATGTCGGCGAGCCGCCCGGTGAAGCGCTGCGCGGCCATCGGGTCGGTCTCGATCAGGTAGGCGAGCGCGTTCAGCGCGTTGAAAAGGAAGTGAGGCTGCACCTGCGCCTGGAGCGCCCTCAGCTCGGCGCGCGTGGCGGCGGCGCGCTCAGCGGTGAGGCGGAGATTGTCGAGCCGCACGCCGGCCTGCTTGAGGAGCGCGTCGATGGGGCCGCGCGCGAAGTCCGGCACCTGCGCCGGCTCGGCCATCGCCGGCGGCCCCGCCGCGGGCCAGCGGATGGCCACGCGGCGGTGGAGCCCGCGCTCGATGCCGTTCTCGACCGAGTTCCGCACCTCGTCGCGGTCGAACGCCGAGAGCAGGCTGTCGCCGGCGGCGTCGAGCGCCGCGCGCAGCGCCTCGGGGTCGCGGCCGTAGAGGCCCGCGATCGCCCGCTGGAGCCGCTCGCGGAGCGGCGCGAACGCGAACGCCAGGATGAGCGCGGCGGTCACGTTGAAGACCAGGGCCTGCTCGCCGGTGACGGTGGCGAACAGCCGCTGGCCGCCGAGCACAATGGCGAGGTAGATGGCGGCGAGGAGCCCGGTGAGGAGCGCGTACGGGAGCCCGCCCACGATCAGCCGGCGCGGGTCGAACAGCGCGTCGTCGGCGATCAGGTACGAGAGCAGGATGGGCGTGGCGAGCCACAGCGCCAGGATCACGGTGAACAGCGCGTGCACGGGCGCGGTGGGCGTGGCGGCGGCGAGCAGCGGGTCCACGCGGTCGCCGCCGAAGCCCAGGTTGCTGACGAGCATGGCGATGGCCACGACGACCGCGAGCACGCGCTGCGCGGAGGTGGGCGACCAGCCGGGTTCCGCCCGGCTGTATCGCAGCAGCAGCGACGCGGTGCCGATCACCGCGGCGCCGCCCGGGTACCAGGCACCGAGCACCTCGGACGGCATCGCGCTCGCGTCGCCGAACGTGGCGAGCAGCAGCAGCGGCAGCGCGTAGCTCCCGAGCGTCAGCCAAAACCACGGGTTCCGCGCCCGCGAGCCGGCGCGCCAGCGCGGCCGCGGGAACACCGACATGAAGTGGACGAAGCTGGCCGGGTAGAGCAGCACGAGCGCGTCGTAGAACAGCAGGTAGCCCTGGAACAGCGGCTCGGTGTGCACCTGCGCGTGCGGGAAGATGGTGCGCATCACGCCCAGCCCGTCGAGCGTGGCGTACCACAGGAACACCCACGCGGTGCCGAGGTCGGGCCGGCGCCACACCAGCAGGAACGCGACGAGCGGCGCCAGCACCGCCACCGCGATCGGGTAGGCCTGGAGCCGGAACCGCTCCCACGGCGTGAGCCGCGTGGGCGGGAGCGTCACGCGCCGGAGCACGCCGCCGCGCTCGAACTCCAGATTCAGCGGGCCGCGCGGCCAGCCCTCGGCGGCGATCCGCGTTCGCACGGCGGGATCGGCCAGCGCGAGGCCGTTCAGGGTGAGCAGTTGGTCGCCTGGCTGGAGCATGCCGCGCGCGGGGGGCCCGAGCACGCGCTGCACCTCGCCGCCCTCGCCGATCACCGCGCCCAGGCGCGGGTAGGGGCCGTGCGTCAGGAACCGCGGCAGCGCCATGCCGAAGCCGGCGAGCAGCGCGGCCACGGCGAGCACCCGCCGGAGTCGCACGTCAGAAGTCACGGAACGAGACTCCCACAGTCGCCGGGCCTGGCGCAGCGGGGTGCCCCCGAGCGCGGTCGGACCCGTTCCCGGCGCGGTCATCGCGCGCCACGACACGAACGCGACGGCCGCCGACCTGGGCGTCGCCGGCCGAGGCGCTCCCGCCGCACCGCCCTTGCACGTTCCGGTGCGGCCCGCGCCGCGGCGGACGCTGGCCAAGTGCACGGAACGTGTCCCGGAAGCGCAAATCCTCGCGCGCGGGGGGGGGAAGTCGTGCGCGGACCGCCGCGTAGCGGTTGGGCGGGTCGCGGGCCGGTCGCTTATACTGGCCGGCGCTCCGCTGATCGCTCCCCCCGTCCGATGGGCTGGCCGCCACGCGCCCATCCCGCGACCCTTTCGGAGGTTCCCGGAATTGTCCGCGATCGCCCGCCGTGCCCTCCGCTCCGCCTTGACCACGCTCCTCGCCGTGCTCGCGCCCGCCGTGGCGTGCGCTCAGGCCCCCTCCAAGCCGGCCGCGTCCGGCTCGAAGCCCGCCCCGGCGGCGGCGAAGCCCGCCGCGCCCGCGCCCGCGGCCGCCCGGCCGGCCCAGGGCGAGGCGCTCGACGTGGTCGCCGCAATGGTCAACGACGAGCCGGTGCTGGCGAGCGACGTGGAGGAGCAGTTGTTCCTGTTCCTGCAGCGCGCCCAGGCCCGGCCCGACTCGGCCCAGGTGGACACGCTCCGGCGCCAGGTCCTGGACCAGCTGATCGACGAGAAGCTGGTGCTGGCCGAGGCGAAGCGCCAGAACATCACCGTGCCCCCCACCGAGGTGACCAAGCAGGTGGACGGCGCCATCGCCGAGGCCAAGGAGCGCCTGGGCGGCGAACAGGCGTTCCAGGCGCAACTCCGGCGCGAGAACACGACCGAGGCGCGCCTGCGCGAGCGCTACAGGGCCGACCTCGAGCGCCAGCTCATGGGTCGCCGGCTCGTGGACCGCATGTTCCCGAGGAAGCCCGTGCCCCAGGCCGAGGCCGAGGCGTACTTCAAGGCCAACGTGGACAAGTTCCCCAAGGTCCCCGCCCAGCTCAAGCTCTCGGTCATCCAGATCTCCCCCCAGCCCGACTCGGCCACCATCAAGGCCGCGCGCGCGAAGATCGAAGCCATCCGCAGGCGCATCGTGGCGGGCGAGAAGTTCGCCAAGGTGGCGGCCGAGGTTTCCGAGGACCCGGGCAGCGCCAACGCCGGCGGCGACCTGGGCTACTTCCGACGCGGCCAGATGGAGCCCGGGCTCGAGGAGGCGGCGTTCGCGCTGGCCCCGGGCCGGCTCTCGACCCCGGTGCGCACACTCTACGGCTGGCACCTGGTCGAGACGCTCGAGCGCGACACGGTGCGAAGCCACGCCGGGAAGGACTCTCTGGACGCCGACGGGAAGCCGGTCGTCGAGGTGCACGCGCGGCACATCCTGGTCAAGCTCACACCCACGGACGCCGATATCGACCGTGCGTTCGAGCTGGCGAAGCGGGTGCGGGAGCAGGCGGCCGGCAAGGGCGCCGATTTCGCCGCGCTCGTGAAGCGCCACAGCAACTACCAGGGCCAGGTGGGCCCCGACGGCGACGTCGGGTTCCTGAGCCTCGCCCAGCTCCAACCCAACATCCGGGCGGGGCTCGAGTCCCTCGCCCCGGGTGCCGTAAGCGAGGTGCTCCCGAACCAGCAGGGCTTCAACATCTTCAAGGTCACCGACCGCAAGCCCGAACGGACGTACGAGGTCGCCGAGATCCGGGAAGAGCTCCCCGAGGCCGTGGCGCAGATGCAATTCCGCGAGAAGTACGAGGCGTGGGTGAAGTCGCTCCGCAGCAAGGCCCAGATCGAGTACCGCGAGCTCTAGACACGTCGCGGCCGGCCGCGGCGCCTCGTGCGGGGCGCGGGCCGGGCAGGGAGGCGCGATGATCGCATTCGAGCACGTGACGAAGCGCTACGGAGAGCGCCTCGCGCTCGACGACGTGACGTGGAGGATGGACGAGGCCGAGTGCGTCGTGATCCTCGGCCACAGCGCGGCGGGCAAGACCACGCTGCTGCGGCTCATCACCCACGAGACGCAGCCCACCTCGGGGCTCGTCACGGTCGGCACGTTCCGCGGCGGGCGCATGACGCGGACCCACCGGGCGCTGCTGCGCCGGACGATCGGCGTCATCTACGAGGACTTCCGGCTGCTCCCCGACCGCACCGTGTTCGACAACGTGGCGCTCGCGCTGCACATCGCCGGGCAGTTCACCGAGGCCGAGGTCGCCCCCAAGGTCCGCCGTGCGCTGGAGGAGGTCGGGCTCGAATCGCACCGCAATCTGCTGCCCGCCGAGCTGTCGTTCGGCGAGCGCCAGCGCTGCGCCATCGCCCGCGCCATCGTGACGCGCCCGGCCCTCATCCTCGCCGACGAGCCGACCGGCGCGCTCGAGCCCAGGAGCGCGGCCGAGGTGCTGTCGCTGCTCCTGCGCATCCACCGGGAGGGCGCGGCGCTGCTCATCGGCACCACGCGCACCGAGGTCGCCAACGTGATCGGCGGCCGCCGCTACCTGATCGAGGACGGCAAGATGCGCGAGGTCGCACCCGCGGCCGCGGCCGCGAAGGGCGCCTGACCATGCACGTTTACTTCTGGCGCGAGGCGTGGAGGAGTTTCCGGGCGCACCGCGGGCTCGCGGTGACCTCGGTGCTGTCGCTGACCGCGGCGCTCACCCTGTGCGGGCTGTTCGTGCTGCTCGACCACAACGCCCGCCAGGCGCTGCGCGCGATGGGCGACCGGCGCGAGATGATCGTGTATCTGAAGGACGAGGTGGGCGACGTCCAGTTGAACGTGCTCATGGACAAGATCCGACAGTACTTCGGCGAGCCCACCTACGTGGACCCGAAGCAGGCGTGGGAGGAGTTCACGGGCCAGATCGGCGACCCGGACCTGCTGGCGGGCGTCGAGGACAATCCGCTCCCGGCCTCGATCCGAGTGCGGCTCAAGCCGGAGCTGCTGAGCTTCGCCGCCATGGAGCAGACCGCGAAGCAGGTGCTCGAGTTCCCCGAGGTCGAGGACGTGCGTTACGGCGCCGAGTACGTGCGCCGGCTCGACCAGTTCTCGGGCGGCGTGCGCACGACCGCGTGGGCGGTGGGCGCGGTGGCGGCGCTCGCCATCGTGCTGGTGTTGTTCAACACGCTGCGGCTGACCGTGCTCGCCCGGCGCCAGCAGGTGGAGATCATGCTGCGGCTGGGCGCCAGCGACCGGTTCATCGCCACGCCGTACGTGTTCGAGGCGCTCATGCACATGGGGATCGCGGCGGTGGTGGCGCTGCTGCTCACGTTCACGCTCCAGCAGGCGCTGGCCTCCCGGCTCGTGGGGCTCACGTTCCTGCCGTGGACCTGGTCGCTGGCTTTCGTCGGCGCCGCGGTCGCCGTGGCCTGGGTAGCCTCCGCCGCGGCGCTCGGCCGCATCCTGAGGACGATCGGCTCGTGAGCCGCACCCCACCCGCCTCCCGCGGGTGCCCGGCGCGCCCGGGGAGGGCGTTTCGGGGTGCCTGGCGGCGGATCGTCGTGCTGGCGATGGCGGTCGCCATGGCCGGTCTGCCGCCGCCGGCGGGCGCGCAGGAGGACAGCCTCGAGGCCGCCAAGCGCGCCGAGCTGGAGCTGCTCCGCCGCCAGGCGCAGGAGAAGCGCGCGCAGGCCGGCGCGCTGCGCGGCCAGGAGACGCGCGCGCTGGGCGTGCTCAAGCGCACCGAGCGCGAGCTGAGCGCCACGCGGCGGCGGCTCCGCAACCTGCGCGTGCGGCGCCAGAGGCTCGACCAGCAGCTCGAGATCACGCGCGCGAACCTGCAGCGGAACGAGGCCAGCCTCGGGACCCAGCGCGCGCGGCTCGCGAAGCGGCTCCGCGGCATGTACATGATGGGCCCGGCGCGCGAGCTGGAGTTCCTGATCTCCACCAACTCGTTCGCGGGGCTCATGATGCGCTGGGACTTCCTGCAGATGGTGGCCGAGCAGGACCGCCAGCTCCTCGACAACGTCCGCACCGAGCTCCAGCGCGTGGAGGCGAGCGAGCGCCGGCTCGAGTCGAACCTCAAGGAGGTCTCGCTCAACACGCAGCGCACCACGCGCGAGTCGGACAACCTGGCGCGACTGCGGCAGACGCGCGCGAGCAACGTGCGGCAGATCCAGTCGCGGCGCGAGGAGTACGAGGCCGCGGCGGCCGAGCTGGAGAGGAGCGCGCGGGCGATCGCCGCGCTGCTCGCACGGCTGGAGCGCCAGCGCCGCGCGGACATCGAGCGGGGCACGGGACGCGCCCCGCAGCCCTACAGCGGCGACTTCGAGCGCGGCCAGGGCCAGCTCGACTGGCCGGTGTCGGGGAGCGTGGTGGGCCGCATGGGGATCGAGACGCACCCGCGATTCGGCACGAAGGTCCGCAACGACGGCATCGACATCTCGGCGCCGGTGGGGACCCCGGTGCGGGCGGTGGCGCGCGGGCGAGTGGACTTCGCGAACGACGACTACGAGGGCGTGGGCGGGATGATCGTGTTGAACCACGGCAACGGCTATTACACGATCTACAGCCACCTGTCCGAGGTGAACGTGCCCTCCGGCGCCGAGGTGCAGCCGGGCGCGGTCATCGGCCGCACCGGCGAGACGGGCTCGCTGAAGGGCCCGATGCTCCACTTCGAGGTCCGCAAGGGCTCGTCGCCGCTCAACCCGGAGAGTTGGCTGAGATAGCGGTCACCGGCGCCGTGGTCGTGGTCGCGATTGCGGGCCGGGCCGGGGACCGGCACTGGTTCGAGCGCGTCCCGGGAACGAGCGACCGCTGCGTCCGCTACCGGGAGGTCGTGGACGACCCGGACGAGACGGTGGCCGAGTTCGAGAACACGCTGTTCCGCGCGCTCGGCCTCGACGGCGCGAACCGGCTGGTGCGATTCCAGGGCTCGGACCTGCCGCTCGTCCTGGCCCGGAAACGCTGACCTCCGGCGCCGGATCCCGAGACCGGGCACGACGCGCCGAGTGGCTTTCCGTGATCCGCATCGCCGCCGGCCAGGGCGGGGATCGATCCACCGGCGGGGATCCCGCTTCGCGGCCCGCTCGAGGATCCAGTCCGGCCCGGACTGCCTGGTGCCGAATCGACGAAAGCCCTCTAGTATCCGGCCGTGATCGACTCGAGGCTCCAGTCGCTCCTCGGCCAGCCCTCCGTCTCGGGTTTTCTGCGCGGGATCGTGGCGCGGGGGCGGTACGCGAACGCGTACCTGTTCCACGGACCGGCGGGCGTGGGCAAGTGCACCGCCGCGCTGGCGTTCGCGCGGGCGGCGCTGTGCGAGCGTGTGGCGGGGGCCGCGGCCGTGGACGAGGGTCCGTCGCTGTTCGGCGACGCGCCCTCCGCCGCGGCGGCCGTCACCGGCGACGACGCCTGCGGCGACTGTCGTGCGTGCCGGCTCTCGGGCACGCTCCAGCATCCCGACCTCAAGCTCGTGTTTCCGCTCTCGGGCGAGGAGAAGACGCTCGAGGAAACGATCGTCGAGACGTTCGAGCAACTGCGCTCGGACCCGCTCCACGTGTTCCAGTACGAGCGCGCGGCCAGCATCCGCATCTCGCAGACTCGAAAGCTGCTCGAGGAGCTGGCTTTTCGGCCCCACACGGCGGCGCGCCGCATCGTCGTGGTGCGGGACTGCGATCGCATGCGGGAAGACCAGTTCTCGGCGCTCCTGAAGAGCGTCGAGGAGCCGGGCGCCTCGACCGTGTGGGTGCTCACCACGGCCCGCCCGTCGCGGGTGCCGGCGACCATCCGATCCCGCTGCCAGCGCGTGCGGTTCGCGCCGCTCGCAGAAGCGGCCATCCAGGGCGTGCTGCGCGAGCACGCCGCGGTCGAGCCCGAGGAGCGCGTGCGCATGCTGGCCGCGCTCGCCGGCGGCTCGCTCGCACGGGCGCTGGCGCTGCGCGACGCCGACCCCGGCATGCGCGAGCAGCGGGACGGGGCGCTCGCGCTGCTCGAGCCCGCGCTCGCGGGCAGCACCGAGAGGCTGTGGGCCGCGGTCCAGAAGCTCACCGGCTTCGGGAAGACCGGGCGCGAGCGGCTGCGGCTGGCGCTCGAGTTCCTCCAGCTCTGGCACCGCGACCTGCTGCGCGCCCGGTACGAGGCGCCCGCCGGGTCGTTCGTGAATCGCGACCGGGAGAAGGAGCTGCGCGCCCAGGCGTCACGGCTCGACGCGGGCGAGATCCGGCGCCGGATCCTGGTGCTCGAGGAGGCGCTCCGCGCCGTCGAGGGCAACGTCTCGGCCGACCTGACGCTCTTCTCCGCGCTCGCCCGGGTCGGCGGCAGCCGGGTGGGCGAGGGTGCCTGGCCCGCGCACGCGACGGCCCGCTGGGACGCCTGAGCACGAGACACGCCCAGCGCCGACCGCCCCCGGTCTGCTAGTCTCCCCTCATCCGAGCCCCCTCCCCCGGGGCCTGAACCATAGCCCGACGCGTCCGGCGCAGGCCCGGCGCGAAGGCGCCCCCAGCCGTCGCTGAACGTTCCCCGCCGCCCGCCCGCGGGCGGCGTGAGGCGGACTCCCGTCCGCCATAGAGGTCCGGCAATGTCGGAGATCATCCAGGTCTCCCTGCGCGGCACGCGCCGGGATTTCGTGCTCAACTCGCGGCATCTGTGGCTCCGGCTCCGCGACAGCGTGGTGATCCAGGGCGAGCACGGCGAGACCCTCGCCACCGTCATCCTCAAGGACCCGACGCTCGTCGCCCTCAAGCGACCCGGCAACGTCACGCGCGAGATCATCCGCAAGGCCGAGGAGGAGGATCTCGACCAGGACGACCACAACCGCGCGCTCGAGGCCGAGGCGTTCGACTACTGCCGCGAGCGGATCGAGCTGCGCGAGCTGAAGATGGACCTGTCCGAGGTCGAGGTCGCTTTCCGCAGGAACCGCATCACGTTCTACTTCACCGCCGAGCAGCGGGTGGACTTCCGCGAGTTGGTGAAGGACCTCGCCACCCGGTTCCAGACCCGCATCGAGCTGCGCCAGATCGGGGTACGCGACCAGGCCAAGCGGGCCGACGGTTGCGGCCCGTGCGGTCGCGCGTTCTGCTGCTCGACGTGGATGAAGGGCTTCCACCCGGTCACGCTGAAGATGGCGCGCGAGCAGAACCTGTCGCTGAACCCGGCGAAGATCTCGGGCGCTTGCGGGCGGCTCATGTGCTGCCTCGCCTACGAGCTGGCGCACTACCGCGACAGCGCGGCGCGGCTCCCGGCGGTGGGCACGAAGATCGGCACCGGCAAGGGCCCGGTGGTGGTGACGCGCACCGACGCCTACCGCGAGGCGGTGTGGGTGCGCGACGACGAGGGCGCCGAGCACCGGATCGCCTACGACGAGCTGCCGCCGGGGCCGTACCACAAGTGCGGGGACTGCTCGTGCGGGAAGAAGCAGGCGAGGTCCGACGAGGGCGGGGCCGGCGCGGAGCGGGACGAGGACCCGGGGCCGCCGGGCGACCGCGCCTGACCGCCCGGCGGGCGACGGTCAGCGGACCGAGAACCGGACCGGGATCGTCACCCAGACCGCCGTGGCCACGCCGCCGATGGCGGCGGGCTTGAACCGCCACCGCCATAGGGCGTCGAGCGAGGCGTCGCGCAGCGTGGGCGGCCCGGCGAGCACGAACGCGTCGCGGACGGCGCCGTCCGCGCCGACCCTCACCTGCACCCACACCGTCCCCTGGGTGTGCGTCCGCTTGGCCTCGTCGGGGTAGACCGGGCCGACCTGCTCGAGCACCTCGGGCAGCACGTCGGGGCGCCCGCCGCCCCAGGGGTCGTCGCCGCGGAGCCGCGAGGCGGGGTCGCCGGGCGCGACCGCGGGCCGCGGGCGGAGGAGCAGCGGATCGTCGTCCAGCACGCGGCCCACCGCCGACCACAGCGAATCGGCGTGCGGGCCCAGCGGGATCATCCCCAGCGGCTGCTCCGCGTCGAACAACTGCGCCACGCCGAGGTCGAAGCGCAGCACCGCGAACGTGGGACGGCCCGGACCCTCGAAGCGCACGAGGTAGATGGGGAGCCCGGTCGTCGGGCTGCAGTCACTGATCACGCCGGGCACGCGGTACGCCGTGTCCACCGGGGCATCGAGGAGCAGCGCGATCACCGACTCGGTCCACTCGTGTCCCGCCCTGCGCCGGCCGAAGTCGCGCAGGTTGAGCCGGCGGCCGGCTCGCCCGCGGTAGGCCCAGGGGTGGCTGATGTTGCCGCACGCCCGCGACACGTCCGCGTCGGTGGCCGAGGCGAGCCGCTCGCGCACCTGCTCGGGCTCGCAGCCGCTGGGGAAGAGGTCGGCCGGGATCGCCTGCGCCGGCCGGGGGTCCGCGGCCGGCGCGCCCGCGGCCGGCCCCGCCGCCCATGCGCAGCCGAGCGCCGCGGCGAGCAGGACGACCCGACGAGCCGTTCGCACCGGAGGCCTCCACGAGGGACTTCGCGAATCCGGCCCGGAGTCTAGGGCCGGCCGTGGCGCTGCTACAACGCGCGCCTGCGGAAGCCCTGGATCCCGGCGACGAGCGCGAGCCCCGTGTAGCCGAGCGACCACCACACCATGGCCGGGCTCGGAAGCGAGGCGAACGAGAACGGCGTCATCTGCAGATCCCGCATGAGCGGGGGCTGCATGTGCCAGGCCGCGCGCTGCCACAGCGCTTCGGTGGGCATGATCAGGCTCGCCACGGTGCCGACGTTCTGGGCGGGCACGTTTCGGGTCAGCGTGCCGATCTGCTCGACCCAGCCGCCGATGAACGCGAGGCCGTAGAGGCCGAACACCAGCACGCCGTTCGCGACCGTCGAGAGCCGGGCCCCGCCCGAGATGGAGAGCGTCACGAGCACCACCGACTCGAGCGCCATGAGCGGAAGCCCGACGTGGAGTCCGGGCGGCGCCATGCCGCCGATGACGCGCGCGATCACCAGCACGCCGCCCGCCACCAGCAGCAGGTAGCCCACCGCCACCAGCGAGAACGCGAGCCACTTGCCGAGCACGATGGTCGAGCGCCGGATCGGCTTGCTCGCCAGCGTCTGCACCACGCCCGAGGCGATCTCGCCTGAGAGCGTGTCCACCGGGAGCAGCACCGCGGTCATGAGCGTGAGGAAGTGGGTGGCATAGAGCCCGGCGAGCGTGAGCGCGTTGAGGAACAGGCGGGCGCGGACCGCGTTCGTGCCCACCTCCTCGTGGACCTGCCGCGCCACGAAGTGGAAGCCGACGGCGTACAGCACGAGGAACGCGGCCGCGCCGATGAGCGTGGCGACGAGGATCCGCCTGCGGGTCGCCTCGTGCATGGTGAGCTGGGCGATGGTGAGGAGCGCGCTCATCCGGGCCTCTGGTCCTCGCCCATCACCTCGAGGAACGTGGCCTCGAGCGACCGCCGCTTCGGGGTCATGGCGTAGAGGCGCGCGCCCTCCTGGACGAGCGCGGCGGCGAGCGCGGGCAGCCGCGCCTCGCCCTCCACGCGCAGGCGGGCCACGCCGTCGGCACGCGCGAGCAGCGTGCCGTGCGCGGCGAGCACGGCGTCCGAGCCGCCCTCGAGCTTGAGCTCCACCTCGAGCCCCGCGGGCTCGCCGGCCATGTCCAGCTCGTGCACGACGCGGCCGAGCTTCATGAACGCGACCCGGTCGCAGGTCGCCTCCACCTCGCCGAGCAGGTGGGAGTTGAGGAACACGCACGTGCCGCGTCCTCGCAGCTCGCGGATCAGGTCGCGGACGAGCAGCCGCCCGAGCGGGTCCAGGCCGGACGTGGGCTCGTCGAGGAACACGATCTCGGGCTCGTTCAGGAGCGCCTGCGCGAGCCCGATCCGCTGCGTCATGCCCTTGCTGTAGCCGCGCACGTGCCGGTCGGCGGCGTCCACCAGGTCCATACGCTGGAGCAGCGCGTCGGCGCGACGCTCGAGCGAGGCGCCCGAGAGCCCGTAGAGCCGGCCGTGGAAGCGCAGCAGCTCGCGACCGGTGAGCCAGTCCTGGAACCGGAAGTGCTCGGGCAGGAACCCCACGCGCGAGCGCGCCGCGCGGTCGCCGAGCGGCCGGCCGAGCAGCGTGCCGTGGCCGGCGGTGGGCGAGATCAGGTCGAGCAGCATCTTGAGCGACGTGGTCTTGCCCGCGCCGTTGGGGCCCAGGAACCCGAACACCTCGCCGCGTCGGACGGCGAGGCTCAGGTCGGCCACGGCGAGCTTCTCGCCGAAGCGCCGGCGCAGGTGGTGCGTCTCGATCGCCAGTGAGGTCATCGGCCGGCAGTCTGCGAGCCGCCGCCCGTCAGCGCAGCGACTGGGCGACCACGAGGACGTCCTCGGCGCTGATGTCGCCCTGCACCGCGTGCACGCGCCCGCTCTCGGACCACATCACCAGCGCGCCGCGGCGGCCGCGTGTGCCGTCCGGCTTCTTCTCGGGGCTCGTGCGGATGAGGAGACCCGGATTGCCGTTCACGTCCACCTGGCTGAACGAGCCCGCGGACGTGGGCACCGGAACGAGCAGCGTGGTCTTCCAGTCGATCCGGCCGGCGACGCGGCTCGCCTCGGCGGCGTCCAGGCCGAGCACGCGCAGCCCCAGCTCGCCCAACTGCTGGAGCTCGGCGCCCGGCGGGAGCGTGAGCTCGGGGCTCATCGCCTCGATCACGCCCACGGAGCGCTTCCCGTCCGTGAAGCGCTGCACCACCATGGCCGGCTTCCGCACGGTGATGGCCTGGCCGTCGAAGCCCTCCGGCACCCGGACGTCGGTGAGGCCGAGTGTTTCGAGCACCGCGCGCAGCCGGTCGGTGTGCACGGTGAGCCGTACTGCGCCCTCGCCCGAGACCACGGCCTTCTCGAGCTGGAAGCCCGGCGGGAGCGTCTGCGGCTCGAGCAGCCCGGGCAGGCCCGCGGCCGAGGCCGCGAGGCCGGCCGAGGGGTAATCCACCGGCCTGCCCGGCTCCTGCAGCACCTGCTGCTCGTCGAACACCAGCATCGCCGGGTCACGCTGCGACTCGTCGCTGAGCTTCCGGAGTTGCTCCAGGCGCGCCTCGTCCACCTCGATGCCGGCGAACGAGCGGACGCGGAACAGGTCGAGCGCGTTCTGCGCCGCCACGCGCACGGCCGGGACCGTGAAGGCCAGCGCGACCGCGACCACCGCGACCGCGCCGGCCAGCGCCGGGCGCCAGCGCGCGGCGCGCGCCTCGCGCGCGTCCTCGAGCCCGCGCAGGCGCTCGCGGAGCGCGCGGTCGAAACCGGCCGCCGGCTCCACGCGCAACTCGTCCAGGAATCGATCGTCCATCACGCCGCTCCTTCCGTGCCCGGCCCCGTCTGCGACGGGTGCCCCGTCGGTCGCCCCCAGCCGGCGCGCAGCTTCTGCACGACGCGATGCAGCCGCGTGCCGACGTTGGTCTCGCTCATGCGCATCTGCACGGCGATGGCCCGGTTCGTCAGGCCCGCGCCGTACTTGAGTGCCACCAGCTCGCGATCCGCCTCCGGCAGCGCCGCGAGGAGCCGCGCCAGATTCGCGAGGTCCTGCCGGCGCTCCATCGCCGCGTGCGGCTCGTCGCCGCCCGCCACGTGCTCCGCCGCCTCGAGCGGGGCGTGGTCCCGCCGCCGCCGCCGCCAGTGGTCGATCGCCACGTTCCGGGCGATGGCCATGAGCCAGGTGGAGAAACCCGCCAGGTCCCGCCGGTAGCGGTGCCGCGCCGTCCACGCCCTCTCGAACGTCCGCGACGTGAGGTCCTCGGCGATGGCGCCATGGCCCACCCGGTAGCGGAAGTAGTTGTAGACCCGCGGCAAATGGTCCGCGTAGAGCGCGTCCCAGTCCGCCTCCCGGGCCGGGTTCAGGGCCCAGAGCCTGCCGAACACCACGTCGCCGATGGCCATCGCCGGGGGAATGTACGCCGCAGGGGCGTGAGTATCACGGGGCCGGCCGGACGCTCACGTGGGGCCTCCCGCCCACGGGCCCCCGCCCACCGACCGTGGCCTCGCCGGCGGGGCCGGCGTCGCTACCGGGGCTCGCGGGCTCCGCCCGGCCGCGCGAATGTGAGGCTCGCCCAGGTGCTCTCCCACTCGGCCGCGCCGGGCTCCCGCGAGCGCCGCATGTCCACCGTGGCCACGAGCCACTCGCCGGGCTCGGCGCACGGCACGGTCGCCTCGCCGCGGGCGTTGGTGCGGGCTTCCCAGGCGACGGCCGACGAGTCCCGCGTGGCCGGATCGCGCGGGTACCCCGCGGCGTCGAGCGGTGCGCGCCAGCTCCGCACGAGCGCGCCCGCGAGCGGCCGGCCCTCCGCGAGCAAGCGCACGCGGAGCGCGGGCGCGCGTCCTGGCAGGGCGAGCGGCACCAGTTCGAGCGGCAGGCCGATCGGCGTGGTGGCACGGGCGGCATCGCTTCCCGCCAGCCACGCCTTGGCGCAGCGCCGGTAACGCTCGCGCACCGGCGCGCGCGAAGGCGAAGCCCGGCGGGCCGCGGCGGGGCCGGTGAGGCCCTCCTCGGCCAGGTACGCGTCGAACGCGTCGGCCGCAAGCTCGATGGGTGTGAAGCTCGACTCGAACGCGAGCATGGCGCCGCCGGAGTCCGCGGTGGCGAACCGCGTCCAGCGCCCGGCGCCCGGCGCCGCGCCGCGCGCGAGGTCGGTGAACTGCGCCGCGCGCGCCACGAGCCGCACGCAACGTTCCGGCGCCCACGGCTTCAACTCGCCCCGGAAGCCGGTGCCGGCGAACGCGCGCACGATCACGGACTCGCCGGGCGGCGCGTCGTAGCGCGCGGGCGCGAGCCAGTACTCGTGCGCCACGGCGGGCGCCGCCATCGCGGCGAGGAGCGCGAGCGTGAACGTCGGGGCATGTCGCATGCGCGAGCACTACGGGGCCCGGGCCCGATCGGATGAGGCGTCCCGCCGGTTCGGCCCCGCCCTCACTTGGGCTCATCCACCCGCGTCCGCGCCGCGTAGTGCGGGTGTCCGTGCAGCGCGCATGCGCGGGCACTCGAGAGCCCCTCCCCCGACCGCGAGAGAAAGGATCCCACCATGTCCCTCCGCTCACTCCTGGCGCTCGTCCTGGGCGCCGCCCTCCTGGCCGCGTCCGGCCCCGCGCCCGCCGTGGCCTCGAGTCACAGCGAGGCTCCCGGCACCAACAAGGACCGGCTCGCCGACGACACCGACCTCTACGCGTGGATCGCGAACGACGCGCCGGACGCGGTGACGTTCGTGGGCAACTGGGTGCCGCTCATCGAACCCAACAGCGGCCCCAACTTCGCGAGCTTCGACGACGCCGCGTCGTACTACATCAACCTCGACAACGTCGGCGACGCGAGGAAGCACCTCCGCTACCGGTTCACCTTTGTCACCACGCGCCAGAACCCGAACACGTTCCTCTACAACACCGGCGTGGTCACGAGTCTCGACGACCCCGACCTGAACGTGCGCCAGACCTGGACGCTGACGCGCGTCAACGTGGACACGAACCAGGAGACCGTGCTCGGCAGCGGGCGAGTGGCGCCGTGGTTCGTGGGCCCGGTCTCCATGCCCGACTACGGCTCGCTCGCCAGCGAGGCCGTCACCTCGCTCCCCGGCGGCTACAAGGTGTTCGTGGGGCCGCGCGACGACCCGTTTTTCGTGGACCTGGCGGCGACGTTCGACCTGCTGAGCATCCGCCGGCTTCCCGGCGACCGCGGCCGGGGCGTGGACGGCGTGGGCGGCTACAACGTCATGAGCATCGTGCTCCAGGCGCCGAAGGCAGCGCTGACGAAGGATGGCGCCGCTCCGGACGCCGCGCTCGGCAACCACATCCTCGGCATCTGGAACACGGCCGAGCGCCGGCAGACCACGGTCCTCAACGGCGACGGCACGACGAGCGCGTCGGGCCCGTGGGTGCAGGTGTCGCGCCTTGGCATGCCGCTCGTGAACGAGATCGTGATTCCGCTCGGGCAGAAGGACCTGTTCAACGCCAGTGAGCCGGCGAACGACGTGGCGAACTTCGGCGCCGCGGTCGTGGACCCCGAGCCCGCGCGGCTCCTGACCCTGCTCTACGGGATCCAGGTTCCGCCGGCGCCGAGGAACGACATCGTCACCGTGTTCGCGACCGGCGTGCCGGGCCTGAACCAGCCGCCGAACGTGGCGGCGGGCGAGATGCTGAGATTGAACCTGACGGTCCCGCCCGCCGAGCGGCCGAAGCGCCTGGGCGTGCTGGCGGGCGACCTCGCCGGCTTCCCCAACGGTCGCCGGCTCGGGGACGACGTCGTGGACATCGAGTTGCGGGTGGTCGCCGGCGTGTTGGTGGACGGCTTCGACATCGCGCCCAACAACCGGCTCGGGGACGGCGTGGACTACAACGACATGCCGTTCCTCCCGAGCTTTCCCTACGTCGGCCCACCCCAGAACCCGCGCAAGCACGAGCACCACGAGGAGCGCGGTGACGGCCGGCGGCGCGCGCATGACGACGACGACGACCTCGCCGCCGGGGCGAGCCCCGAGACCGCCGAGGCGCTCGCCCAGGAGGCCGGGAGCGCGCCGGCGCTGGGCGTGGATCCGCTCGGCTCGAGCGCGGGCGCGGGACTCCAGTACACGCTCGAGCACCCTGCGCGCGTGACGCTCAAGGTGTACGACGTCCAGGGACGCTCGGTGCGCACGCTCGTGGACCAGGAGGCGGCGGCCGGCACGTTCCGCGCCCGCTGGGACGGCCGCGACCAGGCCGGCAACGCGTTGCGCGGAGTGTTCTTCGCGCGGCTCACGACCGACGGCAAGGGGCTCGAGACGCGGAAGCTCGTGATCCGCTAGCGGCCGGCGGCACGAAGCGGCGCGGCGGGTGTCCCGAAAGGGGCACCCGCCGTTTCCGCTATACTCCCCCGCCGTCCCTCACGACCCCCTCACGGAGCATCCGTGCCCCGTTTCTACGTCACGTGCGCCATCGACTACGTGAACGGCCGGCCCCACCTGGGCCACGCCTACGAGAAGATCCTCGCCGACGCCATCGCCCGCCGGCACCGGCAGAGGGGCGACGCCACCTACCTGCTCGCGGGGACGGACGAGCACGGACAGAAGATCGCCCGCGCCGCGGCCGCCGCGGGCAAGACCCCGGCCGCGTTCGTGGACGAGCTGTCGCAGACGTTCGTGGCCGCGTGGAAGGCCCTGGACGTCCGCTACGACCAGTTCTTCCGCACCACCGACCGCAAGCACCACCTGGCCGTGCAGGAGCTGTTCCGGCGTCTGAACGACGCGCTCTCGCCCAAGACCGGCAGGCCCGTCCTCTACGAGGAGGAATACGAGGGCTTCTACTGCGAGGGCTGCGAGGCGTTCAAGACCGAGCGCGACCTGGACGAGGACGGCCTGTGCCCCGAGCACAAGGTCAGGCCGAAGCTGGTGAAGGAGAGCAACTTATTCTTCCGGCTCTCCGAGTACGACGACGCCCTGCTCAAGCACCTCGAGACCCACCCGGACTTCATCTGGCCCGAGTTCCGCCGGAACGAGGTGGTCAACGTCATCCAGGGAGGGCTCCAGGACATCAGCGTCTCGCGCCCGAACCTGGCCTGGGGGATCCCTCTGCCCGAGGAGATCGCCGGCTCCGAGGGCCATGTGGCCTACGTGTGGGCGGACGCGCTCCTCAACTACCTGTCGGCCATCGGCTGGCCGGAGCGCAAGTACTCGCTGTGGTGGCTCGCGAAGCAGAAGGACGTCGGCGGCCCCGGCGCGGCGCGGCAGGACGAGTTCCAGCACCTGGACGGCCAGGGCCGGCCGGGCGCGGCGTGGGCCGGCACGAAGGAGGCCTACTACACGAACGCGTTCCACGTGATCGGCAAGGACATCAGCCGCTTCCACTGCATCCTGTGGCCGGCGCTGCTGCTCGCGGCCGGAGTGCCGCTGCCTCGCCAGGTCTACGTGCACGGCTTCATCTACGCGCGCGGCGAGCGGCTGTCCAAGTCGCTCGGGAACCTGGTGGACCCGGTCGAGACCGCCCGGGTGTTCGGCGCGGACGCGCTGCGCTTCTACCTGCTGGACTCGTTCCCCACCGGCCGCGACGGCGAGTTCACCGTGGAGCAGCTCGTCGAGCACGTGAACTCGCACCTCGCCAACAAGCTCGGAAACCTGGTGAGCCGCACCGTGACGCTCGTGCACAGGAACTTCGCGGGCCAGGTGCCCGTGGAGTGGAATCCGGACTCGCTCTCAAGCGACGAAGCCCGCGAGGGCTTCGGCGCGCTGCTCGCCGCCGCCGCCACCACCGCCACCGAGTCGCCCAAGGCGTGGGACGAGATCCGCGTGAACGACGCGCTCGAGCTGGCGTGGAACGTGATCGAGCGCGCGAACGAGTTCGTGGACCGCACCAAGCCGTGGGAGCTGGGGAAGGATCCCGCGCGCCGCGAGGAGCTGGGCACGGTCCTGAACGCGCTGCTCGAGACACTGCGGCTCGTCGCCATCTGGGCATGGCCCGTGCTGCCGGGCAAGAGCGAGGCGCTGTGGGGCGTGCTCGGGCTGCCCGGGCATCCCGGCCAGCAGAAGGACGCCGACGCCCAGCCGCGCTTCGGCCCCGGCGACGGAAGGAAGCTCGCCGAGCCCGTGATCCTGTTCCCGAGGATCGACCTGAAGAGCGTGGCCGGGGCGTGAGGCGCGCCGGGTCGCCCGTCGCGCGCGTGCGCGGCGTGGGGCGCCCGCGGGGGTGGATCGCGGGGGACGCATGATCGACACGCACTGCCACCTCTGCGACAAGCGCTTCGACCGCGACCGCCAGCAGGTGTTCGACCGCGCGCACCACGCGGGCGTCACCCACTTCGTCGAGATCGCCTACGGTCCCGGCATCTGGGAGAGGGGCTTCGCGCTCGCCGCCGAGCACCCGAACGTGTTCCTCGGCGTGGGCGTTCACCCGAGCGAGTCGGGCAGGGTGCCGATGGAGGCGCTCGGGACGCTCCGCTCGCACGCGCGCCACGCGCGCGTCGTGGCCGTCGGCGAGACGGGCCTTGACTTCTTCCGCGACCACGCGCCGCGCGAAGCGCAGGAGCGCTGGTTCCGCGCGCAGCTGGCGCTCGCCGACGAGGTGGGCCTGCCCGTCGTCATCCACCAGCGCAGCGCGCTCGCCGACGTGCTCGCGATCCTCGAGGAGACGCGCCCGGCCGCGGGCGGCGTGCTCCACTGCTTCGATCAGGACGACGCCACGGTCGAGCGCGCCCGCGCGCTCGGCTTCAAGCTCGGCCTGGGCGGCGTGCTCACGTACGGGCACGAGGCGCTGGACGAGGCCGTGCGGGCGGCGCCCGAGGACATGCTGCTCCTCGAGACCGACTCGCCCTACCTGGAACCCGAGCCGCGCTCGCTCAAGCGGAACGAGCCCTCGCTCCTGCCGCGTGTCGTCCGCCGCCTGTGCGAGCTGCGCGGGTGGGAGCCGGCGCGCGCCGTCGAGGTGACGCGGAGGAACGCCCGCGAGCTGTTCCGGATGCCGATCGGGTGATCCCGGCAGGCCCGCCCGGTGTCGCGGGCATCGAGGCCTTCCGGACGCCGCCGAGCCGGGAGTGCCGTTGGGCCGGCACGAGGTCGTGCACGGGCGGCTGCGCGCGGAGGCAGGACACGATCTCGGCGATGTTCCTGTCGTGGGCGGCCACCGGGGGACGGAGATCCGGCAGGCTACTTCGCCCGGACGCGCTCCACGAGCCGGGCGATCGCCCGCACGCTCTCGAAGTGGTCCGGAAGCACGTCCTCGTCGGGGATGGTGACGCCGAACTGCTCTTCGCAGAACGTCACCGTCTTCAAGATGCTCATCGAGTCGAGCAGGCCGCGCTGGAGGAGCGAGTCGTCCGGGCCCAGGTTCTTCAGGTCCCGGTCGTAGAACACGTCCTCGACGAGGAACTGCCGGATCGCCGACTCGGTCGGGCTGAGCTGCATCACGCCCCCTTCCCTGCGTCCGCCCCGACGAGCGCGCGCCGGTCCACCTTGCCACTGCTCGTGCGCGGCAGGCTCGCGCGGAACTCCACGGTCTCGGGCACCATATACCGCGGCAGCGTCGCCGCACAGTGTAGCTTGAGCTCGTCCGGCGTCACCTCGGCGCCGGGCTTCGCCACCACGACGGCCTTCAGCCGGTGCGTGATCTCCTCGTCGGGCACGGCCACGACCACGGCCTCGTCCACGGCCGGGTGCGCGGCGAGCCGTGTCTCGATCTCGCCCAGCTCGACCCGGTGGCCGCGCGTCTTCACCTGGTGGTCGCGTCGTCCGAGGAACTCCAGCTCGCCGCCCGGACGTTCGCGCACGAGGTCGCCGGTGCGATAGGCGCGATCGCTCACGCCGGGCGCGATCTCGAGCGACTGGAGCACGAGCGCGGTGCGCTCGGGCCGGCCCCAGTAGCCCTGCATCACCGACGCGCCGCGGATCCACAGCTCGCCCACGCCGCCCGAGGGCACCGGCCGCAGCCGGTCGTCGAGCACGTGCGCCTCGTCGTAGGGGCAGGCCCGGCCGATCGGGAGCGGCGTGTCGTCCGCGGGCGCGGCGGTCACTTCGTGCCACGTGCAGACGTTGGTCTCGGTGGGTCCGTACAGGTTCGCGTAGCGCGCGCGCGGGGCGAGCGCCATCAGCCGGCGCAGGTACTTGACCGGGAACACCTCGCCCGCGAACAGCAGCACGCGCAGCGCCGAGAGATCGAGGCGCTCGAGCCCGCCGCGCGTGAGCATCAGCACCAGTGAGCTGGGCGTGCAGTACCAGACGCTCATGCGGTCGGCGGCCCAGCGCGCGGCCACGGCGGCGGGGAACGAGGCGATGCGCGGGCTCACCGGGTGGAGCGATGCGCCGGCGCGGGCGGTGGCGAACAGGTCGAAGGTCGAGAGGTCGAAGTGGAATGGCGCCTGGTTGGTGACGCGGTCGGCGGGGGAGAGCGCGAACGTCTCCGCGGCCCAGTCGGTGAACACGCGACAGTTCCGGTGCGAGACCATCACGCCCTTTGGCTCTCCGGTGCTGCCGCTGGTGTAGAGGATGTAGGCGAGGTCGTCCTCGAGCGCGGCCACGTCCGGCGGCGCGGTCGCCTCGGCGTCGAGCGCGGCCCACGGGATCCCCGGCAGCCCGGCCACGCGCGGCGCGGCGGCGCCCGCGCGCGGCGCCCCCGTGGCGCCCCCGGCGTCGGCGAGCCACAGCGCGCGCAGCGGCGAGCGGGCCGCGAACGCCTCGTCCAGCGCCGCGGCGCGGTCGCCCGTGGTGACGAGCCCGGCCACCTCGCAGTCGCGCGCGAGCGCCACCAGCCGCGCCGCCGGGGCGCCCGGATCCACGGGCACGTAGGCCGCGCCCGCCTTCATCACGCCGTACAGCGCGACCACCGCCTCGGGCGACTTGGGGAGCCACAGTGCCACCCGGTCGCCGCGCCGCACGCCGTGGGCGTGCAGCGAGCGCGCGAAGCGGTTCGCGCGCTCCTCCAGCGCGCCGTAGCCGAGCGAGACGCCGTCCATCACGACCGCCGGCGCGGACGGATCGCGCTGCGCGGCTTCGGCGACGAGAAGGTGGAGGAGTTGCTGCACGCGCTATCTGCCTTCCCCGGTGCGGCACGCGGTCCGGCCGGGCACACGCGACATCGTCAGAGCCCCAGGCAGCGCGCGATGATCCTGCGCTGCATCTCGCTGGTCCCGGAATAGAGCGTGCCCGACAGCGCGTCCCGGACCTCGCGCTCGACAGGGTACTCCTTCATGTAGCCGTATCCGCCGTGGATCTGCAGGGCGTCGAGCGCGGCCCGGCTGTGCGCCTCGCTCACGAACAGCTTCGCCATGGCGGCCTCGAGCACGGCGTTCTTCCCCTTCCCATGCAGCCAGCCGACCCGGTAGAGCAGGTATCGTCCCGCCTCGATGGCAACCTTCATGTCGGCGATGCGATCGGCGACCGACTCGAACTTGGCGATCGGCTGGCCGAACTGCCGGCGCTGCTTCGCGTATGCCACGCAGTCGTCCAGCAGCCGCTCCATCGCGCCCAGGTGCCCGGCGAAGATGCAGGCGCGCTCCCACTCCATGGCCGAGTTGAAGATCTTCATGCCGGCGCCCTCGGGGCCGAGCCGCGCGGACTCCGGCACGAAGCAGTCCTCGAACACCACCTCCCCCATGGGCGAGGTGCGCAGGCCCATCTTGGGGATGGGCTTTCCGAACGTGACGCCCTTCGCTCCGCGCGGCACGAGGAACGCGGTGAGCGCGGGCGACTGCCCGTCGCGCTGGAGGTAGGCGAACGCCAGCGCCAGGTCGGCCACCGGGGCGTTCGTGGCGAACGTCTTCTGCCCGTTCAGGACGTAGCCGCCGTCGCGGCGCTCGGCGCGGGTGGCGAGCGCGAACACGTCCGAGCCGGCGCCGGGCTCGGTGATGGCGTGCGCGCCGATCAGCTTGCCGCTCACGAGCCCCGGCAGCCACTCGCGCTTCTGCGCCTCGGTCCCGTAGTGGACGAGCGGCATCTCCACCGCCCACATCTGGGCGTTCAGGCTGAACACGAGCCCGTTGTCGCGGCAGCCCCAGCCCAGCGCCTCCATGGCGACGGTCGTGGTGACGAGGTCCTGCCCCTGCCCGCCGAACTCCGCCGGCACCGGCAGGCCGAGGAACCCGAACTCGGCGCACTTCTGCCAGCAGTCGCGGGGGAACGCGCCGCCCTCGTCGCGCTGCTCGAGACGATCGTTCAGCGCCTCGCGAGCGAACGCGCGCACCGCGGCGCGCAGCTCCACCTGCTCGGGCGAGAGCTCGAAGTCCATACCGCCTAGTATGCCCCGGACCCGGCCGAGCCGTTGCCGGTGGGCACGGCGGCCGCCCGGGGATGGAACGTCTCGAACCACGCCAGCGCGCGTTCGAGCGCCTTCCGCTGCATGGGGATGTTGAGGAACCCGTGCACGTCCCCGGGCCACACCTCCACTTCGAGCCGTGCACGCTCCTCGGGCGCGAGCCGCGGGAACAGCGTCTCGAGCGCCACCTTGAACGAGACGTACTCCGCGTCCGCCTCGCCGTAGACGAACAGCGCCCGCGCCCGCGAGCGGACCAGCGCCCGGAAGTGCTCGACGAAGCGCTCGCCCAGCGGTGTGTCGGAGCGCGGGCCGCCCCGGCCGCCGCCGCGGGCCACCCGGCCCACGACCGTGGCCATGTAGCGCCAGCGCTCCAGGCTCGCGAGCGCGCGCCAGTTCTCGGGGTTCCCGAGCGCGCGCAGCAGGTGGCGCCAGTCCTTCTGGTCGGCGTGCGCCTTGACCAGCGTGTGGAGCTCCATGACCGGGGCGGCGAAGAACACGATCCCGTCCACGGCGGCGCCCTCGTCGGCGAACGCCGACAGCGCCGTGCGCGCGTCGAAGCACGCGCCGCTCACGAGGAATCGCCTGTGGCCGAAGCGGTCGCGCAGCGCCCGGATCACGGCCACGGCGTCGTCCCGGTACGGCCGGTTGGGGTCGAGGAACGCGCTCGCGCCCTCCGAGTCGCCGGCGCCGTGGTAATCGAAACGGAATGCGGCGAACCCGCGCGCCGCGAGCCGGCGCGCGCCCTCCACCCACATGCGGTTCCGGTGCGAGCGCGGGCGCGTGAACAGGATCACCGCGTGCCCGGCAGGCTCCGCCGCGGGATCCGCCGGCGTGTAGATACCGAACAGCGTCCCGGCCGGCGTCGGGATGGTGACGGGTTCCTCGGCGCGCGCCCGGTCGCGCTCGGCGTCAGTCTCAACCCAGGGCATCGAGCCACTCCATCGTCACGCGCGTGAGCGCTTCGGACTCCCACGCCGGGTTGCTCATGAGCTGGTAGCCGGGCTCCTCCTGGACGAGCGCCGTGGTCACGTCGGAGCCGCCGGCGCGCAACGCCTCGACGAGCTGGGCGTGCGCGGGCGAGAGCCGGGCCCGCGCCCCGACCTGGGCCAGCATCACACGCGCGCGCCCGCCGGTGAGAGCGCGGGCGAGCGAAGCCCCCGCGAGACTCCGCACCAGCGAGCGCTGCAGCGTGTAACCCAGCACGTCCACGCTCCCCTGCGCCTCGAGCCGGGCGAGGAGCTGGTCGACGGTGGCCTCGGGCTTGTGCCCGCCGGCCACCTGCGAGAAGAGCAGCGTGCGGAGCTGCTGCCGGAAGAAGTCCGCCGGCTTCGCCACCGGCTCCCAGAACAGGAACGCCGCGGCGTCCGTGCGCCCGGAGCCGGGCCCGCCTGCCAGCGCGGCCACCAGCGCCCCGAGCCGCACCCCCAGCCACACGACCCTGTCGCCGCCGCTCCGGCGGAGGGCCTCGTCGGCCGCGGCCATGGCGTCGGCCACGAGTGTCCCGAGTGTGACGTCGGCCGAGCCCCCGCCCGAGTCGCCGTGCCCGCGGGCGTGGAAGCGGAGCACCGGGAAACCGCGCGCGGCCGCGGCCCGCGCGGCCAGGACCTCCTGCCGGTAGAGCGTGATCTGCTCCACGCCGAGCCCGTGCACGTGCACCACGACCGGGGCCCCGGAGCGGCCGGGGGCCGCGGCGTGGAACACGGCGTACACGGGCGTCCCGTCCACCCGCATGAAGAACGGGGTCTCGGGGGCGGCCGCGCGCAACGGCGCGGTCTGCAGGACGGAAGCCGGGGAGACCAGCGTGAGGCTCCGTGAGCTGGCCGGCGCGGTCCGCGAGCGCAGGCCGGCACCTGCGGCCACGGACTCGGGGAACACCTCCGGCGGGGGGACGGAAGGCCCGAAAATGGTACGGGCCGGGCCTTGTCGGTGTCAACGGCCGCACGCCGGAAATCGCTGCGGCCACGGAGATTATCTCCCATCAAGTCCTCGCGCCGACGGCCCGATGATCGGAGCACGATGACCGCGCCCGGCTCGTTCTCATTGCCTCTGCTTGCGTTCGCGCTCGCGGTACCCGCCGCGGTGACGCTGCTGCTCCTCCTCGCGGCCCGGATGATCCGCCGGGGCGAGCGGCGCGAGCTGCGGATGCGCGCGGGCGAGCTGTTCCGGCTCCTCGGCGGCCGGGTGGCGGGCGACGTCCCGGCGCGCGCGCTCCGCCGGGCGGCGGCCTGCACCGGCCATGATTCGTTTTGGGACGCGCTCGAGGCGATCGCCGCCACGCTGCGAGTGCGCGAGCGCCACGGCCTCGCGCGCACCCTGGTCAGGAGCGGCCACCTGGCGCGCGAGCGGCGCGTGCTCGCGGGCGACGAGCCGCCCGCCCGCCGCGAGCTGGCGGCGCGGCGGCTGGGGATGCTGCCGGACCCACGTTCGCGCCACGTGCTCCGCCGCGCGCTGGTCCGCGGCCCCGAGGGCGTGCGCCTCGCCGCCGCCCGTGCACTGGCCCGGCACCGCGACCTGCGGGCGCTCCGCTGGCTGCTCGAGCACCCGGGCTCGCTCGAGCGCCGGCCGCTCCCGGCGCTGGTCGGGCTCCTGCGCACGTTCGGCCCGGCCGCGCGCGCCATGCTCATCGCCGCACTCGAGCGCGGGGCGGGCGAACCGCGCTTCGAGTGCGCGAGCATCGAGGTGCTGGGGCTCGCCCGCTGCCGGTCCGCGCGCGGAAGCGTCACGGCGCGGCTCCAGAGCCCGCACCTGGAGGTGCGCGTGGCGGCCGCCCGGGCGCTCGGCCGGCTCGGCATGGGCGAGGCCATCCCGGTGCTGGTCATGGCGCTCGCGGATCCGGCGTGGCCGGTGCGGGCGATGGCGGCGCAGGCCCTGGGCCGGCTCTCGGCCTCGCCCGCGGTGGACGCGCTCGCGGCGTGCGTGGGCGATCCGTCGTGGTGGGTGCGCCACCACGCGGCCTACGCGCTCGCGGCCATCGGCGGCGAGGGCCACGACGCGCTCTGCGACCTCGCGGCGCGCTCGGCGGACGACTTCGCGCGCGAGATGGCGCGCGAGGCGCTCGACTACGGCGCGGGGCGCGAGCGGGCGTAGCACGGCGCTTGCCGCCAGCGACACGGATGCCGGAGACTCTCGCCATGGCCCACCCCTCTCCACGCGACCCGCGCCGGCCGAGGGCGTCGGGCTACATCCTCGAGCGCGCGGAGCGCGAGTCGGGCGGGAGCGAGCTCCAGCGGGTGAAGGACGCGCTCGTTTCGCGCGGGCTCTCACCACGCAGGCGCTTCGGACAGAACTTCCTCGTGCGCGAGGAGATCGCCGAGCGGATCGTCGAGCACGCGCACCTGCACGAGGACGACGTGGCGGTGGAGATCGGCCCGGGCGCGGGCGCGCTCACGCTGCGGCTGGCGCGGCGCGTGCGGCACCTGGTGGCGGTCGAGAAGGACGCCGGCCTCGCGGACTACCTGCGCGAGGAGTGCGGCGACGTGCCGCGCATCACCATCGTCGAGGGCGACTTCCTCGAGTTCGACCTGGCCGCGGCGGCCGCGGCGCACGGGGTCGCGAAGCTGGTGGTGGTGGGGAACATCCCCTACAACGTCACCACGCCCATCCTCGAGCACCTGTTCGCGGCGCGCGGCGTGGTGCGGAGCGCGGTGCTGCTGGTGCAGCGGGAGTACGCCCAGCGCCTCGCCGCCGCCGCCGGGACGCCGGAGTACGGCTCGCTGACGCTGTTCGCGCGCTACCACGCGCTCATGGAGCCGCTCATGACCGTGGGCGCGGGGGCGTTCTGGCCGCGGCCCGAGGTGGACTCGATGCTGGTGCGTTTCTTCCTGCGCGAGCACCCGCCGGTGGACGCGCCCGAGGCGCTGCTGTTCCGCATCATCCGCGCCTCGTTCCAGCAGCGGCGGAAGCAACTCCAGAACACGCTCGAGAACGCGCTCGGGCTGCCGCGCGCGGCGGTGGAGCGGCTCGGCCGCCAGGCGGGGATCTCGCTCGCGCGCCGCGGCGAGACGCTCACGCTGGACGAGTTCGCGCGCCTCGCGCGCGCCGCCGTGGACCGCGGCATCGACGCCTGAGCGGGGCGGCGGGCCCATGGGGGCGGCCCGCACCCGGCCCGACCGCGGCGATGCCGGATCGCGGCGCGAGGCGACCGGACGGGCGGGCCGCCCGCTACCAGATCCCCAGCCGCAGGAACCTCACCTCGGCATTCCCCGCCGAGTCGATCACGGCCCGGAAGCGGTAGTTGGCCGAGCCCTCGACGTAGTCGCCGCCGTGCGAGGCGATCGGCCGGCCGCCGAAGCGGCCGCTCACCCACAGCAGATCCTCGCCCTTCACGCGCGGCCGCACCTCGACGCTCTCGCCCGGGGCGAGCGGCGGCACCCGCGCGGAGTCCCGCTGCGTGCGTACCCAGATCGCGTCCAGGCGCCGGCCCGAGGCGTTCACCACCCGCACGCGCGGCCCCTCGCCGCCGGCGCAGGCCGGGAGCGCGAGCGCCACCGCCAGCAGCGCGGCGCACAGCGAACACCCCGCGAGCATGCGGCGCATCCGGAGCGCGCGGCCGGCCCGCGGGGTGTCGGGCCCTCGTCGCCCGGGCGGCGGGTCGGGGGCCGGTGCTGCGTCGGAACTCACGGTTCCACGAACTTGTAGCCCACCTTGTGCACGGCCACGATGAAAGGCTTCTCGAAGCCCTCGCCCAGCTTGCTGCGCAGGTTCGAGACGTGCGTGTCCACGGTGCGGGTGGTCACCCCCAGCTCCTCGTCCACGCCCCAGATCTCCTCGAGCAGCTCCTCGCGGCTCACGGTGCGGCCGCGGTGCTCGATGAGGTACTTCAGCAGCTCGAACTCCTTGAACGAGAGCGCGACCTGCTTGCCGGCCTTGTACACCTCGCGCGGCTCGAACCGCACCTCGACGTCGCCGAACGAGTACGTCGTCGTGGGCGGCGCGCCGATGTTCATGGGCCCGCGCGCCACGAGCCTCTTCACCCGCGCCGCCAGCTCCTTGGGGCTGAACGGCTTCGTCACGTAGTCGTCCGCGCCCAGGTCGAAGCCCTTGAGCACGTCGGCCTCGAAGTTGCGCGCGGTCATGACAAGGACCGGGATGTCCTTGTGCCTCTGGCGCAGTTCCTTCAGCACCGTGAAGCCGTCCTTCTCGGGCAGCATGATGTCCAGGAGCACGGCGTCCGGCTTCTGCTTGAGCGCCATGCGCAGGCCCTCCTGGCCGGTCTTCGCCGTCAGGACCTCGTAGCCCTCGTAGCGGAAGTTGTGGGCCAGGCCGTCGAGCAGGCCCTCTTCGTCCTCGACGATCAGGATCTTCTTCTTTTCCGTGGTCATGTCCCTCTCCCGGAGCGCCCGCCGTCCAGAGCCGGCAGCACGATGGTGAACGTGCTCCCCTCGCCGGGCGTGCTGGCCACTTCGACCCGGCCATGATGCGCCCGGACCAGCATCTGGACAAGCGACAGCCCCAGCCCCGCGCCCTTCACGGTGTGGACGAGCCCGGTCTCGACCCGGGCGAACTTCTCGAAGATTCGCTCGCGCTCGTCGGGCGGTATGCCGATGCCCCGGTCCGCCACGGCCAGCCGCACCTCGTCGCCGTCGGTCGTGAGCGCGACCCGGACGTCCTTGCGGTCGCGCGAGTACTTGACCGCGTTGTCGAGCAGGTTCAGGAGGCAGTGCTGGAGCGCGCGGCCGTCGCCCAGCACGAGCGGCATCGCGTCCGGCAGGGTGACCTCGTAGTGGAACCCGGCGTCCTCGAGCCGCAGGCGGAACGTGTCCATGACGGTGTTCACCACCTCGCGCAGGTCCACCGGCGCGCGGTCGATGGTGCGCTGGCCGGCTTCGAGCCGCGAGTAGTCGAGGATGTTGTCCACGAGGTGCGCGAGGCGGTCGGTCTCGCGCGCGATCGCGCGCAGGAACTTTTCGCGCTCGGCGTCGGTGCTGTAGCGTCCCAGCTCCAGCGTCTCGACCGCGACCATGATCACCGAGATCGGGGTCTTGAGCTCGTGCGTGACGTTGGAAACGAAGCTGGTCTTGGCGTTCACCAGCTCGACCTGGCGCAGGATGTAGCGCGCGCCCACGAACGTGGCCCCGAGCATCACCAGCGTGAGCAGGCCGATGAACGCGATCTCGATGGCCACGAGCCGGTTCGCGAACGCCACCGGCGACGTGGGTGTGGCCGCCACGCGCACCTGGAAGCCCTCGAACGGCCCGGTCATGGGCGCGTGGCGCGCGGTGGCCGGGAACGCCGACTCGCGCACGTGAGCCACCTCGTTGCCGAGCGGGCCGAGCACGGTGATCGCCAGATGACGCGTGGATTCGAGCCCGCCGTACATGCGCGGGCTCGCGGGCAGCCGGTCCACGACCACCGTGCGCAGGTGCTCGGCGAGGAACGCGCGCGGGTTGAACCACCAGCCGCCGGCCCCGAGCACGTTGCCGTCGGGCCCGGAGAGCAGCATGGCCGCGAACGGGTGCTCGCGCTGCCCGGTGGGGTCGGCGCCGAAGATGAGCAGCTGGCCGTCCACCGTGACGATGGAATAGCCCTCGAGCTGGGCGAGAGGCACGAAGTGCGGCGCCTCGAACAAGCGCGCCCGGCTGGCGAGCGCGCGCCGGATCTCCTCCTGGTCGCCGGTGGCGCGGGACGCCGCCTCGGCGGGCCCCAGCGCGGCGCGCACCTCGTCCAGCAGCTCGCGCTCGAACGCCTCGACGACCTTCTCGGCCAGGTAGGCGTTGTAGCGGCCGGACTCGGCTTCGACCTGGCGCGAGACCCGCAGCGTGAGCCAGACGGCGGTCACGGCCAGAGCCAGCGCCGGCAGCGCGACGGCCACCACCAGCACGAACAGCTTGTGCTCGCGCGAGCGCGGCAGGAGCCGGGGAACGGGCAGGGACATGAGCGCGGGGAGCCTAGGGGCTGGGAGGCCGGTGCGCACGTCCACGCCGGAGCCTGCGGCCGACGGGCGCGCCCGCGGAGGCGCCGAGGCGCGCCGCGACGCGGCGGCCCGGGCCACAAAGCGGCGGGCCGGTCCGCCAGTGGCGGACCGGCCCGGGGATCTTCGCGGGGCGCGCGATCAGCGCATCGCGACCGGCTGGCCGGTCATGTTGCGGATGCGGGTCACGACGCTCTGGTCGCTGGAGGTGAGCAGCGTCATGCAGCCGCGCTCGACGTTCACCACCTCGCGCTGGAGCTTGCCGCTGGCGATCGCGCCGCGGAGCGCCTTGCACTCGGGGCACAGGCTCTTGCTGCCGCCCGCGGCGAGCGAGGACATCAGCTTCTCGTGCCGCTTGGCGACCATGGCCTGGAGCGCCTTCACGTCGGCCGGCGACTCGGTCGTGTAGACGATCATCGCGCCGTTCTTGAGCGCGACCACCTGGGCCTTGGCGCCGAGCGCGTTCACGTCCTGCTCGCAGGTGGACCAATCGAGGCAGGCCGAGCAGTCGTGCGCCGCGCCCTTCATGCCGGCCACGGCGGCCGAGGAGGCCTTGCCGGTCGCGCAGTGGTCCATGGCGGACGCCTTGGCGTTCGCGGCGGCCACGGAGGCGGTCGAGGAGCCCTTCATGGCGCAGCAGTCGCCGCCCTTCGCGGCCTTGCCTGCCTTGCTGTTGCTCGCGACCATGGCGGTGGCCGAGGCGCCCTTCGCCTCGCAGCCCATGGCGGCGGCGACGGCCGGATTGCTCATGCAGGCTTCCGCCATCGCGGGCGTGCAGGCCGCGGCCATCTCCGCCGTGCAGCCGGCGTGGGCCGCGTGCGCGACCTTGGAAGCGCTCGCCGCCCTGGCGGTCGTGGCCTTGGCGGCGGTGGAGTTCTTCGCGGACTTGTGGGCGTCGCAGGCAAGC
This sequence comes from uncultured bacterium, assembly GCA_964609125.1. Taxonomy (GTDB): domain Bacteria; phylum Eisenbacteria; class RBG-16-71-46; order RBG-16-71-46; family RBG-16-71-46; genus JAIOPA01. Next base: position 107,819 of record CAZSQX010000002.1, read on the forward strand.
GCCGCGGAAGCGGTACAGGCGCAGGCGAGCAGGGCAACGGCGAGCAGGCGCAGCGACTTCATGGAGTCGACCTCCCGGAAGGTTTGGACGCCGAGGTCGCACTCGTGGGGAGCACGCCCCGCAAAGACCCTGGAATCATCGGCCGGCCAGCGGAAATCGTGTCAGTCGGGGTTCCGCCCGATGTCAGGCTGCTGCAAAAAGGCCCCCGCACTGGGCGTTCGGAGCCGCCCCGGCCGGGTGACCCGCACCACGGGGAGCGTCGCGCGACGATGTTCTCAAGGGAGGTGGCGCCGGAGTCCGCCCGGGACCACCGGCGGAGGCGGGCTCCGATCCCCGTCCACGAGCTCCTCGATGGCGCCCCCCCGGCGCCCCGTCCTCGCGCGACACGACGCCGCCCGCCAGGGCGCCTGTCCTCGCACGCAGGCTCGCGGCCGATCCGCGATGGCTCCACGAGCGAGCCGTCGTGCACACGGCGGCGCCAGCGATTCCTCTTCATTGACGCTCGGCGCGGAGCCTTCTTACTGTGCGAGACGCTCCTCATGGTCAAGCGACGCTCGTCCGCCAAAGGGAAACGCGCCCCGTTCCTGGTGGGCGCGATCGCCGCTGGCGCCCTGCTGCTGTTCCTCGCGGGCGAGCTGTTCGCGTGGTTCGTGTCGGACTCGGGCCGCCTGGCGCTGTGGCGCCACGTCCACCTCGGCAGCCGCGCACACGCCGTGCGCATCGTCGGGCGCCGCATCGAGCAGGGCCTCGAGCGCGCCGGCGTGCCCCGCACCGCCATCGCCTCCGAGGCGCGCGGCGGCTCGGGGCCGTCGCTCGCCTGGGAGGTGACGCTCCCGCGCGGGGCCTCGCCGCTCCTCGCCAATCACCTGGTCACGCGAGCGGTGGAAGCCGGAGGCGCCGAGGTGCTGTCGGGGCGCGAGCGCACCGACCGCGAGGGCCGGCTGGTGGTGACGCTGCTCGTGGGCGTGCCCGGGCGGCCCACGCACGAGGTGAGGCTCGCGCGCCCCGCGCCCCCGAGCGAGGACTCCGCGCCCGAACCGGCGAAGCTCGCGGTGCTGCTCGTGGCCTCCGCCGAGGACGACTCGCTGCTCGCGGCCGTGAGCGGGCGGCCCGAGGTGTTCTCCGTGGGCGTGGCCGCGACCGGCGCCGGCCGGAGCGAGCCGCTGCGCGCGGCGCACGAGCGCCGGCGCGAGGTCGTGCTGTTCATGCCCATGGAACCCGAGAACTACCCGCGCGTGAACCCGGGGCCCGCCACGCTGCTCGTGAGCATGCCGCCGGGGCGCATCGGTCAGGCGCTCCGCCGCGAGATCGACGTGGCCCGTCCGGTGGTGGCGGTGGCGAACCTGATGGGCTCGTTCGCGACCCAGGACGAGGCCTTTATGACCGCGGTCTACGAGGAGCTGCGCCGCTCGCAGCTCCCGTTCCTGCACGTGAACGCGGTGCCGCGCGCGGTGTGCCGGCCGCTGGCGGCGCGGGTCGGCGCCGCGTACGACGAGCCGGACGAGACCATCGACGGCGAGGCCCGGCGCGGCGACGCGCGGGCGTTCGAGCGCGCGTGGACCGCGGCGGTCGCGCGGGCGCGCGATCGCGGCCAGGCGCTGGTGATCGTGCGCGTCACCCCGGCGAGCGCGGGCTGGCTCGCGCGCGCGCTCGACCCGAAACGGCTGGGCGAGGTGCGGCTCGTGCCCGTCTCGGCGGTGATCCGCCGACCCACAGCCGCGCACTGAGGCGTGCGGGCCGCCGTCCGCGCGCGGGACGGCGCCGCGCGGGGCCGGCCCTCGACACCACGACCTGCGATCTCCCGAGCGCCAGGCACACCGTGCTGGCTTCGGGCCACGCGAGGCGTCTATGCTGGCGTCCCATGGAGCCGGGACAGGACGTCCTCGCCTCGCTGCTTCACACCAGCACCCGGACGTGGTGGCTCTCCGACGGCCGCGGCGCGCTCGTGTGCGGCACGTCCTCGGGCGCGGCCGCGCGGCGCGGGCATGCTCTGCTCGCGGCCCCCGGCGTGGGCCCGCGCGCCGAATGGCCGGCCGTCTCCCTCCTCCGCTTCGACGACCGCGCCACCCCGGAGGGCGGGGCGCCCTGCGAGCTCACACCCGCGTTCGTCGCGTCCGCGCGCGGCGAGGCCGGCCCTGGGCTCGCCGCGCGCGGACGCCCGCCCGCGTTCCTCGAGTCGTTGACGGCGTCGCCGTGGCCGAGGTGGCGGGTCCGCGGCGAGGGCTGGCGGCTCGAACGCGAGTACCGGACGATCGAGGGCCACCCGGCGCTCCTCGCCACCTGGCGGCTGCTCGCGGGCGGGCCGGTGCGGCTGGACGTGGCGCCGCTCCTCGTGGCGCGCTCCCTCGAGGGCCTCGAACGCGAGACGCCGGAGTTCCGCGGCGCGACCACGGGGATCCCGGGCAGGGTGCGCTGCGGCACGGTCGAGGGCTACGCGCCGCTCACGCTCTGGCACGGCGGCGCGTTCATGCCGGCGCGAGCCTGGCACCGCGGGCTCGCCTACCCGGGCGAGCGCTCGCTCGAGCCGGGCGACCCGGACCTGGGCGAGGGCACGCCCGTCGAGGACGCGTTTCTTCCGGGCTGGGTCCAGTTGGTGCTGGCGGAACCCGGCGCGGCGCTGCACGTGGTGGCCTCGCCCGAGGAGCAGTTGTTCCGGACGCTCGCCGCCGAGCAGCGGCTCGGCACGCCGCCGGCCCGCACACTCGCCGACTGCGTCTCGATGCTCGGCCTGGCCGAGAGCGAGCGCCGCGCCGGCTGGCACGACACGGCGATCGCCGGCGCGCGCGTGACGCGCCGGCAGGTGGCCGAAGCGGTGGCCGCCCGCGCGGCCCGCGAAGCAGGCGCGGCGCGCGAGGCGGGCGCCGAGCCGCCGGCCGCGGCCGAACCCGGGTCCTCGCTCGACAGCGGCGACCAGGCGCTCGTCGCGCGGCTCGCGGCCCGGCTGCACGACGCCCTCCTCGAGCGCGCCGACCGCACGGCCGTGCTCACACAGCCGGGCCGCGCCGAGGAGCGCGGCCCCGACGCGCTGCGCGTCGCCGCCGGGTTCGTGTCGCTGCGCGGGTTCCGCGTCGCGCGCGACATCGCCCGCGGCTACATCGCCTACCTGGACGAGGGGCTCGCGCCCGCCGGCTTCGGCGCCGACGGCATGCCGCACTACTCCGGCCCGGAGAGCTCGCTGTGGCTGATCCACGTCGTGGACCTGCTCTCGCGCCGCGACGACTCGGCGCAGACCGCCGACTGGCTCCGCGACGGCGCGTACGCCGCGCTCGAGGGCGTGCTCCAGAGCCTGCGCGCGGGCTCGCGCGAAGGGGTGCGCTGCGACCGCGACGGGTTCCTGTGGTCGGGCGAGGGCGGATCGGCCTGCTCGCGCGCGGACTTGAACGCGCTCTGGTACCACGCGCTCGTCGCCATGGCGCAGCTCGCCAAGCGCGCGAACCGGCGCGAGAACGCCGCGTTCTACCTGGCATGGGCGAGGGAGCTCCAGCGCGCGTTCATCGAACGCTTCTGGGACGAGGAGGCCGGCGAGCTGTTCGGCGCGCTGCTGCCCGACGACGTGCGGCGCCGCGAGCTGGTGCCCGCGCAACTCCTCGCGGTCTCGCTCCCGCCCATGCTGCTGCCGCCCAACCTGGCCGTGCGGCTGCTCGCCACCGTGACGCGCGAGCTCGCCGCCCCGGGCGGACTCCGACCGCGGCCGGGCGACGGCGCGGCCGAGCCCGACTGGCTCGGCGCCTGGGCGGCAGCGACGCGGCGCGCGCACGATCGCGACGCCGCGAGCGCCGGGCGGGTGCGCGAGGCGGTCGAGCGCTGGGCCGCCGGCGAGATGCGACACCGCGCCTCGCCCGGTGTCTCGCTCGCTTCGCTGGATCCATCCGGGGAGCTGGGCGTGGCGGGCGCCGCCGACCTGCTGCGCGCCGTGGTCGAGGAACTGGACCCGGCCCCGATCGAGGCGGAGGCGCCCGCGACGCGCTGACCGGGTGGTCGCCCGTCGGACGCTCGGACGCCCGTGACCGGCCGACCGGGCGATCGCCCGGCCGGCTCAGCGCGGCGTCGTGTCCGGGGCCGGCGCGGGCGGCGGGGCCGGGGTCGCGCCCTGCTTCCTCCCGAAGAACCCCTCGAGCAGCCCCTTCGCCGCGCTCCGGAGCGTGTCGCGCTCGCCGCCGGGCGTGAGGCGCGTGGCCGCGGCCGCGGAGTCGCCCGCGGCGGCCGAGTCCTGCCGGCCGCCGAGCCGCTCCAGCAGCGCCCGGCGAGCCGCCTCGCGCGCGTCGGCCTCGAGCCTCGCGCGCTGCCCGGCGAGCGCCTCCGAGGCGCGCCCGGCGAGCCGAGCACGCATGGCATCCGTGTCCCAGGCGACTCGCGGCGCGCGCGCCGGGCCGCTCACGCGCAGGTCGAGCAGCATCCGGCCCTGCGGGTCGGCGAGCGCGCCTGCCGCGAGCGCGGCGCGCGCGCCCAGCGCCTCCACGGCCGCGGGCGGCAGCGTCACGCTCACCGCGTAGTCGAGCGCGCCGTCGAATCCGACCGCGCCCACGAGCTTCCAGTCGCCGCTCGGCCCGCTGAGCTGGACCGCGTCGGTGGTCAGCCGGCCGTCGTGGATGTGCATGGGCAGCTCGAGCTTCTTGAAGTCGAGCTGGCGGAGCTTCGGCACCTTCACGAACCGCGCCACCGCCTCCAGCGCGGGGCCGGGGCCGAGGCGGCCCTCGGAGATCGCGGCGAGTCCCACCAGCGTGAGCGTGCGCTTGAGGTCATCCGGCGTCTGGCCGGCACCCGAGAACTCGAGGTTCGTGCTGAGCGTGCCCGCGAGCAGGTCCCTGACCGGCGTCCACGCGCCGAGGAGCGCCCCGGCCTTGACGGTGTCCACCACGGCGCGCACCGCGTAGACCGGCTTGCGCGTGTCGCGCAGGTCGAAGCGCGCGTCGCCGCGCACGCTGCCGCCGTAGCCCTGGAGCGTGAACCGCGGCGACTCGAGCGCGGCCGGCGAGAGCTTCGCCTCGGCCTGCACGTCGCTCACGTCCAGCCGGCCCTGCCTGAGGCGCGCGATCGCCACCCGGCCGCCGCCGCGCGCGTTGGGCAGGAACGGCGCGCCCGGCGTCGTGGGCAGCAGCTCGGCCAGGTCCAGGTGCGGTGAGCGGAACGTGAAGTCCACGTCCGCGGGCGGGACCTTCCCGGGCTCGGCCAGCAGCGCGAGCGGCCGCCCGACGCTGGCATCCAGCGTGTAGGACGACTGTCCGGCGCGCGCCGAGAGCTGCTTCACGGTGGCGCGCTGCGCCGAGAACTCCACCCGGCCGTTCACCTGCTCCACCTTCTTCGGGAGCCCCGCGCCCTCCACGCTCACGTCGTGGAGGTCGGCCGCGCCCGCCAGTGCCAACGTGCCCGGGTCCTTCGCCCGGCCGCGGCCGCTCACGTCCACGGCCGCGCGGCCCGCGAGCCGCGTGTCCTTCGCCGCGAGCGCGGGCGCGATGGCCGCCAGGTCCACGTTTCCGCGCACGGCGAAGTCCAGCATCGGGTCGGCGAACCGCCACACCGCGAGCCGGGCCGCGACCGGCTGGCCGGAGACGCGCGCGCGCAGGTCGGGGATCACGAGCGAGTCGGGGCGGAAGTTCGCGGCGAACGCCAGGTCGCTCACCTCGGCGGGAGCGCCTGGGTAGCGGAACGCGGCGTCCCGCACCGTGAGCACGCCGGTGAGGGCGGGCAGCGCGCCGGGCGCCACGCTCCCGCGCGCGGCGAGGTCGAACGCCAGCGCGCCGCGGCCGGTGATGCCGCTCACCGCCTTCGCGTCGGCGACCGCGACCCACTCGAGCACCTGCGCCAGGTCCACGCCGCTGCCGCGCGCCTGGAGCGCGTAGCGGGCGCGCGGGCCCACGCTGTCCACGAGCCCCGAGAGCGCCACCTGCGTGCCGCCGAGTCGGAGCGCCATCTCCTCGAGCGCGAGCCGCCGCGCGGCCGCGTCGAACTTGCCGCGGTGCCGCACGTTCCACTCGAGCCGGGCGAGGCCCTGCTGCATCTCGCCCGCGCTCCGCGCCGTGAGCGGGCCCGTGGTGAGGCCCGAGAGCACGGTCTCGCCGCCGGTGGCGACGCGGGCGCCGCCCTTCTCGGCGACCAGGTCCATTCGCGTCTCGAGTCGGAGCATCATCCGTCGCCCCGCACGCAGGTCGTCCACGAGCACCCCGCCGTCGCGCACGCGGAACTCGCGGACGTCGAGGTCCAGCGCGGGGGGTGCGGCCGCGCCGGGCTTGCCGCCGGGCGCGGCGCCGATGCCGTCCAGGTTCGTGGTGCCGTCGGCACGCAGCAGCAGGTGGAGCGCGGGGCCCGCGAGCGCGAGCCGGCGCACGCGCACCTGGCGCCCGAGGAGCGCCGGCACGTCCAGGTCCAGGTCGAGCGAGGCCGCCGAGAACGCGGCGCCGCGCTCGAACCCGCCCGGCTCCGCCAGCTCCAGCCTCCGCACCGCGAGCCGCACCGGCGGGAACAGCGAGAGCGAGACCTTCTCGAACCGCACCTCGCGCGCGAGGCTGCGCGACAGCTGCTCGCGCACGAGCCGCGTGGCGCGCTCGGGCGGCAGCAGGATCCCGAGCGCGCCCCACGCGAGCAGGAACAGCGCGAGCGGCGCCGCGGCGATCCACACCCACGGCGGCACGCGGCGGGAGGCGCTCATGCGCGGGTCTCACGCGGGGGACGGAGCGTCACGCGCGGCATGATGCCACATCGCCGCCGCGCGGACGCCCGTGCGTGTGGACGCCCCGAGGGCGCGGCGCGTAGAGTCGCACGCCATGGCGAGCCCCCCGCAGGACGCGGCGCAGGTCTCGGACGCCGTCCGCGCCCACCGGCTGGTCGCGGTCATCCGCGCCGCAAGCCCGGAGGCCGCGCTCGGCGCGGCCCGCGCGGTGATCCGCGGCGGCATCGCCCTCGTCGAGATCACGTACTCGGTCCCCGACGCGCCGTCGGTGATGCGCGAACTCGCAGCCGAGGCGCGCCCGGGCGTGGTCGTGGGCGCCGGCACGGTGCTCACCGCGCGGCAGGCGCACGACGCGCTCCGCGCCGGCGCGCGGTTCCTCATCGCGCCCAACGTCTCGGCCGAGGTGGCGGCGGTCGCACGCGAGACCGGCACGCTCTACTGCCCGGGCGCCTACACGACCGGAGAGATCCTGCACGCGGTCGCGCAGGGCGCGCACCTGGTGAAGGTCTACCCGGTGGGCGTCGCGGGCGGGCCCGACTACATCAAGGTGATCCGCGACCCGCTCCCCGACATCCCCATGCTCGCCGCGGGCGGCACGAACCTCGAAAACGTGGTGCCGTTCCTCGCCGCCGGCTGCGTCGCGTGCGGGCTGGGCGGCGCGCTCGCCGACCCCGCGCTCGCGCTGGCCGGCCGCTTCGCCGAGATCGAGTCGCGCGCCCGGGCGTTCGTGGCGCGCGCGGCGTCGTTCGCGCCGGCGGCCGCGCGGGGCTGATGCGGCGGCCCCGCCTCCGGGACGCTCCCGCGACGCCGGCGACCCCGCGCGCGTTGCGCCTCGCCCTGGCGCTGGTCCTGCTGCCGCTCGCGACCCCCGCGCGCGCGAGCTACGAGGAATTCGCCACGTTCGACGTGGGCCGGCAGGAGGCGGACGACGAGAACCTGCTCGACCACGTGCTGGTCCGCCCGCCGGTCGAGTGGCGTGACGAGTGGACGCGGACGCGGGCCGGGTTCCGCTCCATGCAGGGCTGCTTCACCTCGGGCAAGTGGTACCTGGACCACCAGCTCGTGTTCCGCGTGCCGATGAGCGACAGCACCCGGTTCGATCTCGAGATCCGGGAGGTCTCGGACGACGAGTCGTTCTACGGCTGGACCTCGCTCGACTTCCGCTTCCCCATCCCGGGCGCCGGGCTGTGGGGCGCGCGGTTCCGCCCGACGTTCGACAAGGCCCGCCAGGACGCCGCGCTGCTCTGGGACGTGGGCCACGCGGGCACGGCCCTTCAAGTGAGCGCCGTCATGGGGCTCGAGGACGTGTTCAACAAGCTGTGGGCGTCGCGCCAGACGCAGGTGGGCGACGAGTACCAGCCCTACGAGCGCCACCCGTTCGAGCCCGCGCTCGCGCTCGCTTGGCGCGGGCCCGCGCACGAGGTCGCGGTCTCGGGCAAGTGGCTCACGCCCTCGGTCAAGCGCTTCGAGACCCATGACCCGGCCGAGCGCCGCCGCGAGCGGCTGTGGGGCGTGAAGCACGCGGCCAGCCTCGCGCGCCGTTTCGGCGGCACCCGCGCCGAGCTGGGGTTCGAGCAGACGCAAACGTCGTCGTGGGCCGAGTGGCAGACGGTGGCGGGCGACCATCATCTCTACCGCCGGCGCTGGCGCGTCGAGGGCGCGGTGAGCCGCGCGATCGGCGAGCGCGGAGAGGTGGGCGTGCGGTTCTTCTACCAGGAGCGCGACCAGGTCTGGCGGCCGCCGCACGGCAACTCCTCGCTCGGCATCATCGACCGCATGCCCATGCTCGAGGGCGCTTTCGCCGCGCCGTGGGACCTGCGCGCCCGCGTCGGGTTCATGCGCAACCGGGTCACGGTGGACCCGTCCGGCCGGATCCCCGTGTTCACCTGGGGCACCCGGGTCGAGACTCGGTTGTTTCTCACGCTCCAGAAGCGGTTCGGACGGCTGCTCCTCCAGGGCACGGAGGGGCTCGAGCTCGACTCGGAGCACTACGACGTGGCCCTCATCCACGACAAGGGCTTCCTCCAGCTCCAGGCCACGTTCTAGCCACGGGCCCGCGGCCTGCCATCGCGATGTGCGCGGCATCCGCGCCTCGGTCCGCGGTTCGTGGGTGACGCCGACCGGCGCTATCCTGCCGCGGGCGGGCAGGCCGTCCATCCCAGGAGGTGACCCATGTTGAAGCGCATCATGACGATGCTCGAAGGGCTGAATGCGATGTCGCTCGCGCTCGGCGTCATCATCGGCGGCGCGATCGGCAAGGTGGTGGGCTCGCTCACGAGCGACGTGCTCATGCCGCTCATCTCGCTCGTCATCCCGGGTGGTTCGTGGCGGACCGCCGAGATCGTGCTCCGGCGGAACGACGCGGGCGAGGTCGTGAACGCCATCAAGGCCGGCTCGTTCTTCGGCACGGTCGTGGACTTCCTCATCATCGCGTTCGTGATCCAGTGGCTCACGAAGATGCTGGTGAGACCCGCCCCGGCCCCGGCCGCCGCGCCCGCGACCAAGACCTGCCCCGAGTGCCGCGAGTCGGTGCTCGCGGACGCGCGCAAGTGCCGTCACTGCGGGAGCGCTCTGTAGGTCGGAGCGCGCGCACGACGGCGCGCACGGGCCGCGGTCGGTCCGCTCCGGGGCCCCGGCCGATGTCCGGGGCCCGGAGCTTGCACGCGCCGCCCCGCGCCTCGTAGGCTCCCGCCCCTCGCGCCCGGAACACGTTGTGCCGACACGGCCTCGTGCGTGTCGTCGCGGCGGGCCGGCGCCTCCGACGTCCCGCGTTTCGGCAGGGCGGCGCCGCACTGTGCGGCGGCCGCGAGCCCAGTACCGGGCTTCCGACATAGTGCCTAAGGAGAACGAGATGCGCCACCGCCTCCGGTTCGCCCCGCTCGCCCTGGTCCCGCTGCTCGCGGCCGGCGTGGCCGTGGCCGAGCCCCTCGGATCGCACTGGGAGCTGACGCCGTTCGGCGGGTTCACGATGTTCGACAGCAAGCTGCGCTTCCCCGGCAGCAACCTGCCGCTCACCGACGACCTGCACGTGGGCGGGCGGGTGGCGTGGCAGTCGAGGTCGTGGTTCGGCCTCGAGGCCGCGGGCGGGTTCTCGCCCACCACCGAGGACACGCCCGGCGGGCGCGACTTCGACTGGCTGCACGTGAGCGGCAACCTCGTGCTCTCGCCCGCGCGCGGGCGCTGGGGCGGCCCGTACCTGTTCGCGGGCGGCGGCACGGCGCAGGGCAAGCCGTCCAACGCCTCGGGCAGCACCGAGACCACGCTCGAGTTCGGCGGCGGCGTGAAGCTGTGGATGACGGACGCCGTGGGCCTCCGCTTCGAGGCGCGCGACGTGTCGTTCAAGTCGTTCTCGGGCAGCTCCTCCTCGCGGCTCCACACCGTGGTGCTGGGCGCCGGACTCACGTTCGCGCTGGGCGCCACACCGCGCGACACCGACGGCGACGGTGTGCCCGACAAGAAGGACAAGTGCCCCGGCACGCCCGCGGGCGCCAAGGTGGACGCGAACGGCTGCCCGATCGACACCGACGGCGACGGCGTCTACGACGGCCTCGACCAGTGCGAGGGCACGCCGAAGGGCGCCACGGTGGACGCGAAGGGCTGCCCGAGCGACGCCGACGCCGACGGCGTGTTCGACGGCCTCGACCAGTGCGCCGACACCCCGAAGGGCGCCACGGTGGACGCGCGCGGCTGCCCGAGCGACTCGGACGGCGACGGCGTGCTCGACGGAATCGACCAGTGCCCCGGCACGCCCAAGGGCGCGGCCGTGGACGAGAGGGGCTGCCCGAAGGACTCGGACGGAGACGGCGTGTTCGACGGGCTGGACGAGTGCCCCGACACAATGGCCGGACTCAAGGTGGACGCCAAGGGCTGCCCGATCGAGGTGACCGAGCGCGAGACGGAGCTGCTGGACACCGGCATGATCCGGCTCCAGAACGTGAACTTCGAGACCAACAAGTCGGACATCCTTCCGGAGAGCTACCCCACGCTGGACGCGGTGGGCACGCTGCTCACGCGCTGGCCGCAGTTGAAGCTCGAGATCGGCGGCCACACCGACTCGCGCGGCTCCGCGGCGCGCAACCAGACGCTGTCCGAGGCGCGGGCCGAGGCGGTGCGCACGTACCTGACGGGCAAGTTCGCGCAGCTCGCACCCGGGCAGTTCACGGTGAAGGGCTACGGCGAGGCGAAGCCCGTGGTGCGCAACACCAGCGAGTTGAACTGGGCGAAGAACCGCCGCGTCGAGTTCGTGGTGATCAACAAGGACGTGCTGCGGAAGGAGATCGAGCGCCGCCGCCTGCTCCAGCAAGACGAGGCGGCGCCGCGCGACACGACGACCGCCCCCGCGCCGGCGCCGGCGGACACGACGAGGCGGTAGGCGGGCGGCGCTCCGCCGTCGATTGCGCTCCGAGGCGCACGGCGGCGGAGCGGCCCGTCGGATGCTCCGGCTTGCGCCCCCCGCGCGCCCCATGCACGCTGCCTCGCATGTCCATCGAGAGCGAGCAGGACCTGGCCGGCATGAAGGCGGCGGGCGCGGTGGTGCGCGACACGCTCGCGGCCATGCGCGCGGCGGTGGCGCCGGGGGTCACCACCGCGGAGCTGGACACGGTCGCGAAGCGCGTGTTCGACTCGGCGGGCGCCCGCTCGGCTCCGCAGCTCGTCTACCGGTTCCCCGGGGTCACCTGCATCAGCGTCAACGACGAGATCGTGCACGGCATCCCGTCCGCGTCGCGGAAACTCGCGGAGGGTGACCTCGTCAAGCTGGACGTGACCGCGGAGTTGGACGGTTTCATGGCGGACGCCTGCGTGACCGTGGGCGTGGGGCGCATCTCCGAGGGCGCGAAGCAGCTCATCGCATGCGCCGAGCAGGCGTTCAAGAAGGGCCTGCGCGCGGTCCGCCACGGCGGGCGCGTGCTGGACGTGGGGCGCGTCGTGGAGGAGGAGGTCGAGCGCAAGGGCTTCTCCGTGGTGCGCACGCTCCAGGGCCACGGCATCGGCCGCACCATCCACGAGGAGCCGATGGTCCCCAACTGGCCCGACCCGGCGGCGCGCGGCTGGCTCACGGACGGGCTCGTCATCACGCTCGAGCCCATCATCGCCGCCGGCGACGGCGAGATGGTCGAGGACGAGGACGGCTGGACCATCCGCACGCGCGACGGCTCGCTCTCGGCGCACCACGAGCACACGCTCGTGGTCACGAAGGGCGCGCCGCTCCTGCTCACGGCGGCTTGAGCCGCGCACGGCCGGGGGCGCTCGCGCTGCTCGCCGTGGCGCTGGCCGCCATCGGCTTCACCGCCGTGCACAAGCAGCTCCGCGACGGCAACGACTTCCCGATCTACTGGGAGGCGGCCCGCGATCTGCTGGCGGGGCGTTCGCCCTACGTGGTGGGCTCGGGTCTCCATGGCTACGTCTACCTGCCGTGGTTCGCCTGGGCGCTGGCGCCGCTCGCGCTCCTGCCGCTCCCCGCGGCGGCGTGGGCCTGGTACGCGCTCAACCTCTGCTTCCTGTTTGACGCGATCGGGTCCCTGCTCGCCGCGCTGCGCGCGGTGGGACTCGCGCCGGGCGCGAGGGCGCTGCTCGCGGCCGCGCTCCCGCTCGCGGGGCTCGCGCACGACAACCTGGCGCTGGGGCAGGCCAACCTGTTCCTCCTGTGGCTGGTGGCGGTCGCCGTGCGCGCGGCGGTCGGAGTGCCGCTGGGGGCGGGCGTCGCCGCCTCGCCGGCGGTCACGCCGGCCGCCGGGCGCCGCCCTCGCCGGGCTCTCTCCGGCATAGCGCTCGGCCTGGCCGCGGCGCTCAAGATGCCCGCCGCGCTGCTCGCACTGCCGCTCGTCCGCCACCGCCGGGGGCGAGTGGCCGCGGGGTTCGCGGCGGGCGCGGCGCTGGCGCTCGCCGCGCCGTTCGTCACCCTGGGACCGGAGGGCGGCGGCCGCCTGCTCGGGCAATGGCACGCCAAGGTCGTGGCGCCCGCGGCGGGCGGGACGCTCCAGGGCTCGCGGGTGATCGACCAGTCGCCCCACGCCGGCCTCCGCCGATTGCTCGTGGCCGCCCCCGCGTTCGGCGACACGCGAGTGAACGTGGCCGCGCTCGACGCCGCCACGTTCACCCGCGTGAGCCGCGGGCTCTCGCTCCTGGTGCTGGCGGCGTACGCGTTCGTCTGGCTCGCCGCGCCGTCGCCCGCCGCGCCGCGGGCGCTGCTGCTCGACCTGGCGCTCGGGTGCTGCGCCATGGTGCAGGTGACGGGGTTCAGCCTGAAGGCGCAGTTCGTCGTGCTGCTGCTCCCGGCCTGGGCCGCGGCCGCGCTGGCCTGGCGCGAGCCGGCGCCCCGCGGCGTGCGCGTGCTGCTGGTGCTGGCGGGAGTGCTGTTCCTGCCCTCCTACACCGACCTGGTCGGGCGGGCCGCCTCCGACTGGCTGCTCGCCCACTCGAGCATGGCGGCGGGCACGCTGCTCCTCGCGGTGGCGATCACCATGCTTCGCTTCCGCGTGGCCGCAGCGGATGCGCGCGCTACGCCGTCTCCCACCGCCGCGCGAACCGCCGCGCCAGGAACAGGAACAGCACGGTGAACCCGAGCAGCGCGCCCACCTGCGGCGCCAGCTCGTGCGGCGGTGATTCGCGCCAGAACACCTTCAGGTAGCCGTCGAGCGCCCAGGCGTTGAAGCCCACGAGCGAGAATTGCTGCAGCGTCTCGCTCATGAGGAAGCGCGGGAACATGCTTCCGCCGATCGCGTTCAGCCCCAGCACCAGCAGGTTCGCGAGCCCCGAGAGCTGCTGGCGCGTGCGCGCGAGCGTCGCGAGCACGAGCCCGAACGCGGCGGCGGCCGCGGCGGTGCACACGGTCATCACCACGAAGCCCGGCAGGTGCGACAGGAGCGGCAGCCGGAACGCGAGCGCGCCCCACACGAACATCACCAGGATCTGGGCGCACGCGAACGAGGTCAGCGACAGCCACTTGGCGAGCAGCAGGCCGTTCATGCCGAGGCCGCTCGTCAGGACGCGCTCGAGCGTGCCGGACTCGGTCTCCTCGATCAGCGCCCCGCCCGCCCCGGCGGCGGAGAACATGATGAACATCACCGCGATGCCCGCGGCGTAGAACGCGATCATCGGGCTCGTCCGCTTCTGGCCGAGCACGGGCTGCTCCTCGAACGGGAGCGGCATCATCTGCTCCGCCGCGCTTCCGGGACCGAGCGGGAGGTCGCCGCCGCCGCTCGCCGCCACGCGCAGCGCCGCGCGCTGGAGCAGTCCGCCCACGAGCCGCGACGCGACCGGGTCGCCGGGGTCGGAGAGGATGACCGCGGGCACCCGGCTCGCGACGCTGAAGTTCATGATGGACCATTCGACGCCCGCGGGCAGCACGAGCGCCACGGACACGTCGCCCCGCTTCACCCACTGCTCGGCCAGCGCGCGCGTGAACGGCTCGCCGGCCCGGCCCGGGCCCCGGGCGCCGCGCGGAACGACGGCGTCCACGCGCAGGCCCGAGTCGGCCTCGAGCGCCCGGACGAGCGCCGCGCTGCGTTCCGTGCGCGACTCGTCGGCCACCACCACGCGCACCCGGCTCGTGCGGCCCACGTTCGTGCCGCCGCCGAAGATCACCGCGAACACCGAGAAGAACACGATCGGCACGATGAACGACAGCACCTGCGCAGCGCGGTCGCGGGCGAGCTGGGCCCAGGCCCTCTGCACGAGCATCCCGATCATTCGCGCAGCTCCCGCCCGGTGAGCTTCAGGAACACCGCCTGCAGGCTGGTCGTGCGCACCTCGAGGTCGCGCACGCCGAGCCCCGCTTCGCGCACGCGCGCGAGCAGCCCCGGCAGCTCCGCGCCGACGTCGCGGATGGTGGCCGTGAGCACGCCCGTGTCGCCCTCGCGCTGGAACCCCGGCGGCGCGGCGGCCGCGGCCCGGTCGAGGCGCAGGCGCACGAGCCGGCCCCCGAGCCCCGCCTGGTCCACAAGTTCAGGCAGGGTGCCCGCGGCGACGGCGCGCCCGCGGTCCACGACCACGATCCGCTCGCAGCGCGCCTCGGCCTCCTCCAGGTAGTGCGTGGTGAGCAGCAGCGACGCGCCGTCCGAGCGCAGCCCGGCGAGCATGTCGTAGATCCTCTCCCGGCTCTGCGGGTCCACGCCCACCGTGGGCTCGTCGAGCAGCACGAGCTTCGGCTCGTGCAGCACGCCGCAGGCGAGGTTCAGCCGACGCTTCATGCCGCCCGAGAACGACCGCACGACGCTGCGCGCGCGGTCGGCGAGCCCGGTCCACTCCAGCGCCCACGCGGTCCGCTCGCGCAGGCGCCTGCCCTCGAGCCCGTTCAGACGCCCGAACGTCTCCAGGTTCTCGCGCGCGGTCAGCAACGGGTAGAGCGCGTTCTCCTGCGGCACCACGCCCAGGTCGGCGCGCGGCGCGCCGGCGGCGATCGCGCAGCCGAACAGCGTCACCGCGCCGGAGTCCAGCCGCACCCGGCCGGCGATGGCGCGGATGAGCGTCGTCTTGCCGGCGCCGTTCGGGCCCAGCAGCCCGAGCAGCTCCCCCTCGCCGAGCCTGAAGGTCAGCCCGTCCAGCGCCTGCGTGGCGCCGAACCGCTTGCGGGCGTCGCGGACCTCGAGGGCGGGCATGGGTCGGTTCCGGGGTTGCCGCACGGGCCCGGCACGAACCGGGCGCCGGCGGAGCGTGAGCGTCGCGCATCCTAGGGGAGGCGCGGCGGCCGGAGCGACCGGCACTCCGGCTCGACGCATTCGCATGCACTTACGTCGGTCCCGGATGGTCCGGCGGGCTTCTGCGCAGAAGCGAGAGTGCCGGGTGGCCGATAGGTGGCCCATGGGCACCCGGCCGGCGGGCGCCGGCTCGCGATGAACGGACGAGACGGCCCGACGGCCGGGTGGGAGCGGCTTGTCGCCTCCCCCCGGCCCTCGTACCCTACCGCGCGTGCGGTCCGGATCGGCGGCCCGAACGTCGCGACCGGAGTGCGTGATCCACATGGAGGTGGTCCTATGCGCCTGGTCAGAACTTTCGCCGCGCCCGTCCTCGCGGCGGCGTGGCTCGCGTCCGCCGTCCCGGCGGCCGCGGTCGAGTCCAAGACGTGGACGGTCTCGCTGCTCGGCGGCTACGGCGTGTTCGACGAGCGCCTGCGCTACCCGGCCGACTCGCTCGCCGACGCCCCGCTCGGGGGCGTGCGGATCGGCTACAGGATCGCCCGCAACTTCACGATCGAGGCGAGCGGCAGCTACGGGAAGACGCACGAGCAGCGGCGCAACGGCTCCAACGGCGACGACGTCACGGTGATCACGGGCGGCGGCGCGCTCCTCGCCAACCTTTCGCCCGAGTCCAAGTGGGGCGACCTCTACCTGGGCGCGGGCTACGGCTACAACCGCTACAAGGCCGATTCGGCCAGCGACGACGCGCACTTCGGCACGTTCGACGCGATCGCGGGCTGGACGATCCCGCTGGGCGACGTGGCCCGGCTCCGGCTCGAGGCGCGCAACCTCCTCAACGTGCCCAAGGAGGACTGGGCCAAGGCGAGCCTCTCCGACCAGCAGTACTGGGGCGGGCTCACGTTCGGCTTCGGCGGCGCGCCGAAGGACACCGACGGCGACGGCGTGCCGGACCGGAAGGACAAGTGCCCCGACACGCCGAACGGCGCCACGGTGGACGCGACGGGCTGCCCGACGGATTCCGACGGCGACGGCGTGTGGGACGGCCTCGACCAGTGCATCGGCACGCCCAAGGGCGCGACCGTGGACGCGAAGGGCTGCCCGACGGACGCGGACGGCGACGGCGTCTACGACGGGCTGGACGCGTGCGGCGACACGCCGAAGGGCGCGACCGTGGACGCGCGCGGCTGCCCGGCCGACTCCGACGGCGACGGCGTGTTCGACGGCCTCGACCAGTGCGCCGGCACGCCGAGGGGCGCGACGGTGGACGCGAAGGGGTGCCCGACCGACTCCGACGGCGACGGCGTGTTCGACGGCCTCGACCGCTGCCCCGGCACCGCCGCCGGCCTCAAGGTGGACTCGGAGGGCTGCCCGATCGAGGTCACCGAGAAGGAGACCGAGCTGCTCGACACGGGCATGATCCGGCTCCAGAACGTGAACTTCGAGACCGGCCGCTCGACGCTGCTGCCCGAGAGCTACCCGGCGCTCGACGAGGTCGGGACCATTCTGCTCAAGTGGCCGCAGCTCAACATCGAGATCGGCGGTCACACCGACTCGCGCGGCAGCCTGCCGTTCAACCAGCGCCTGTCCGAGGATCGCGCCCAGTCGGTGAAGGACTACCTGACGCAGAAGTTCACCGGCCTCGCGGCGGACCAGCTCTCGATCAAGGGCTACGGCGAGAGCCGGCCGCTGGTGCGGAACACGACCCAGCTCAACATGGCGAAGAACCGCCGCGTCGAGTTCAAGGTCACGAACCGCGACGTGCTGAAGAAGGAGATCGAACGGCGGAAGCTGCTTCAGAAGTAGTCCGTCGGCGCTGAAGCGAGGGCCCGGGGGCATCCGCCCCCGGGCCCTGCGCGCTCTGGTACGATTCCCGGGTCGTCCCGCATCCCCCACCCGACCCCGGAGGCCCCGTGCGCACCCCCGCGTGGCTCGCGCTCGCGCTGGTCCTGGGCGCGCCGGCCGCGCCAGCCGCGCCCCAGTGGCAGGCGCTCCCCGGGGCGCCGGTCGCCCAGCGGCTGGACGATCTCCACTTCCTGGACGCGGACCACGGCTGGGTCTGCACCGGCGACGGCGGCATCTACCGCACGAGCGACGGCGGCGTCACCTGGCTGCTCGCCTACGAGAACCCCGCGCGCTACTTCCGCTGCATCCGCTTCGCCGACGCGCAGCACGGCTTCGCCGGCACGCTCACCTCGGGCGCGGTCCTCATGCGCACCACCGACGGCGGAGTGACCTGGAGCACCGTCGCCGACCTGCCCGAGCCGCGGCCCAACGCCCTGTGCGGACTGTCCGTGGCATCGCCCTCCGTCGTGTACGGCGTCGGCTCGTACGCCGGCCCGGCGCGGCTCATCAAGTCGGCGGACGGCGGCGCCACGTGGACGAGCAAGGACCTGGCCCCGCTCGCGAGCACGGCCATCGACGTGCACTTCAGGAACCCGTCGGAGGGCTTCGTGGTGGGGAGCGTGGGCGCGTTCCCCAGCTCGAACCGTTCGGTCGTGCTGCACACCACCGACGGCGGTGCCACCTGGCAGCAGCGCTTCGTCGGCACGCGGCTCGGGGAGTGGTGCTGGAAGATCTCGTTCCCCACGCCCGCGGTGGGCTACGTGTCGCTCGAGCGCTTCGCGGGGCCGATGTTCCTGCTCAAGACCGTGGACGGCGGCCTGACGTGGACGGAGCTGCCGTTCCCGGACTACAACGAGCAGGGCGTCGGATTCGCCACGCCCGACGTGGGCTGGATCGGCGGCGCCGACAATCCGACCATGGGCACGACCGACGGCGGCTCGACCTGGACGCCGACGCCGTGGGGCGACTACCTGAACCGGTTCCAGTTCCTGAGTCCGACGCTCGGCTACGGCAGCGGCGTCACCGTGTACCGCTATGCGGAATCGTCGCTGGCCGCGGGCGACGACAAGCCGCGGCCGCGGCCGGCGCAGGTCGCCCCCAATCCGTTCGGCCCGCGGACCACGATCCGGTTCACGCTCCGGCGGCCCGGGCGCGTCCAGTTGCTGATCGCCGACCCGTCCGGCCGCGTCGTGCGGACGCTGGGCGAGGGGCCCCGCGTCGCCGGGCCGCACGTGGTGGAGTGGGACGGGCGCACGGACCGCGGCGCGCGCGCGCCGGCGGGCATCTACCTCTACATCCTGCACGCCGGCGAGCAGCACGAGATGGGGAAGCTGGTGCGCGTCCCGTAGCGCGGCCCGCGCACGCTTCGGCCCGCCGCGTCATTTCCCACGCCCGCGGGCGGATGGCAAGATGCCGGGAAGTCCGCCTCGTCCCCACCCCGCGCGGCCCCGGAGGCCCCCATGACCGTCGCCACCCCGCACTTCACCGGAGCCGACCTGGACGAGCTGGTCGCCACCCGGCGCGACCTGCACGCGCACCCCGAGCTGGGCTTCGAGGAGGTGCGCACGTCCGGCCTCGTGGCCGCGCGCCTGCGCGCGCTGGGGCTCGAGCCGCGGACGCACGTGGGCCGCACCGGCGTGCTCGCGCGCATCGCCGGCGGCCGGCCGGGCAAGACCGTGCTGCTCCGCGCCGACATGGACGCCCTCCCGATCCACGAGGAGAACGACGTCCCCTACCGCTCGCAGGCCCCGGGCCGGATGCACGCCTGCGGCCACGACTGCCACACCAGCATCCTGCTCGGCGTGGCGAAGCGCCTCGTCGCCGAGGCGCGCGAGACGAAGGGCGACGTCGTGCTCTGCTTCCAGCCGGCCGAGGAGCTGGGCGGCCCCAAGGGCGGCGCCGAGGCGATGATCCTGGACGGCGCGCTCGAGTGGGCGAAGGCCGACGCCGCGTTCGGCCTGCACGTGTGGCAGGACCTGCCGCTCGGCCTCGTCGGGGTGACCGCCGGCCCCTGGATGGCGGCGGTGGACGAGTTCACCGTGACGTTCAAGGGCAGGGGCGCGCACGCGGCCATGCCGCAGGCCGGGCGCGATCCCATCGTGGCGCTCGCGCACGCGGTGACCGCGCTCCAGTCGCTCGCCAGCCGCAACGCCGACCCCCTGAAGGAGCTGGTCGTGAGCGTGACGCAGCTTCGCGCCGGCTCCGCGTTCAACATCATCCCCGAGACCGCGTGGATGAACGGCACGATCCGCGTCTTCGACCGCGACCTGTGGGCGCGCATTCCGCGCGACTTCGAGCGCGTCGTGCGCGGCGTGGCGGCGGCGCTCGATTGCGAGGCGGATGTCCTCTACGAGCGCGGCAACAAGCCCACGGTGAACGATCCGGCGATGTGCGCGTTCGCGCGCGCCGCGGCGGCCAGCGTCGTGGGCGAGGCGAACGTGCGTGCCGACGTGCGCACCATGGGCGGCGAGGACTTCTCGGCGTTCCTCGAGCGTGTCCCGGGCGTGTTCATCGCCATCGGCTCGCGCAACGAGTCGCGCGGGCTCACGCACGACCATCACCACCCGCGCTTCGACGTGGACGAGGAGAGCCTTCGGATCGGCGCCGAGGTGCTGCTGGAGACGACGCGCCGGTACCTGTCCGCGTGAGCGGCCCCCGCGACGGGGCCGCGCCGGCGGACGCGGACGGCACCCGGGTCGAGCGGGCGGCAGGCGATGCGCGCCCCGGACCCGGACTCCGGCCCGGCGCACGGGTCCGGCGCGCGGGCGCGCTCGCCACGGCGCTGCTGGCCGCGCTGGCGCCGTTCGCCGCCGCGGACTGGCTCGCGCCCGACGCCAGCTTCCGCGAGGCGCAGCTTCAGATCCGCTACGCCGCGCGCGACACGGCCGAGAAGGGGGCGAGCCGTTCGACGCTCGACACGCTTGGCGCCGCCTTGCTGCGGCTCGGCCGCACGGCCGAGGCGCGGGCGATGTTCGAACGCGTGCTCGCGCTCGAGCCGCGCGACCCCACCGCGCTCGCCGCGCTCGGGAAGTTCGCGCTGTGGGACGACCGGCTCGCCGAGGCCGAGAGCCTGCTCGCCGCGGCGGGGCCGGTGGGAGGCGCGCGCGCCGACCTGTACGCGGCGCGGCTCCGGCGCGGCGCCTGGGCCGAGGCGGCGGCGCTGTGCGAGGAGGCGGGCGACGAGGGCCGCAAGCCGCTGCTCGAGCACCTCGCCGCCGGCGAGCCCACGCGCGTGACCGGCGACCGGGCGCGCATCCTGTTCGAGCGCCCGTGGCCGGCGCCGCTCGTGGAGGTGAAGCTCAACGGCACCACGGTCGTGATGCTGGTGGACACCGGCACCCCGGGGCTCCTCGTGGACCGCCAGGCCGCCGCGCTCCATGGCGTCACGCTGCTCGCCGGCCAGCGGCTCCAGCCGTGGGGCGGCACGCGCGTGGCGGTGCGGAACGCGAGCGTCCGCCGGCTCGAGCTGGGCGACATCCGGATCGAGGGCGTGCCCGCCGGCGTGCTTTCGCTCCACAAGCTCTCGATCGAGGTGAATCCACAGGCCGCGCCGGTCTCGGGCGTCATCGGCGTGGACGTGCTGCGCCGATTCGACGTCACGTTCGACTACCGCAGGCGGCGGCTGGAGCTGGCTCCGCTCGGCTGGGCCGCCGGCGTGCAGGGCGCGCGGGTCCCGTTCGACCTGTGGGGCGAGGGCGAGATCACCACCTGGGGCGCCATCCAGGGCGGCCGTCGCATGGCGATGATGCTCTCCACCGGGCTCCCCGGCGGCGGCGTGGGCGCGCCCGATGTGGTGTTCGAGGAGCACGGCCTCAAGCCCGGCGGCGTGTCGAAGGCGTTGCGCGGCATGGGCGAGTGGCTGAACGCCCGCCCGTGGGCGCAGGTGGGCGTGCCCTCGCTCACGCTCGGCCCGGTCGCGTTCAACCGGCTCCCGGGCTGGGCGGGCGCGATGGACGCGTCCGAGCTGTGGCGGCACGGCGTGCGGCGCGACGCGCTCCTCGGCCCCGGCATCCTCGCCAAGCGGCGGATGACGATCGACTGGACGCGCCGCGAACTGGTGTTCGAGGAGGACTGAGACCGCTCCCGCCGGACGCGGTGCCGCGCTCGGGCCCGGTTCGAGCCGCTCGTCCGACCCGCGGACCCGCCGGCGCGCGGGCGGACTAGTTCGACCCGCCCGAGGGCGCCGGCTGCGCGGGCGGCGCCTCGGCGGGGGCCTCACGCGAACCGGACCGCTCCTCGCGGTGCTCGCCCGCGCGGGCGCTCTTCACGAGCTGGCCGTCCACCTTCACGTTGGCGCCGTGCTCGTACGTGAGCTTGCCGCCGAGCAGGCCCGTGCGCGTCACGGCGACCGCCGCCATGACCTGCAGCACCAGCGCCAGGCCGCCCACCGCGCCCGCCGCGCCGCCCTTGAGCCGCGACGCGACCGCCACGGCGGCCACCGCTCCGCCGGAGGTCCACGTCACCCACTTCGCCGCGTCGGAGTGCTCGTGGATGGCCTCTTCGGGCACGCCCTGGTCGTGCTCCGGTACGCGGTGCGCGGGCTTGCCCGACTGCTCGGCGAGAAACGAGCCGACGAAACCGATCACCAGCAGCAGCACCGAGGTCTTGCGCAGCCACTCGCGGTCGAGGAGCCGGCCGGCGATGGCGAAGAGGGCGCTGAAGACGAGCAGCGCGATCGGCGTGTGTACGATCTGCGGATGGAACGGACCGAGGAAGTCCATGGAAGCCTCCGGAAGGGACGGGTTCACAGCGCGCGCAGGATAGGGGCGCCGCGCGGGGTCGGGCAACGGCCGGGACGCCCGGGCCGGGATCGATTCACCCGCGGGGACCCCGCTTCGCGGCCCCACTCGCGAATCGACGCCGCCCCGACCCGGCTTCCGAGGTGCCGAATCGATGAAAGCCATCTAGAGTCCCGCGCGTGAGCGCCCGTCCGCCGCTGCCCGTGATCGTGCTGCGCGTGCTGGTCGCGCTCGCGGCGGAGACCGCGCTGCTCGCGTGGGGCCTCGGGGGCCTCGCGGCGCTGCTCGCCTCGCCGCGCGCGCTGGCGCTCGTCGCGATCTGGGGCGTCACCGGGCTCGTGCTCGGCGTGTCCCGCCCGACGCGCGCCCACGACACGGTGCGCGCCGAGCGCGACCCGCTGCCGATGCTGGCGCTCGCGCTCCTGCCGCTCGCCATCCCCGGGGTCGCGGCGTGGGGCGGCCGGCTGGGGCTGTGGCCGCTCCCGGCGCCCGAGGCGACCGGCTGGCTGGGCGTGGCGCTCGCGGCGCTCGGGCTCTGGATCCGCGTCTCCGCCATGCGGCAGCTCGGCGGGCGGTTCTCGCCGTTCGTGGCGCTCCAGCGCGAGCACGCGCTCGAGACCACCGGTTGGTACGCGCGGGTCCGGCACCCGGGCTACCTCGGCGCGCTGATCGCGAGCCTCGGCGCGGCGCTCGCCTTCGGGAGCGCGCTCGCGCTCCCGCTCGTGGCGGCGATGTGCGGGTTCCAGTGGCGCCGGGTCCGGCACGAGGAGCGGGTGCTCGCGAGTCACTTCGGCGAGGCGTGGCGTGCCTACGCGGCGCGCACCGGCGCACTGCTCCCGAGGTTCGGAGCGCGCTGAGAGGCCGGCCGCGCCCCGCACCCGGGCGGTCCCCCGCCCGCACGCTTTCGCGCGGATGCCGCGGGTCCGCTGTCGCCGGAGCCTTGACCCTCCCCGGGGCATCCCCGAGACTCCGCGTCATGCGCATCGCCTACCACGTCATGTCGGCACCGGCGCCGCTCGGGCTCCTGTTCCTCGCCGCCGGCGAGAGGGGCGTGCGTCACGTCGAGTTCATGGACCGGAAGAGCCTCAAGCGCACCGTCGCCGCGCACGACGCGCGCTGGCCGGGCGGCACCTGGGAGCCGTCCGTGCTCGGGCTCCGCCCGTATGCGGACCAGCTCGACCAGTTCTTCACCGGCACCGCGAAGTCGCTCGACTGGCCGCTGGACCTGGCGGGCGACGAGCTGTCGGTGGCGGTGTGGCGCGCGCTCCGGCGCGTGCCGTACGGCGAGACGTGCACCGTGGCCGAGCTGGCGCGCGAGGTGGGCCAGCCGCGCAACCTGCGCGCGGTGGCGCAGGCCGTACTCACGAACCCGCTCGCGATCGTGGTGCCGTGCCACCGCGTGCTGGGGGCGGACGGCAAGCCCTCCAACTACGTGGGCGGGCTCCCGCGCAAGAAGTTCCTGCTCGCGCTCGAACAGCGGTTCGGGCGCATGGCCGGGCTGGACGAGAACCGCGTGATCGGCGAGCTCGTCCGCCGCGTGCCGCGGCCGGCCGCGCGCCAGCGGCCCGCGCTCAAGCGCGCGACGCCGAAGAAGCGCGTCGCCGTGCTGGTCTCCGCCAAGAGGCGCCCGCGCTGACCCCGCCGCTCCCCGGATGGATCCCACCGGCATGCGACCCGACCTCCGCCGCCGCGGTCCCGCCTGGGCGCTCGTGACGCTGTCGCTGGGGCTCGCGCTCGCCGGCGCGCGGCCGGTGCACTCGCTGCCCGCCTACGCCGCGCGCACCGGGCTCGACTGCCGGTCGTGCCACTTCGACCCCAACGGCGGCGGCCCGCGCAACGCGTTCGGGTTCGTGTTCGAGAAGCAGCGCCACGACCTGGCTCCCGATCCCGACCCGCGCCGGGCGGAGTTGCCCTCCACGAACCGGTTCGGCGACGTGCTCTACGTGGGCACGAACACGCGCATGCTCTACGTCGGGATGGGGACCTGGGACCTGGTGCAGGCCTCGTCGTTCTTCCAGATGCAGGGCGCGCTCGGCCTGACGCTCCGGCCGCACCCGAACCTGGCCATCGTCATGGTGCGCGACTTCGGCGAGTTCTCCGGCGACATCACGCGCGACCTCTACGGCCTGATCCAGGACGGCGGCGGCAACTAATACGTGAAGGCCGGGCGCATCCGCGGCGTGTTCGGCCTGCGCCAGGACGACCACACCGCGGGCACGCGCGGCGGGTTCCTCGACACCGCGGCGGGCGGCACCGGCGGGCTCCTGCCGTACGACCCGCGCGGCGTGGCGACCGGGATCGAGGCGGGTGTGGCCCGCGGCGGCTGGACGCTTTCGGCCTCGCTCACGAACGGCGGGCCCGCGTTCGCGAACCCGGTCCAGACCGTGGCCGCGAAGCTCGCCGCTCCGGCGCCGTTCGGACGGGTGGGGTTCTCCGTCTACGACGACTTCGCGACCTCCACCCGGCAGCGGCACACGCGCTGGAGCGGCTTCGGGTTCGCGCGGATGCCGGGGGTACCCGACCTCACGCTCCAGGGCGAGATCGGCCTCGGGACCGACGACCTCGGGAACGGGGTGAAGCACAACCTGCGCGCGACCTGCGCCCAGGCCGACTACCGCTTCAGCCGCGCGTTCACGCTGCGCGGGCGCTACGACTTCGCCGACGTCTTCCGCAGCGAGCCGGGGAACGCCTCCGAACGTTTCGCGGCCGAAGGCGAGTGGACGCTCGTGCCGTTCGCCGACCTGCGGCTCGGCTACCGCGAGATCGTCCCCGAGAAGTCGGGGAACGAGCACATGTGGCTCGCCATGGTCCACCTCTACTACTGACATGGCGCGCCGGAGCCTCGACCTCGCTCGGCTCGTCGCGGCCGGCCTCGCGCTGGTCTCGGCGGTCGGCTGCACCGAGAAGGTGCCGATGCCCACGGATCCCACCGGCGGACCCGGACCGGGTCCGGGCGGCCCTCCCCTGACCCCCGACTCGATCCAGGCGATCTTCACCGCCCGCTGCATCGGCTGCCACTCCGGCGGCTCGCCGGCGGCCGGCATGGACCTGAGCGCGGGCCACTCCTACGAGAACACGGTCGACGTGCCGTCGGCCGCGTGCGCGGGCCTCGACCGCATCGAACCGAACGATCCCGCGAACAGCTGCCTGGTGCGGCGCATCGAGGGCTCCGTGTCGCCGCGCATGCCGCTGGGCGGCACGGGGCCGCTCCCCGCGGCGGACATCGCGAAGATCCGCAGTTGGATCTCGCAGGGCGCGCCCGGCGTCGTGTCGGGCCCGGTGCCCTAGGAGTCCTTCATCGATTCGGCGCCACGCAAGCCGGGCCGGGGCGGCGTCGATTCGCGGGTGGGGCCGCGAAGCGGGGTCCCCGCGGGTGAATCGATCCCGGCCCGGGCCGGCGGTGATGCGGAATCAGCGAAAGCCATCTGGGCTCGGTCTGGGAACACGACGCGAGCGCGACGGGGTGCCGGTGCCCCCGCGGCGCCGGCGTGCCGCCTGCGCGCGCGGGCGCCGCGCTACGCCCCGCGCGCGAAGTGGTCCCAGCCGCGCGGCTCGAGCGGGCGGACCCCGCCGGCGCGCGTGACCAGCTCCAGCCCCGCGCCCGCGCGCGCCTCGCCGATGCGCGCGAGCGGCACGCCCGAGTCCGCCGCGATCCGCGCGCAGCGCTCGAACCCGCCCGGCTCGATCGCGAGCAGCAGCTCGTAGTCGTCGCTCGGGCCGAGCTGGAGATGGGCGAGCAGCGCGCCCTCGCCCGCGGGCAGCGGCCCGCGCTCCTGTCCCGCCGCGGCCGAGAGGGCGCGGGCGGCGGTCCGCAGCGGCTCGTCCGCAGGGAGTTGCGCCTCCTCCAGCCGCGCACCCACGCCGCTCGCGCGGCAGACGTGCGCGAGATCGGCCGCGAGCCCGTCGCTCACGTCGATGGCCGCGCGCACGGCGCC
Source organism: uncultured bacterium (assembly GCA_964609125.1). Taxonomy (GTDB): domain Bacteria; phylum Eisenbacteria; class RBG-16-71-46; order RBG-16-71-46; family RBG-16-71-46; genus JAIOPA01. The sequence goes on from CAZSQX010000002.1 coordinate 133,638, forward strand.
GCTGGCGGCGAGCGCGCGGGCCAGCCGCACGCGGCAGGGCGGCGCGACGACGCGGGCGACGATCGCCTCCGGCACGCGCGCGCGCGACGGGGGATTCCCCCACAGCGCGAGCGCCAGGAAGGCGGCGGCGCTCCCCGGCACCCCGGTCACCGCGAGCACGTCGCCCGCGCGCGCCCCGGCGCGCGTCCAGGCGCGCCCGCGCTCCACCTCGCCGATCAGCGCGAGCGTGGCGACCAGCGGGCCGTCGGTGGCGGACAGGTTCCCGCCCACGACCGCGGCGCCCTCGGCGGCGAGGCGTTCCGCGCACGCGCGCTCGAGCGCCTCGCAGTCGGCGGCGCTCCACGACTCGGGCAAGGCGAGCGAGACGAGCGCCCAGCGCGGCTCGGCGGCCATCGCCGCCAGGTCGGAGAGGTTCGCGGCGGCCATGCGCGCGCCCGCCTCCTCCGGCGAGAACAGGTCGCGCCGGAAATGCCGTCCCTCCACGAGCGCGTCGCACGTCGCGACCAGGTCGCGGCCCTCGCATGGCCGCAGCACGGCCGCGTCGTCGCCGGGGCCGACCACCACGCCCTCGCCGCGCGGAAGCCCCGCCACGATGGCGGCGATGCGCTCGAACTCCGACCCGTTCCGGGCGCGGGCGTCGCGCGGCTCACGCACGGGCGGCCCTCTGCGGACCGTCCGACCCCGAGGGCAGGAGCGCGGCCAGGGCCACGGCCGCGGCGAGCGCGAGCAGCGCGCCCAGCGCGAACGGAGCCTGCGGGCCCACGCGCTCCCACAGCAGCCCGGCCACGATGCTCGCGGGCAGCAGCGCCGCGCCCACCACCGCGTGGTAGACGCCGTACGCGGTCGCGCGCCGCTCGCGCGGCACCAGGTCGGCCACCAGGCTCCGCGCCTGCCCGTCGGCGAGCGCGGTATGCACCGCGAGCAGCGCGAACGCGATCACCGCGCCCGCGCGGCCGGGCGAGAACGCGGCCACCCAGTAGGCGAGCGCGTAGACCAGGTAGCCCGCGAGCAGCAGCGGCCGCCGGCCGACCCTGTCCGAGAGCCCGCCGAACGGGAACGCCAGCGCGGCCGCGAGCAGGTTGTAGCCCAGGTAGACGAGCGCCACCTCGCCCGCCGAGAAGCCCGCGTGCTGCGAGCGGAGCAGCAGGAACGCCATGCTCGAGTTGCCGAGCTGGAACAGCGCGTCGGCCGCGACGAAGCGGCGGAAGCGCGCGCCCAGCGGCGTCGTGGCGCGCCCCGCGGCCGCGCGCGCGTGCGCGGCCACGCGGGGCGCGCGCACGAACGCCGCGAGCACGGCCACCGCGAGCGCGGCGGGGATCGCCGAGACGAGGAAGATCCGCCGGTAGCCTTCGGCGCCGAGGTGCGACCACCGCGCCAGCAGCCACCACGCCACGAGCGGGCCCATCGCCGCGCCGGCCGTGTCCATGGCTCGGTGCAGCCCGAACGCGCGGCCGAGGAGCGGCGCGGGCGTCGAATCGGCGATGAGCGCGTCGCGCGGCGGGTTGCGGAGCGCCTTGCCGACGCGGTCGCCGAAGCGGAGCCCGAGCAGCACGGTCCAGCTCGCGGCCCACGCCATGGCCGTCTTGCACGCGCCCGAGAGTCCGTAGCCCGCGACCAGGAACGGCTTCCGGTGCCCGATCCGGTCGGAGACGCGGCCGGAGACCAGACGCAACGCCGAGGCGGTGGCCTCGGCGACGCCCTCGATCCATCCGAGGCTCGCGACCGAGGCGCCCAGCGTGGCGGTGACGAACAACGGCATCACCGGCACCAGCATCTCGCTCGAGATGTCGGTGAGGAGCGAGGTGAAACCGAGCGCGACGACGTTGGGGTGGATGCCGGCGACACCGCCCGGGGCCGGCGACCCGGCGGACGGCCCGCCGGCGTCCGGACCGGACGGCGCCGGACCGGCCCCCGGCCCCCGCGACTCGCTCATCGCGCTCCTCCGCCCGGCCCGCTCGAGGCGGGCCGGCTCACTCGATCTCCCGGACCTCCATCGCCCCGAGGCCGTCCAGCGCCTTCTTCGCCAACTCGCCGTTCGTGACCACCAGGATCTTGAGGTCGTTCGTGCAGAAGTACGCCTTCAGCACGCGCTTCGCGTCCTCCATGGTCACTGCGCCGATCCTGTCCGGGTAGCTGGCGATGAAGTCCTGCGGCAGCCCGAAGAACTCGGCGCTCGCGATCTCGGCCGCCAGGTCGTCGGGCGACTGGAGCCCGAGCGGGAATTGGCCCTTGAGGAAGACGCGCGCCTTGTCGAGCTCGGCCTCGGTCGGGCCCTCGTCCACGAGTTTCTGAACCTCGGCCAGCACCGCGTCCACGCACTTCCGCAGCTGTTCGTTGCGCGTGAACGTGCTGATCCGGAACGCGCCGGAGTTGCGGTTGTGCCGGAACCCGCTGCCGATGCTGTAGGTGAGCCCCTGCTCGACGCGGATCGAGTTCACGAGCCGCGACGTGAAGCCGCCGCCGCAGATGGTGTTGGCCACCTGCAGCGCGTACCAGTCGGGGTGGTTGCGCGGCACCGACGGGCACATCATGCGGATCTGGGTCTGCGTGGCCTCGGGCTTGTTGATCACGCGCAGCGTGCGCCCGCGGATCGCCGCGGCCGGCCCGTAGGGGTCCTTGTCCGGCGCCGCCCCCGCGCGCTTCCAGCCGGCGAACGCCGTCTTGAGCGAGGCGGTGAGCGCCTGCGGCGAGACGTCGCCGACCACGACCAGCACCGAGCGCTCCGGCGTGACGAATCCGGCGTGGTAGCGCACCACGTCGTCGCGCGTGATGGCCTTGACGCTCGCCTCCCAGCCGATCGGCGGGTGGCCGAGCGGGCTGTCGCCCCAGAACCAGCGCGTCATCGCGTTCTCGGCGATCACCGACGGCTCGCTCTTGTCCGAGGCGATCTGGCCGAGCGCCTCCTCCTTCTTGCGCTCGAAGTCCTCGGCGCTGAAGCGGGGCGACACGATCACGTCGCGGAACATCTCGAGGCCGAGCGCCAGGTCCTTCTTGAGCACCTCGCAGCTCACCACCAGCTGCTCCGAGCCGGCGTTCGCGTCGAGCGACCCGCCCACGAACTCGATGTCGCCGGCCACCTGCTTGGCGTCGCGCCTGCCCGCGCCCTGCGTGAGCAGGTCCGCGGTGAGCCGCGCGAGCCCCTCGCGCCCGGCCGGGTCGTTGACCGAGCCGGCGCGGGCGAGGAGCCGGAAGTCCACGAGCGGCAGCCTCGAGGTGGGCACGATCACCACCTGGAGCCCGTTGGGGAGCGTCGTGCGCACCCACGCCCCCGTCTTCGCCTTCTCGGCGGCCCCTGCGGGTGCCGGCGCGGCGAGCGAGGCGGCCAGCGCCAGCGCGGCGAGCGCGCGGGTCCCCCGGCGGCCGGCGCGCGCCGGGGCGGCCGGAGACCCCGCCGGCATGTCCGTGGCGCGGCTCATGGCTGGGCCTCCTTCCCCACCGCGAGCGGCGTCAGGAACGCCACCGTGCGCCGGGTCGGGTCGAACACCTGCTTCGCCACCCGCCGGCAGTCGGCGGCGGTCACGGCGCGGTACTTCTCGATCGCCGAGAACATCTTCCGGTAGTCGCCGTGGATGTGCTCGTAGAACCCGAGCGTGCGCCCGGCGCCGTTGTTGGTCTTGAGCGCCGAGATGAACCCCATCTCGGCCTGGTTGCGCGCCTTCTGCAGCTCGCGCTCGGTCGGGCCTTCGGTCGCGAGCCGCTCGATCTCGGCGTAGAGCGCCTTCTCGCCGTCGGCGGTGGACCGGCCGGGCTTCATCTCGACGTAGAACTCGAACAGCCCCGGCTCGAGCCCGGCCTGGAACGAGGCCGCGGCGGTGAGCGCGATCTGCTGGTCGTAGATGAGCGCCTGGTGGAGCCGTGAGGACTCGCCGCCCGAGAGGATGTTCGCGACCACGTCGAGCGCCCAGATGTCCGCGCTCGCCACGCCCGGCGCCTTGTAGCCGGCCATGAACGACACGGTCTCGCTCGGGTAGCGGACCTCGACGCGGCGCTCGCCGTTCTGCTCCGGCTCGGAGTTCACCGGCGCGGCCGGCGGGGCCTGCTTGGGGATCGAGCCGAAGTGGTGCGCGATCTTGGCCTTCACGTCGGCCGGGTCGAAGTCGCCGACCAGGAGCAGGACGCAGTTGTTGGGGGCGTAGTAGGTGCGGAAGTAGTCCACCAGCTCGTCGCGGGTGATCCGCTCGAGGTCCTTCATCCAGCCCACCACCGGCCACTGGTAGGGCGAGGCCACGAACGCCGACGCGTAGAGCGCCTCGTTCAGGAGCCCCGGCACCGAGTTGTCGGTGCGGAACCGGCGCTCCTCGCGCACGACCTCCACCTCGCTCTTGCACAGCTCCGGGATCAGCGACAGCTCGCGCATGCGGTCGGCGTCCAGCTCGAACATCTTGTCGAGCGACTCCTTGCCGCCCTCCTCGTAGTACGCGGTCATGTCGTAGCTCGTGAACGCGTTGGAGTAGGCGCCGCGCGACTCGAGCTGCCGGTCGTACTCCTTGGGCGGCACGTTCTTCGAGCCGTTGAACATCATGTGCTCGAAGAAGTGCGAGATTCCGGTGATGCCCTGGCGCTCGTTGCGCGAGCCCACCTTGTACCATTGCCAGAAGCACACGACCGGCACGGTCGGGTCGCGGTGCAGGAGCACGGTGATGCCGTTGTCGAGCGTGTAGCGCTCGACCGGGTAGTTGGCGGGTGAGAGCGCGGGTCCGCTCGCGGGCCGGGCGGTCGCCGCCCGGGCGGCGCCCGCCGCCCCGAGGGCGGAGGGTGTGAGCAGGAGCGCCAGGACGAGCGCGCCGATGCGACGGGACATGGGGCCTCCTCACGGGATGGGCGGACGGTGGACCCCGGGGAGGCTAGGGGCGGCGGCGGGACCTCACAAGCGGACCGGGGCGGACGCCGGCCCCGGAGGGACCGGCGCTGCCCTCGAACGCCCGGCGGGCTCGCGCCGCGGCCGGCGGAGCGGGCGGGTGGCGCGGGTCGCGGCGGGACGGTTCGCCGCCGGGCCGCGCCGCGGGGGCGGAGGCCCCGGCGAGAACGCGACGGCGGGCCGGCCACGGGGGCCGGCCCGCCGCGGGGATCACTTGCCGAGCCTGTAGGACAGCCCGGCGCGCAGCGAGAACTGGCTGAAGTCCGAGACCACCCCGTACCACGCCTCGGCGAGGAAGTCGGTGCGCGGGTTCATGGGCGTGCTGATGCCGCCGCCCAGGTCGAACCCGAGCTTCGTCTGCGAGTCGCTCACCGACAGGGACGGCGTGAAGCTGTTGTCGGTGACCTCCAGGCTGATGAAGTGGAGCGCGAGGCCGCCGCCCGCGAACGGGCGGATCTTGGGATTCGCGGTCTCGAAGTGGTACTTGCCGCGGGCCCCGACCGCGATGTCGCGGACCTTGGTCTCGACGCCGAGGTAGTTCTCCGACCACGACCAGTGGTCGATGCGGGACTCGAGGCCCACGTTCGGGGCGATGGTGCCCCAGTCGGCGAAGCCGCCGAAGCTGAACGTGCCGTCGAGGTTCTCCGGGCTGACGTATCCGATCGCCACGCCCAGGTTCTTGAGCCCCAGGTTCGACTGGGCCATCGCCGCCGGCGCGACTGCGAGGCCGAGCACCGCCGCGAGAAGCAGGGTGATGCGCTTCATGGTTCCCTCCCTCGTGCTGCGCGGCCGGGCGCTCGTGTGGGGAGTCCACCGGCCGGGCCGCGCCCACGACCCCGGTTGTCGGCCGCGGCCGCCCGTGTGGTCAGGGGAATCGCCCGGCGCCGACCGGCGCTCCAGGCACTCGGCGCCGCCGGGCGGGGCGGCTCCAACCGCCCGTGCGCGGGCGGCCCGGGAGCCTCCGGGCCCCGCCTCCGGCGGCGCGCGCCCCGGCTCCGCCCCGCCAATTGGCACCCCATGGGAGAACGCGCTAGGTTCGCCCGCATGACCCAGAGGACGCCGGTGCAGGATGCGCCCGTGACCGCCGAGGACCCGGTCGCGTCACGGATCCGCGCGCTGCGGATGGCGCAGGGCCTCTCGTACAAGAGGCTGTCCGATGCCGCGGGCGGGCTCGCGACCTCGTTCCTCTTCAACATCGAGCACGGCCGCAAGGTCCCGGGCGAGGACGTGGCGGCGCGCATCGCCACGGCGCTCGGCGACGGAGCCTACGAGCAGCTCTACCGGGCCTGGGCCCGTGTCAAGAGCCGGGGCCGGAACGGCCGGGCGGATCACGAGTCGCTCCTGGGCGCCTGGGAGCGCCTCCGCGCCGGATTCGCCGTCACCGACGCCGGTCTCGCGAGCGGGGCCGGCGCGGACGCCGAACGCGAGGGGGCGCGCGACGCCGGCCGGCTGCGCGTGCCGGTGCTCGCCTCCGCCATGGACCCGGGGGACGGCGTGCGGCCGGACGCCGAGCGCGTCCTCAACACGTTGAGCCTGGACCCCTCGCTCTACGGGAACGACGCAGCGATCGCGCGCGAGCGGTTCGCGGCGCTCCGCCGCCCGTTCGGCTTCCCGCTCGACGCCGCTCAGGCGGCGCGCGCCCCCGGCCTGCCCGCGGGCTACCTGGCCATCGTCTCGCGCGAGCCGCTCGCCGGGCCCCGCGACGAGGACGCGCACGTGGTGCGCGCGGCCGGCCGGCTCGAGGTGGTGCGGGGCGCGGCGTTCGCCGGCGCGCCGCTGCCCGACGCGGTCCGCGCCGCCGGGCTCGCCGATCCCGCCGCGCTGCGCGCCGCGTACGTGGGGCGCATCGCGCTCCTGCTGCCGGACGTCCGGCGCTGAGCGCATGACGTCGGCGCGCCGGGACGCCCGCCGGCACGCGGCGGCTTCCGGCGCCGCGCTCGTGGCGGTGCTGGCGCTCGCGGGCTGCGCGCGGGACGACGGCACGATCCGCGGCTCGGGCACGATCGAGATGGACGAGATCGACGTCGCGAGCGTCGTGGGCGGGCACCTGGTGCACCTCGCCGTTTCGGAAGGCGACAGCGTCCAGGCCGGCGACACGCTCGCGGTGCTGGATCAGGGCGAGGTGGCCGCGCAGCTCGCGGCGCGCGCGGCCGAGGCCGAGCGCGCCGCGTCCCAGGCGCGCGACCTGCAGCAGGGCGCGCGGCCGGCCGAGCTGGTGATCGCGCGCGAAAACCTGCGTGCGGCCGAGGCCGAGCTGGAGCTGGCGCGCGTCTCGTTCGAGCGCACCGAGAAGCTGGCGAAGGCGGCGGTGGCGCCGCCCGCGGACCTCGACCGCGCGCGCACGGCGCTCCGGGCCGCGGAGGCCCGCGCCGCGGCGGCGCGCGAGGAGGTGCGGCTCCAGGAGGAGGGTTTTCGCCGCGCGCAGGTCTTGGCGGCGAAGCAGGGCGCGGCCGCCGCGGCCGCGCAGCTCGCGGGCGCGCGCAGCCGGGCGGACGAGCTGCTGCTCGTGGCACCCCGCGCCGGCGTGGTGCTGCTCACGAACTACGAGGCCGGCGAGCTGGTGGCGCCGGGCTCGCCGGTGGTCACGCTCGGGGACCCCGACTCGCTGTGGATGCGCGTGTACGTGGCCGCGCCGTCGCTCCCACGCCTGCGCCTGGGGGCCGAGGCGGAGGTCCGGCCGATCGGGGCCAGTCGTCCGTACGGGGCGCGGGTCGCGAGCATCGCCAGCCAGGCCGAATTCACGCCGCGCGCGGCGCTCACCGAGGAGGAGCAGGCGAACCTGGTGTTCGGGGTCAAGCTCGTGCTGGCGCCGAACGGCCGGGCGCTCAAGGCGGGCCTGCCCGCCGACGCGCGCATCCGGCCGGCGCCGTGACCGGCCCCGGCGCGAGCCGCCCGCGGCGCGGCCCGGGCGCGCCGCCGCGGAGACGGCCGTGAACGACGAACGCGTCGTCGTCGAGACGCGCAACCTGGTCAAGCGCTTCGGCAGCCTGGTCGCGGTGGACCACGTCTCGCTCTCCATCCACGCCGGCCGGATCTTCGGCATCCTCGGGCCCAACGGCTCGGGCAAAACCACCACCATCCGCATGCTGTGCGGGCTCATGCGCCCGACCGAGGGGCTCGCGCTGGTGGCCGGCGCCGACGTGTCGCGCGAGCCGGACCGCGTGAAGTCGCGCATCGGCTACATGTCGCAGGCGTTCGGGCTCTACCGCGACCTGTCGGTGGACGAGAACCTCGCGTTCTACGGCGGCGTCTACAACCTGGGCGCCGGCCTGGGCCCCCGCATCGCGTGGGCCAAGGAGTCCATGCGCCTCGCCGAGCTGGGCGGCCGGCTCTCGGGCGTGTTGTCGGGCGGCCAGAAGCAGCGCCTGGCGCTCGCCTGCGCCATGCTGCACGCGCCCGACGTGGTGTTCCTCGACGAGCCCACCGCGGGCGTGGACCCGGCCGCGCGGCGTCTGTTCTGGGCCATCATCCGCGAGCGTGCCGCCGAAGGCGTGACGATGATCGTCACCACCCACTACATGGACGAGGCCGAGCGTTTCGACCGGCTCGTGTTCCTGTCGCGCGGCCGGCTCGTGGCCGAGGGCTCCCCCGCCGAGGTGCGGAGCCAGTTCGGCGGCACCCGGACGCTCGAGGACATCTTCGTGGCGCTCCAGGAGCGGGACGCGTGAACCCCGAGCGGCTCGGCGCCATGGTCCGCAAGGAGTTCGTGCAGATGCGGCGCGACCCGGCCACGCTCCGCCTCATGCTGGCCGTGCCGGTGATGCAGTTGCTCATCTTCGGCTACGCCATCCGCACCGACGTCCGGCACCTGCCCACGGTGGTGTTCGACCAGAGCCGCACCCGGCAGAGCCGCGAGTTCGTCGAACGCCTGACCGCCACCGACAACTTCGTGGTGAAGGCGAGCGTCCTCTCGTACGCCGCCGCCGTGAGCGAGGTGGACGCCGGCCGCGCCCGCGCCGCGGTGATCATTCCGCCCGACTACGCCCGGAGGCTCAAGCGCGGCCGCACCGCGGCCGTCCAGGTCCTGGTGGACGCGAGCGACCCGACCGCGTCCCAGAACGCGATCGCCGCCGCCCAGATGGTGGGCCAGCGGCTGAACGTCGCGATCGTGGGCGCGCGCAGCGGCGACGACCCGTCCGCGAAGCCGCCCGTGGACGTGCGCGTGCGGCCGCTCTACAACCCGGCGCTGCGCAGCGCGGTGTTCATCGTGCCGGGCATCATCGGCATGATCCTGAGCAACATCCTGATCATCATCACCGCGCTGTCGCTGGTGCGCGAGCGCGAGACGGGTACGCTGGAGCAGCTCATCGTCACCCCGCTCGCGAAGTGGGAGATCATGGTCGGCAAGATCGCGCCGTACGTGCTGGTGGGCTACGTGCAGATGACCACGGTGCTGCTCGTGGGCCACTACGTATTCGACGTCCCGCTGCGCGGACCGCTGCTCGCGCTCTACGGTGCCTCGTTCCTGTTCATCGTCGCGAACCTCGGGCTGGGACTGTTCATCTCGACGCTGGGGCGGAATCAGGCGCAGGTGACCCAGGTGGCGTTCCTGTTCCTGCTCCCGAACGTGCTGCTGTCGGGGTTCATGTTTCCGCGCGAGGCGATGCCGGCGGTGGCGCGGGGGTTCGGCCTGCTCCTGCCGCTCACCTACTACCTCGAGGTGATCCGCGGCATCGTGCTGCGCGGGAACGGCCTGATGCAGGTATGGCCGCAGACGCTCGCGCTGGCGGGCTTCGCGCTGGCGTTCTTCCTGTTCGCCACGCGCCGGTTCTCGAAGACGCTGGAATGACGGGCCGGCGCGCGGGCGCATGCAGGAGCGGGGCGGGGTCGCGATGGAGCTCGTGAACAAGGAGACCGCGAAGCCGCAGGCGTCGGCGGCGGCCCGCGACGTCCCCGACCCTTACCGGGTGCTGTTCCCGGTCGGGATCGCGGCCGCGCTCGCGGGGCTCGCGCCGTGGCTCGCGTACGCCGTCGCGCTCCAGCCGTGGTGGCCCGCGTCGTGGCCGGTGGCGTGGCCGGGCCCCGCGCACGCGGGGCTCCTCGCGCAGGGCTTCGAGCTGGCGTTCGTGTGCGGGTTCCTGCTCACCGCCATGCCCGCGTTCACGCACGGCCCGCGCTGCACCCGCGCCGAGCTGGCGTTCGTGACCGCGGCCGTGGCCGCGTTCGTGGTCCTGCGCGCGCTGGACCTCGCCGTGGCCGCGTGGGCCTGGCTCGCGGCCCTGGCGCTGCTCGGGTTCACCGTCGCGCGCCGGGTCCGGCCCGGCGCGGCCGCGCCGCCCGAGGAGTTCCTGCTCGTGGGCACCGGGCTCGCACTCGGGCTCGCCGGCGGCGTGGTGCAGGCGCTGGCCGCCGCGGGCGTGCTCCCGCCGCCCGCCGAGCGCGCCGGCGTGCGCTGCGTCTCGCTCGGCATGCTGCCCGCGCTCGTGCTGGGCCTCGGCGGCCTGCTCGTGCCCACGTTCATGCGCATGGAGAACCCGCTCGACATCGTGGGCTGGGCGCGGGCGGGCGACCGCCCGCGACGCCGCGCGTACGCGGTCCTGATCGCGGCGCTGCTCGTGCTCGGGCTGCTCGGCGAGCTGTCGGGGCAGGTCCGCGCCGGCGGCTGGCTGCGCGCGCTCGCCGCGCTGGCCGCGACGCTGCTCGCCTGGAAGGTGTGGCGGCGCCCCGGGCGGAGCGACCCGCTGTCCTGGAGTCTCTGGACGGCCGGCTGGTGCGTCTCGCTCGGCTTCCTCGCCGCGGCGATCTGGCCCGTCCACCGCGTCGAGGCGTGGCACGTGGCGTTCGCCGGCGGCTACGCGCTGCTCACGCTCGGCATCGGCACGCGCGTCGTGGTCTCGCACGGCGGCCATGCCATGACCGAGGAGCGGGTGGTGCTGTCGGCCGGCGCGATCGCCGCGCTGCTGGCCGCCACGCTCGTGCGCGCGCTCGGCCCCGTCGCCGACCCGCCGCGGCTCGCGCTCCACCACGCGGTCGCCGCCGCGCTGGCGATGCTCGCGTTCGGGATGTGGCTGCTCGCCGCCTGGTCCCGCCTGCGGCGCACCCGGCGCCGGCTGCTGATGCCCGAGCGACGGTAGCGGGCCGGCCGCGGCGGCCCGCCGCGCCGTCAGGCCACGCTCTCGTCGGCGTGGTGCTTGATGATGCGGGCCTCGGCGATGAACACGACCTCCTCGGCCACGTTCGTGGCGAGGTCGCCGATCCGCTCCAGGTTCCGCCCCACCAGCACCAGCGTCATCGAGCGCTCCACCTGCCGCGGGTCCTCGATCATCCGCCCCATCAGGTCGGCGAACAGACGCCGGTGGAGCGCGTCCACCTCGTCGTCCCGCCGCACGAGCTTCCGGGCCGCCTCCGCGTCCCGGCGCACGAAGGCGTCCAGGGCGTCCTTGAGCATCGCGATGGACTTCTCGGCCAGCTCCGGCAGGTCGGAGAGCGGGCGCACCGGGGCCTGGCTCGCGAGCCGGCGGGCGCACTCCGCGATGTTCACCGCGTGGTCGCCCACCCGCTCCAGGTCGTTCGAGATCTTGAGCGCCGAGGTGATGAGCCGCAGGTCACGGGCGAGCGGCTGCTGCAGCGCGAGCAGCTGGACGCAGTGCTCCTCGATGTCGATCTCCATCCGATCGATTGTCTTGTCGTCGGCCAGGACCTCGTCCGCGAGCGCGGGGTCGCGGCGCATGAGCGACTCCACCGCCTTGCGCACGATGCCCTCCGTGCGCCCGCTCATGAGCAGCAGCTCCTGCTGGAGCCGCGCGATCTGTTCGTCGAATTGCCGTTGCATGTCGGGGGGCTCCTCGGTCGCGCCGGCATCGCCCGCGCGGGTCAGGGTCCGCGGCGGCGGGCCCGCGCGCCGCGCGCGGGCCCGCGACCAGACTAACCGAACCGGCCCGTGATGTAGTCCTCGGTGAGCTTCTCGCGCGGGCTCGTGAACACCCGCCGGGTGTCGTCGACCTCCACCAGCTCCCCCTGGAGCAGGAACGCGGTGCGGTCGGAGATCCGCGCCGCCTGCTGCATGTTGTGGGTCACGACCACGATCGTGTACCGGCCCTTGAGCTCCAGGATCAGCTCCTCGATTCGGGTGGTCGCGGTCGGATCGAGCGCCGAGGCCGGCTCGTCCATGAGGATGACCTCGGGCTCCACGGCGAGGCAGCGGGCGATGCACAGGCGTTGCTGCTGCCCGCCCGAGAGCTGGAGCGCGGACCGGTCGAGCCGGTCCCGCACCTCGTCCCACAGCGCGGCGCGGCGCAGGCTCTGCTCGACGCGCGGCGCCAGCGCGTCGCGGTCGCGCACACCCAGCATGCGCAGGCCGAACGCCACGTTCTCGAAGATGGACTTGGGGAACGGGTTCGGCCGCTGGAACACCATGCCCACGCGCCGACGCAGCTCGACCACGTCCGTCCCGGTCGCGTACACGTCCTGGCCCGAGACGTTCAGGCTGCCCGTCACGCGCACGCCGGGGATGAGGTCGTTCATGCGGTTGAAGGAGCGGAGCAGCGTGCTCTTGCCGCAGCCGGACGGGCCGATGATCGCGGTGACCGCGCTGTTCGGGATCTCGAGCGTGATGCCCTTGAGCGCGTGGTGGCTGCCGTAGTGGAGGTGGAACCCGCGCGCGGCGAGCCGCGCCTCGGCCGGCCGCTCGGGCGCGACGGTCTCGCGTTCGGGCACGTGCGGCCGGCTCACGAGCGTCGCGCTTCGTTCGGGGGTGTCGACGGTCACGTCAGCCCTTTCCCAGGAGGCGGGCCCGCAGCCGGGCCCGGAGGAGGATGGCGGTGAGGTTGAGCAGGAACGTCAGCACGAGCAGGACCAGCACCGTGCCGTAGAGCAGCGGTCGGGTCGCGTCCACGTCGGGCGACTGGGTCGCCAGCACGAACACGTGGTAGCCCAGCTCCATGAACTGGTCGGTGGGCGACTTGGGGAGGAACGGCAGGAAGTAGGCCGCGCCCGTGAACAGGATCGGCGCCACCTCGCCCGCGCCGCGCGCCACCGCGAGGATGGCCCCGGTGAGGATGCCGGGGAGGGCCTGCGGCAGCAGCACGTGCCGCACCGTCTGCCAGCGCGTGGCGCCGAGCGCGAGCGACGCCTCGCGCTGGTCCCGGGCCACGGTGCGGAGCGACTCCTCGGTGGTGACGATGACCACGGGCAGGTTGAGGAGCGCGAGCGTGAGCGCGGCCCAGATCAGCGCCGGCTGGCCCCAGACCACGTCGAGGCCCATCGCGCGGTCCATCTCGCGACCGATGAACTGGATGAAGAAGCCGAGCCCGAACAGCCCGAACACGATGCTCGGCACGCCGGCCAGGTTGTGCACCGCGAAGCGCACCGCCCTCGTGGTCCAGGCGTCCTGGCGCGCGTAGAGGTGGAGCCACACCGCCGCGCCGACGCCGAACGGGATCAGCGCCACGACCATCAGCACCACGAGCAGCACGGTCCCGTAGATCGCGGGGAAGATGCCGCCCTCGGTCATGCCCTCGCGCGGCGCGCCGGCGATGAACTCCCACGTCACCGCGCCCCAGCCGTTCCACGCGATCTCGCCGAGGATGACCGCGACCATGGCCACGACGAGCAGCGCCGCGAATCCCGACAGCGCGGTGAACGCGGCCCCGCCCACGTCGATCCGGCGCCCGGGCCGGGCGAGCGGAGCCACCGCGGGCAGGCCGGCCGCGGTCACGCGCCCGCCAGCCGCTTGCGCAGCCGGTCCACGAACACGCCCGCCACGACGTTGATGAGGAACGTCACGCTGAACAGGAGCGCGCCCAGGAAGAACAGCGTGGCGTAGTGGGGGCTCCCGACCACGACCTCGGCCAGCTCGGCGGCGATCGTCGCGGACAGCGTGCGGACGGAGTCGAACGGCGTGAACGAAGTGATGGCCGCGTTCCCCGAGGCCATCAGCACGATCATGGTCTCGCCCACCGCGCGCGCGAGTCCCAGCAGGCAGCCCGCCGTGACGCCGGCCGAGGCCGCGGGGAGCGAAACGTGCCAAGCCGTCTGCCACGGGCTGGCCCCGAGGCCGAGCGAGGCCTCGCGGAACGCGCGCGGCACCGAGCGCAGCGCGTCCTCGGCCACCGTGAAGATGGTCGGGATGATCCCGAGTCCGAGCGCGACGCCGGCCGTGAGCGCGTTGAGCCGCATGGGCGATCGGGTCACCGACTGGAGCCACGAGGCCAGCACCATCAGTGCGAAGAAGCCCATCACCACCGACGGGATGCCCGCGAGCAGCTCGATCGCCGGCTTGAGCGCCTCGCGCACGCGGGGCGGGGCGAACTCCGCGCTGTAGACCGCCGCCAGGACCGCGAGCGGCACCGCGAAGACCAGCGCGATGACCACCACCTTGAGCGTGCCCGTGATCAGCGGCACGAGCCCGTACTTGGGCACCTCCCCCACCGGCTGCCAGAGCGGCGTGGCGAGGAATCCACGCAGGCTGGACTCCTTCTGGACCCCGGGGTCCACCAGGATCGGCCACGCCTCCTTGAACACGAACAGCACGATGAGCGCGAGCCCGGCCACGGCCGAGAACGCGCACGCGCGCAGCAGGAACTCGATCGCGCCCTCAACGGCGCGGAGCCGCACGCGTGCCGCGTTCGGCCGGGGGGCGGGGGAGGCGCCGGGGATGGCCACTAGTTGAGCGGGAAGTATCCGACCTCGGCCGCAAGCTGCTGGCCCTCGGCCGACAGCACCCAGTCCACGAACTTCTTCGCGTCGCCCGCCGGGGGCTTGCGCAGGTAGAAGAACAGCGGTCGCGATAGCGGGTAGCTGCCGTCCCTGACCGCCGCTGCGCTCGGAAGGACCGCCGCGGCCTGCGCGTCCTTCTTCATCGCCACCTCGCGCACGCCCTTGGCGTACGCGGCGCCGCCATAGCCGATCCCGTTCGGGTCCTTGGAGACCGCGTTCACGACCGCCGCCGTGCCGGGCAGCGTCTGGACCCGCGCCGAGAAGTCTCGGTTCGCGAGCACGTGCTCCTTGAAGAACCCGTAGGTACCGGAATTGTTCTCGCGGCCGTACAGGATGATGGTGGCGTCCCGGCCGCCCAGATCCTTCCAGTTGGTGATCGTGCCCATGTAGATGCCCTTCAGCTGCTCGACGGTGAGGGACTGCAGCGGATTGCCCGCGTGCACGTACACCGCGAGGCCGTCCTTCGCCACCGGGATCTCGACCCCCATCGTCTGGTAGCGGTCCCGGAGCTTGAGCCTCTCGTCCTGCTTCATGCTGCGAGAGGACTGGCAGATCTCGGTGGTGCCGTTGATGAGGGCGGCGATGCCGGTGCCCGAGCCGCCGCCGGTCACCATGACGACCTGCCCCTTGTTCTCGTTCATGAACTGCTCGGCCCAGCGCTGGCCGAGGATCACCATGGTGTCGGAGCCCTTGACGGTGATGGGCCTTCCGGCGGCGACCGGCGAGGCGATCGCCGCGACGAGCGCGAGCGAAGCGAGGCTGCGTCGATTCATGATCCCTCCGTTCCTCTCAGAACTTGTGCTGGAGTTGGATGGTCCACAGGTTGTCGTGCGGGTCGGTGAACGCGCCGCCCGCGGCGGGGGAGTCGGTGGAGATCGCGTCGTAGGACACGGTGACGCGGGTGAAGCCGTCGAAGTACGCGTTGAGCCCGAGGCTCCAGCGCTCGTACTGGTCGTGGTCGACGTCCACGTTGGGGTCGTAGGTGTCGAAGCGGACCACGGCCTGGAAGCGCTCGCCCAGGTTCTGCACGCCCATGAGGTACCAGCCGCGCACGTCGGTGGCGAGGTGCGAGGCGACCGCGCCGGCCTTGAGCAGCCGGTTCGGGTTGGCCGAGGTGGGGGCGACGACCAGCGTGCGCACCGAGTCGGCGTTCACGTCGTGGCCCGAGAAGAACTCGCCGCGCAGCGAGCCGCCGCCGACCTGCGGCAGCGTCCAGAACGCCTGGGCGTCGAAGCCGAGCCGGGTCTTGTCCGTGGTCACGTCGGCCCCGGTGAGCGGCGTCACGTGCCGGCCCCGGTAGCCCGAGACCGCCGCGTCCCACGCGCCCTGGGACCAGCGCACGCGGCCCACGACGTCCTTGGACTTGGTCGGGTCGGTGGCGGGGAAGTCGGCGCTGTTCACGCCGCCGCCGTTCAGGATCGCGATCACGGTGCGCAGCTGCGGCCGCCACTGGCTCTCCAGCTTCAACCCGCGGTCGCGCTCGCCCGAGAACAGCACGTTCTCGGCGCGCGAGCGCTCGGGGAGCTCCCGCACGCTCGAGGAGCGCTCGATCTCCCAGCCGAACGGCACGTTGAACTGGCCGAGCGTGAGCTGGTGGTCGTGGAGCGGCGTCCACGGGTCGAGCAGCGTGACGTAGGCCTCCAGCAGGCGGATGGTGCGATCGGCTCCGCCGTCGATGTAGACCACCGCCTGCGACAGCGGGCTCGAGTCGTAGGCGAGCTTGAGGCGCGCTCGGCGGATGAAGAAGCGCGTCGCGTTGGGCGCCGAGATCGTGCCGGCCGCGCCGCTCACACGGACGCTGTCGCTGCTCGCCTCGCTGAACTCGGTGCGGGCCTGCACGTAGCCCGAGAACTTGAACTTCTTGAGCTTGTCGGTGTCGGCCATGAGCGTCTGGATCTGTTCGTTCAGGCCGTCCAGCAGTCCCTGCAGCTCCGCGCGCGTGACGGCGGCGGTGTCGGCGTCGCCCTGGGCGAGGGCCGGCCTGGCTCCGGCGGCGCACAGCAGGGCCGCCATGGACACGGACAGGATGTGCCTCAAGCGCTCCTCCTCGCGGAGCCGGGGGCCTCGCGCGCGGTCGGCGACGCGGTACTCCCCGGCGACCTCGGGCGTCCGTCGCGGGATGCTCCGGCGCCCGCGTCCATGTTCGGGCCGGGAGAGTTTCGGCAACGGCTCGCGATGGTTACGGGGAGGTAACAAAGCTGCCGGAATGTCCCGGCGGCCCGCGTCTCGGGCGGTGCGCGCGGCGCGGCCGCGCGTCAGCGTGCGGATCTCACGCGCCGGCGCCGCGCCTCGACCGCCCGGCGCCGCGCCGCGGCTGTCGCCGCCCCGTGGTCGAGCCCCGCGGCGGCGAGCGCCGAGGCCCAGCTCCCGAACAACCGTCGGGCGCGCGCGTAGAGCGACGGCAGGTCGAGATGGACTCGGAACAGCCGGTCGCGCCCGGCGAGGTCCCGGATGTGCGCGATCACCTCGTGCGGCTGCATCTCGAGCGGTCGGCCGCGCTTCCGGCGCACGCTCCCGGCGTGGTGCGCGAGCGGCGGCGTGTCCGCGCCGGCGGTGGAGGGAAGGTCATCGGTCAATGCGGGATCCTCCTCGGGATCACGTCCGGCGGATGGCGGCGCGGAGGGAGCGAACCATGCGCCCGGTTACCGGCGGGTTAACGCCGGGTGTCGGTGGGTTGAAAGCGGCCGTGGCCGTGGCTCAGTCCCGCAGGCTCTGCAACTTGAACGACCCGAGTCGCTCCGCGACCGCGCGGACGTGCGGGAGCCGCACCTCGCGCCCCTGCTCGTCGCGCACCACGAGCAGGAGCCCGTTGTGGAGGCGGAAGTTCTTGTAGCCCCGCGCCGGCGCCGTCCTCTCCCAGCGCAGGAACTCCAGATGCTGGCCGCCCAGCTCGTTCAGGATCTTCGACACGCCGCCGCGCAGCCGGGCGTCGAGCAGGAACCACGCGTCGTCGGCAGTCAGCCCGGTCGCGGGCCGGCTCTCCGGGAACTCCCGCCACAGGATCCCGGCGAACTCGTCGCGCGTGAGACACAGCCGCCTCAGCGAGTCGGCGCTGGTGTGGTGGATGGCGTGCACGAGGCGGCGCCCGAGGTCGTCGAGGCTCGACGCACCGTCCCGGAACCGCGCCTGGACGAGCGGCGCGTCCAGCCGGCGGCCGAGGCGGACGCTCGCCGAGTCGGGGTCGGCCGCGGGCCGGTAGCCCGGCGCGTCGCGCAGCGCGGGGTTCACGTCGTAGGCGTGCACGACCGTGGCGGTGACCAGCAGCGCCAGGGCGCAGGCCGCGGGGCGGAGCCGGCGGGCCGGGGATCCGATCATCGAGCTCGCCTCCTCAGGATCCGAACGAGACCGACAGCGAGAACGCCGGTCCCGGCTTCGTGCGGTAGTACTCGACCGGACCCTGCCGGCCGGTCACCGTGACGTCGGTCAGGTTGGTGCCCGAGAGCTTCACGCGCACCGCCGGGCGCGGCCGGGCGCTGACCGAGGCGTCCACGGTGGTGACCGGGTCGTCCCAGAAGTCGGGGGCCACGTCGATGCCGAGCGCCGCGAGCTTGCGGCCGGTGTGCGACACGAGCAGCGTGGTCTCGAAGCGCTGGTCCTGGGTCGCCCAGGTGAGCCCGGCGTTCAGCAGCCGGTCGGCCTGGCCCTGGAGCGGATGGACGCGACGCACGAGCGTGGTCGTGAACGCGGGCAGGCGCACTTCGGAGTCGATCCACGAGGCGTTGGCGTTCAGCGACAGGCGCCGGAGCGGCCGCCACACCCGGCCGAGCGAGGTCCGCAGCTCCAGCTCGAGCCCGCGGTTGCGGCCCGACTCCGAGTTCGTGGGCGTGAAGTAGGGCTCGTTGCCGCCGCGCGCCGACAGCTCCACGGGCTGCAACAGCCCCTTGTGGAACACGCCGACCGCGACCAGCTCGCCGAGCGAGGGAAACAGCTCCCAGCGCACGTCGTAGTTGTCGAGCCGCGCCCGGTCCAGGTCGGGGTTCCCGGTGAACACGAAACCCGGCAGGTCGCGCAGGCCGGGGACGTAGTCCTCGATCTGCTGTGGCGCCAGCTCGTTCACGTCCGGACGGGACAGCGTGCGGCTCGCGCCGAGGCGCAGGCTCATGCTCTCGCGCGGATTCCACGTCAGGTTCGCGGACGGGAGCAGGTCGGTGTGGTCGAACTCCCCGAACGCGGTGGTGTGCCCGTCGAACAGGTGGAAGCTGCGCACGCGCTGCATGCCGTACTCGAGCCGGGCGCCCAGCGTGGCCCGCAGGCGCGGGCCCAGCGGCAGGTCGAGGCTCATGAACGTGGCGGCCTGGTACTGCTGGGCGCCGTAGTTGTCGTCCGGGCGGGTCCATTCACGCACGTCCGCGCCCTGGAGCGTCCCGGTCCAGCGCTCCGGCGCGAACATCTCGCCGGGGGACAAGGTGTCGCCGCCGGGCGGCGGCACGAAGTAGAACCGCCGCATCCAGAACCGGCGCTCCTTCCACTGGTCGCTGATCCCGGCCAGCCAGCGGCCCTGGCCCAGCCCGCCGGCGCGGAACGGCGTGCTCCACGACAGCTCGGCGCCGCGCCCGCGCTCGTCCATGTCGCTGAACTCGCGCGTGGCGCCACGGGTCTGTCCGCGCAGCGACCAGATCTCGCGCACCACGTCGTTGCCGTCCGGGTCCGTGAGCACGATGTCGCTGCGCTGGTAGTTCGATTCGCGCATGTCGGGCACCACGCGATCGGCGCGCGAGCGGCTCAGCTTCCAGTCCACGCGGCTGCCGTTCAGCGAACGGAACTCGTGCCGTCCCTCCAGGCTCCCGGTCAGGATGCTGCGCTCGACGTAGCGCAGGCGGTCGGAGCGGATGCGGTCCTGGATGTCCTCGCTGAAGCCATCGAACGAGCGCACCTCGTCCTCGGCGTCGCGGTTGTAGAAGCCGCGCAGGTGCAGCGAGTGCGCGGGCGCGAGGCGCACGCCCACCGCCGCCAGGCCGCCGAGTTGCACTCGATCGCTGCCGCGCTCGACGCCGTAGTCGAACCGGGGCTGGTCGGGGACGCCGTTCGCGAAGTCCTGGCCCACGTAGTAGCGCGAGCGCTCGGTCTGGATCTCCTGGGACCGGCTGTAGTTCCCGGACGCGAGCACGCCCACCGAGCGGCCGAACAGCCGGTACTCGTCCCCGAACGAGGCCGCGTAGCTGCCGTTCGGAGCGACCGAGCCCCGCTCCGGCGTCCACTCCTGGTCGAAGCCGCGGCCGATCTCGGCGCGCTCGGCCGACGTGAGGCCGGTGCCGAGCACGCTGTTGTACGTGGTCACGGGCTGCGTCGACGCGAGCCGCTGCAGCGCGCCCGGCAGCGCGCGGGCCGACGCGCCGAGCCCCCACGAGTCGCGTCCCGAGCCGGCGTAGCGCAGGCCGCGCTCGAACGTGCTCCCGTCGTCCACGCCCTGGCCCGCCGAGAACGACCATTGCCGCCGGCCGGGAAAGTCCTTGGTCTTCACCTGCACGTCGCCGCCCCCGAACTCCGCCGGGCGATCGGCGGTGTAGGTCTTCTGCACCGTGATGTTCTCGAGCAGGTTCGCCGGGATGATGTCGAGCGGCACGACGCGCTTGTTGAGCTCGGGCGAGGCGAGCCGGACCCCGTCCACCTCGGTCGAGCTGTAGCGCTCGCCCAGACCCCGCACGTACACGAACTTCCCCTCGTTGACCGAGAGCCCGGTGACGCGCTTGAGCACGTCGCCGGCGTCCTTGTCGGGCGAGCGCCGCATCTGCTCGGCGCTCACCGCGTCGGACACCGCGGCGGCCTTGCGGCGGATCGCGAGCAGGGCGTTGTCGGTGTCCTGGGCGCGGCGCGCCTCGACGACGATCTCCTCCTGCTCGATCGCCTCGGGCGTGAGCGGCACGAGCAGCTCCTCGGACGGCGCGGCGCCCACGCGCACCCCCGCCAGCTCCTTGCGCGCGTAGGAGAGCGCCTGCACACGCAACGTGTAGATCCCGGGGGCGGCAAGCAGCTCGAACGTGCCGTCGGCGTTCGTCATGCCGCCGACCCGCCGGAGCGTGGTGTCCGCGGGCAGCAACAGCAGGTTGCAGTACGACATGGGCTCGCCGGTGTCCCTGGCGACGACCTTGCCGCGGACCCTGCCCGGCGGCTGAGCGTTCGCGACGGACACGAGCACCGCCACCGCGAACGTCGCCGCGACGCACAGCGTCGCGGTCCACTTCGTCGCCCGGGCGGCCGGGGAGCGGGAGTCGTGATTGCGGTTCATTCGACACCCCTTCGTTCGGGATGGTCCGGGGCCGACGCCGGGCCCGTGGTCCACGATGCTTCGGAAGACGCCCGGGGGGGGCGGGCCCGCGCCCGCCCCCCTCCGCAGCCCGTCCTGGCGCCCGCTCAACGCAGTCGCACGAACCGGCCCGTCGCCTGACGGCCGGGCGTGCGGACCCGGTAGAAGTAGGTGCCCGCCGGGAGCTCGCCGGCCTCCCTCCAGGTGACGGTGTGGGCGCCGGCGTCCCGCTCACCGCGCGCGAGCGTGCGGACGAGGCGGCCGTCGGCGCCGAACACATCGACGTCCACGCGACCCGCGACCGGCAGCGTGAAGCGGATCTGGAGCTCGTTCCGCACCGGGTTCGGGAGCGCGAACGCCGTGAACGCGGCGTGTCCCGTCCCGCCGACGTCCGCGGTGGCCTGGCTGCACTGGACGCCGGGGCCGTAGGCGAACGAGCGGTCGGCGCAGTGGTTGCGGAACGTCTCGGCGCCGTTCAGCTCGAGCGCGTTGCTCTTCCAGTAGGCGATGATCGAGTTCAGGATCACGGCGCTCGTCCCGCGGCGGAGGAACACGCCGTCCACGACGCCCGAGCCCGCCGTCTTATCGCCGAGGATGGTGAAGTTGGAGAGGGTGGGGAACGACCGCCCCGAGCACAGCTCGGTGGCGTTGTTGAACTCGTTGTTGTCCGCCTCGATGCCGCGTTCCGTGCCCGCCGCCCCCGTGATCTGCCGGATCACCACGAACTGCGCCTTGCCCCGGTAGCCCATCTGCCAGTCGAAGCCGTCGTCCTCGCCGTAGGTCAGCACCAGGTGGCTCACCTGCGCCGTGCCCCCGAACAGCTCGAACAGGTCGTCCGAGCTCCGGTGGCTCTGGATGTGGTGGATCTCCGTGCCCGAGCCCACCGCGTTCAGCGTCAGCCCGTTCGCCTCGTTGTTCGGCCCCACCTGCACGCCCGCGAACTCCGAACGCAGATAGCGGATCACGCCGCTGTCGTCCGCGTCGTCGTTGCCGCCGTAGTGGCCCACCACCCCGCCCTCCGAGGCGGCGGAGTCGCCGGCGCACGAGTTCACCGCGTTCGTCCGCGCCCGGCCGTGCACGAAGATGCCGCCGATGCCGCCCGGCGTCTGCGAGCCCGGCGCCGCGTCCGACGTCAGCACGATCGGCGCGTACGACTCGCCCAGCGCGAAGATCTTCGCCCCGCGCTCGATGATGATGGTGCCGACGGTCGCGGTCTCCTCGAAGATGTGCGTGCCGGCCTGGATCGTGAGCGAGGCCTGCTCCTTCACCCGCAGCTGCCCGCGCACCAGGTAGTTCGAGTCCGCCGAGAACGTGCGGTCGGAGTAGAAGTTGTGGTTGTCCACCACCACCACCGGCCGCACCGGGAACGTCCGGCCCCCGCCGTCCAGCCCGTAGTACGTCCACCCCGCCGTCCAGTCCGGCTCCGTCGCGCCGAGCGCGCCGGCGAAGTCCACCTGCCGGAAGAAGCCGTCGTTCGGCAGGTCGAGCACCGGGTGCAGGCCGTTCGCGCAGAACGCGGGCGAGCCCGCCGCCGGCCGCCAGTTCGGGCTCGCGGTGACGAGCGCGCCCGAGAGCAGCGGGTCCAGGTTGCTGTTGCGCGTGAACTGGACCGTGGCGATGCTCACCGTCGTCGAGTCGAGACCCGGCACGCACGGGCTGCCCGCCGAGGCCGCGCCCGCGTAGTGGTCGCCGCCCGAGGCGCCGTTGTCCCACAGCAGGTTGCCGTCGAAGACGACGGGGTCCGGGTTCACGCCGGCCGCGCAGGCCGCCGCGGGCACGAGCCCCGCGACGCCCGCGCGGTCGGCGCAGTGGTTGGCGAACGTCTCGGCGCCGTTCAGCTCGAGCGCGTTGCTCTTCCAGTAGGCGATGATCGAGTTCAGGATCACGGCGCTCGTCCCGCGGCGGAGGAACACGCCGTCCACGACGCCCGAGCCCGCCGTCTTATCGCCGAGGATGGTGAAGTTGGAGAGGGTGGGGAACGACCGCCCCGAGCACAGCTCGGTGGCGTTGTTGAACTCGTTGTTGTCCGCCTCGATGCCGCGTTCCGTGCCCGCCGCCCCCGTGATCTGCCGGATCACCACGAACTGCGCCTTGCCCCGGTAGCCCATCTGCCAGTCGAAGCCGTCGTCCTCGCCGTAGGTCAGCACCAGGTGGCTCACCTGCGCCGTGCCCCCGAACAGCTCGAACAGGTCGTCCGAGCTCCGGTGGCTCTGGATGTGGTGGATCTCCGTGCCCGAGCCCACCGCGTTCAGCGTCAGCCCGTTCGCCTCGTTGTTCGGCCCCACCTGCACGCCCGCGAACTCCGAACGCAGATAGCGGATCACGCCGCTGTCGTCCGCGTCGTCGTTGCCGCCGTAGTGGCCCACCACCCCGCCCTCCGAGGCGGCGGAGTCGCCGGCGCACGAGTTCACCGCGTTCGTCCGCGCCCGGCCGTGCACGAAGATGCCGCCGATGCCGCCCGGCGTCTGCGAGCCCGGCGCCGCGTCCGACGTCAGCACGATCGGCGCGTACGACTCGCCCAGCGCGAAGATCTTCGCCCCGCGCTCGATGATGATGGTGCCGACGGTCGCGGTCTCCTCGAAGATGTGCGTGCCGGCCTGGATCGTGAGCGAGGCCTGCTCCTTCACCCGCAGCTGCCCGCGCACCAGGTAGTTCGAGTCCGCCGAGAACGTGCGGTCGGAGTAGAAGTTGTGGTTGTCCACCACCACCACCGGCCGCACCGGGAACGTCCGGCCCCCGCCGTCCAGCCCGTAGTACGTCCACCCCGCCGTCCAGTCCGGCTCCGTCGCGCCGAGCGCGCCGGCGAAGTCCACCTGCCGGAAGAAGCCGTCGTTCGGCAGGTCGAGCACCGGGTGCAGGCCGTTCGCGCAGAACGCGGGCGAGCCCGCCGCCGGCCGCCAGTTCGGGCTCGCGGTGACGAGCGCGCCCGAGAGCAGCGGGTCCAGGTTGCTGTTGCGCGTGAACTGGACCGTGGCGATGCTCACCGTCGTCGAGTCGAGACCCGGCACGCACGGGCTGCCCGCCGAGGCCGCGCCCGCGTAGAGCCCGGCGCTCGCGCTGAAGACGATGTTGCCGTCGAAGACGACCGGGTTCACCTGGGACTTCGCCGGCGCCGCGAGCGCGGCCACGAGCGCGAGGGCACGGACCGCCGTGCGGACCGGACGGCGTCCGACCGTGGTGGTGATGCGCATGCTGCCTCCTGGGACTGGTACCGCAGCGGGATGTCGGTGGCGCGCGCCTTCCGTCGGTGAGCCGACCGCCGGATCCCTCGGGGTTCTCGCCGCAGGGCTCGGCGCGCGCCGGGGGATGTGGGAGGGGCGGGACGGCGAAGCGAGGACGTTGATGTGGAGCGCGCGGCGAGCCCGCAGGTGTCATTCCCGAGGGTGTAGACCCGCTCGCCGCGGCCACCCGCTTCCCACGGGGGACAGAGTGCGGTGCGGCGAAACGCCGGCCGGTGTCCGCCGTGTTTCGGTCACGTAAGAACCCGCGTCGCCGGAATGCGCGCGACGCGCGGGCTCACGCGGCCGGGGGCGCGAGCCTCGCGGGGATGGAGAAGCGGAACGTCGAGCCCGCCCCGGGCCGGCTCTGCACGGAGACCTCGCCGCCGTGGAGCTGGATCGCGTGCTTCACGATGCTCAGGCCCAGCCCGGTGCCGCCGCGTGCCGGCCCGCCCTCGCGCGAGCGGGCCTTGTCCACGCGGTAGAACCGCTCGAAGATCCGCGGCAGGTCGGCCGTCGGGATGCCCGGGCCCGTGTCGCGCACCTCGAACCAGGCCGAGCCCTCACCCGCGCCCACCCGCACCGTAACGCTGCCGCGCTCGGTGTACTTGAGGGCGTTGTCGAGCAGGTTGCTCATCGCCTGCTCCACCCGCACGCGGTCCGCTTCGGCCCACGCCGGCCCGCCGGGCTCCAACTCGAGCATGAGCCCGGTGCGGAGCGAGACGTCCCGCGCCTCGGCCACGAGCCGCGCCGCCAGCTCGCGCAGGTCGAGCCGCTCGCGCCGCAGCGACACGTCGGGGCGCTCCATCTCGGCAAGCACGAGCAGGTCCTCCACGAGCGCCTGCAGCCGCACCGCGCCGTCGCGGATCACCCGCACGAAGTGCTCGCGCGCCTCGGGGTCGTCGAGCGCGCCCTCGAGCAGCGTCTCGGCGTAGCCGCGCAGCGTCGTGAGCGGCGTGCGCAGCTCATGGGACACGTTGGCCACGAAGTCCTGCCGGATACGCTGCAGCGCCTCGCTCTGCGACAGGTCGTGCAGCACCACGAGCACGGGCTCCGGCTCGGGGCCGCCGAGCGGAGTGACCGTGGCCCGCGCGCTGCCCACGCGGGTGGCCCAGGGTCTCAGCTCGCGCTCGACGCTGCGCCGCCCGGAGCGCGCGGCGGCGATCATCTCGGCGAGCTCCGGCGTCCGCGTGAAGACCGCGAATGGCGTGCCCGCCTCGGGCGGGTGCGCGGCGTGCAGCAGCTCCGCCAGCCGGTGGTTCGCGTGCACGACCCGGTCGGAGCCGTCCAGGAGCGCCACGCCGTCGTCCATGTGCGCGAGGATCTGCTCGCGGTCGTCGCGTTCGCGTCGCAGCGACTCGAGGCGGGCGTCCAGCTCGGAGCGCATCTCGTTCAGCGCCCTGCCCAGCTGGCCGAGGTCGTCGCGTGGGTCCTCGGGCGCACGCAAGCCGGGCTCGCCCTGGCCGATGCGGCGCGCCACCCGCTGCAGGTCGCGCAGCCGCTCGGCGAAGCGCGCCCCGAGCCAGGTCAGCGCGAGCAGGCTGGCGAGGAGCGCGACGGACGCGGCGGCCGCGGTGAGCCGCGTCAGCGATCCCGCCACGCGGCTCACCACCGCGAGCGGCTGCGCCACCCGCAGCACGGCCGCGCCATCGCGCCGCACCGGCACGGCGGCGTACACGTACTCCTC
This sequence comes from uncultured bacterium, assembly GCA_964609125.1. Classification (GTDB taxonomy): domain Bacteria; phylum Eisenbacteria; class RBG-16-71-46; order RBG-16-71-46; family RBG-16-71-46; genus JAIOPA01. The sequence goes on from CAZSQX010000002.1 coordinate 159,302, forward strand.
ACCGGTCGTGGCCGAGCGGCGCACCGCGACCCCCTCCCCGCCGGCGAGCGCGCCGCGGACCTCGGGCCGTGCGCCGTGGTTCTCCATGGTCCCGGCGGCGGCGCGCGAGTCGGCGAGCACGGCGCCGGTCCCGGCGATCACCGTGGCGCGCAGCCCGAAGCGCTGCTCGAGCGAGTCGGCGGCCGACTGCCAGGACGCCGTATCGGGGCGCGCCCCGCGCGCCGCCTCGCGGGCCAGGCGCAGGAGCGCCCGGGACTCGTGCTCCACGAGCCAGGCGCGCTGCGACCTCTGCTCCAGCGTGGCCAGCAGCCCGACCGCGCCGGCCACGATCGCCGCCGGGACGACGATCAGTCGCGCTCGGAGCGAAAGCGTCACGCGCCCTCGGGTCCGGGCGGGGCGGCCAGCTTGTAGCCCGCGCCGAGCACGGTCTCGATCATGCCGTGGTGCTCGCCGAGCTTGGCGCGCAGGCGCCGCACGTGCACGTCCACCGTGCGCGTCTCGCCCACGTAGTCGTAGCCCCATACCTTGCGCAGCAGCTCGTCGCGCGAGAGCGCCCGGCCGGGATGGCGCGCGAGGAACGCCAGCAGGTCGAACTCGCGCGGCGTGAGGTCGAGCCGGGAGCCGGCGCAGCTGGCCTCGTGCGCCTCGAGGTCCACCCGGAGCGGCCCGGCCTCCAGCGCTCGCCCGGGGCCGGCGGGCTTCGCCCGGCGGAGCAGCGCGCGCACGCGCGCCACCAGCTCGCGGGGGCTGAACGGCTTGGTGAGGTAGTCGTCCGCGCCCTGCTCGAAGCCCAGGAGCTTGTCCATCTCGGCCGAGCGCGCCGTGAGCACGAGCACGGGCAGGTCGTGGGTGAGCGGTTCGGCGCGCACCTCGCGCACGATCTCGAGGCCGTTCAGCCCCGGCAGCATGAGGTCCAGCACCAGCGCGTCGGGCCGCGACGCGAACACCTGGCGGAGGCCTTCCTCGCCGTCGCCGGCCGTGGCGACCCGGAAGCCCGCCTTCTCGAGGTTGTAGCGGACGAGGTCGCGGATCTCCTTCTCGTCCTCGATCACCATGACCAGGTCGTTCACGGGGTCCCTCCCGGGCCGAATAGAAGCACCGCCACCCGCCGCCCGTCCAAGGGCGCCGGTGGCGGGGGTTGCCGGAATGTCGGCGGGCCGCGCGGAACGGTCCGTGCCGGCGCCCTGGTGCTACCATGCTGGCCCGCGTCATGGCGCTCCATCCCGGCATCGGCGCCGCGGTCCTCGATCCGCTCGGCCCGCGCGACGTCCCCGAGGTCCTGTCCTTCCTCGAGGACGACCCGGTGCTCAACGTCTACCTCGTCGCGCTCGTCCTGCGCGACGCGCTCGCGCGCCCGAACGACGCCTGGTGGGGCGCCCGGAGGCACGGCCGGCTCACCGCGCTCCTCTACCTCGGCGCCCACTCCGGCGCCGTGCTGCCCGCGGGTGACGACGAGGACGCGCTGCGGGCGTTGGGCGTGGCCGTCGCCCGCGAGCGAGCGCGGCACGCGCCGCGGTTCCAGGTCATCGGCCCGCGGGCCGCGGTCCGCGCGCTGCGCGGGGGCTTCCCGGGCCCCGGCGCCAGGCTGCGGCTGGAACGGGACCAGGTCTACATGACGCTCGACCGCCCGCCCCCGGGACTCCAGCCGCTCCCCGACCTGCGCGCGGCGCGGCGCGAGGACTACGCGTTCCTCTACCACGCCGGGGCCGAGCTGCGGGCCGAGGAGCTGCTGGAGGACCCGCGCCAGGTGGATCCCGTGGCCTACGCCCGTCGCGTCGAGGAGGAGTGCCGCGACGGCTGGACGTGGGTATGGCGGGACGTGCGCGGCCTGTGCTTCCGAGCCGGCATCAGCGCCATCACCCGCACCGCCGCTCAGGTCTCGGGCGTCTACGTGCCGCCCGCGCTCCGCAACCGGGGGGTCGCGCGCCGCGCGCTGGGCGAGTTGTGCTCGCGGCTCCTCGCGCGCACGCGGCACGTGTGCCTGTTCGTGAACGAGTTCAACGCGCCCGCGCTCGCGCTCTACCGCCGGCTCGGCTTCCGCGACCGCGCCGAGTGGGCGTCGGCGTTCTACGTGAGCGCCGGCGCCTGAGCCGCGTTGCCGGATCCTCCGCGACGGCGCGTTGACCGGCGCGGTCCGCCCGCCGATACATTTCCTCAGGGACGCCGTCCCCGGGGCCCCGGAAAGGCGAAGCGTGCGACTGGCCGCCATCGACATCGGCACCAACTCCATCCACATGGTCATCGCCCGGGCCACGCGCGGCGATGCATTCACCGTGCTCGATCGCGAGCGCGAGGTGGTGCAGATCGGCCGCGGCTCGTTCGTGCAGGGGCGGCTCGGCCAGGAGGCCATGACCCGCACCGCGCTCGCGCTCCAGCGCTTCGTGCAGCTCGCCCGCCGCCACGGGGTGGACCGCATCCTGTGCACGGCCACGGCCGCCGTGCGCGAGGCCAAGAACGGCGGCGACTTCCTGCGCCTGGCGCGCCGCGAGGCGGGGCTCTCCCCGCAGGTGATCCCCTCGGAGGAGGAGGGCCGCCTCATCCACCTCGCGGTCCAGGCGGCGCTGCCGCTGCCCGACCACCCCGCGCTGCTCGTGGACATCGGCGGCGGCAGCGTGCAGCTCGTGCTCGTGCGCGGGCCCGAGCTCCTGCGCGTGGTGGGCGCGCCGCTCGGGGCGCTCCGGCTCACCGAGACCATGCTCGATCGTGACCCGCCCTCGCGCGACAGTGTCGCCCGCCTCCGGCGTGCCGTGCGCAAACAGCTCCGGCGCGCGCTCGAGCACTTCGCCGCGACCCCTCCGGAGTCCGTGTTCGGGTCCTCCGGCTCCATTCACGCGCTGGCCGAGGTCGTGCATCAGGAGGAGGCCGGCCGGGAGCTGCCGCAGATCAACGGGCACGTACTTCCGGTCGAGGCGCTTGCCGCTCTCACGCGCCGGCTCGAGCGCATGCCACGCCCGCAGCGCGAGCGCCTGCCCGGGATCGACGCCGCCCGGGCCGAGATCCTCCTCCCCGGCGCGGTCGTGCTCGAGCAGGTCCTCGAGCTCACCGGCGCCTCCGGCATCACGCTCACCGACTACGGCGTGCGCGAGGGGCTGGTCACCGACTGGCTCCGCCGGCACGCCCGCGAGCTGTCCTCGCTCGAGGCGGCCGACGACCTGCGCCTGAGGAGCGTCCTCGGGCTGCTCGCGCGCTTCGACCCGGACGGCCGGCACGCCCGCCACGTGGCCGAGTTGTCGTGCCGGCTCTTCGACGAGCTGCGCCACGGCCACGACCTCGGCGACCGGGAGCGCGAGTGGCTGCGCTTCGCGGCGCTGCTCCACGACATCGGCTCGTCGGTGGCCTACGACGGCCACGCCCAGCACTCCGCGTACCTGATCCGGAACGGCGGGCTCCGCGGGCTCACCGGCGAAGAGATCGAGGTCGTGGCCGCGATCGCGCGCCATCACGGTCGCGCGCGTCCGCGCCGGAGCCGGGACGAGGCCTACGCCGCGCTCCCCCGGGCGCTCCGCCGCGCGGTGCGCTGGCTGTCGGCCATCCTGCGCGTGGCGGAGGGGCTCGACCGTAGCCACTACCAGCTCGTGCGCGACCTCGCGGTGCGCCGGCGGCGCGGGCCCGTGGTCGTGCGCGTGGACGCCGCGAGCCAGGCGCAGCTCGAGCTGTGGGCGGCCCGCCGCCGCGCGAGCGATCTCGCGCGACTGCTCGGCCACGCGGTCACGTTCCGGCCGGCGAAGCGCGCTTCGGCGCCTTCGCGAGCGGGCGCAGCCGCAGGCGAAGCTCCGCCGCCCGGGCGAGCCGAGCGGTCTCGAGACGCTCGGCCGCGCGTCGCCACGCCTCCCCCTTCCCCGCGACGAAGGCGATCAGGACCGCGCGATCGTTCAGCCCCCCCAGTTCCGCCTGCCAGCGCCGGAGGACGGGAACCCGCGCCGACCGGCGCTCCCTCGCGAGGGCGAACCCTTCCTCCGCGTACCGCCAGCGCTTGAGCGCCAGCCGCGCGCGATGGAGCGCGCCCGCTCCGCCCCGGGCGAGAGCGCGGGCGAGCCGCGCCAGCGCCCTCCGCCGCCAGCGGGCGAGCGTCTCCCGCACGCGCCGCCTGCGCATGCCGCGACGCGCCAGCCGGTCCGCCGCCGCGGCGACGTGGGCCAGCAGCCGGCCCGCCGGGTCCTCGGGAAGCTCGAGCGCCGGGACCTCGCGGGCGAGCTCCTCGCGCCACCTGCGCCGCGCCGGAGCGGGAAGGCGCGCGGCCCCGCCCGCGCCGGAGGAGAGCAGGCCGAGCAGCACCTCGGCGTCCCGCGCCGGAGCGGCCGCGCGCCGGAGCGCCCCCGCCTCGCGACGGGCCGCGCGGGCGGCGGGTCCCCGCGCCCACAGCGCGAGGCAGGTCTCCAGCCGCCGGCACGCGACCCGCAGGTCGTGGATGGCTGTCGGCCCGCCGCCGGCCGCCGCCGCGCGTGCGCGCTCCACGACCGCGGCCGCCTGGGCGCGCAGCACCCCTGCGGCCGGGCCGCCGTTCATCGCGCCGCGCCCGCCGCCCTCCGCGCCAGCAGACGCGTGACGCTCTCGCACAGCTCGCCCGCCAGGTCGTCCACCTCGCGCGTGGCGTCGAGCGCCTGGAAGCCGAAGTCGCTCGCGAGCCCGTCCAGCTCCCGGATGAGGCGCCCCTGGTAGCGGACGAAGGACTCGTAGAGGTCCTCCCCCATCGGCACGTCCATGCCCGATTCCCAATAGTCGAAAGGGCCGTCGGCCAGCACGCGCGGGACCAGCTCCTCGGGCGCGATCCGCAGGTAGAACACGGCGTCCGGCCGGAGCGCGAACGAGTACACCTGCCGGATCCAGTCCGGGTCCGCCCCCCGCACGATGGCGCGTGCGATCAGCGAGTAGATGTACCGATCGGTGATCATCACGAACCCGGCGCGCAGCGCGGGCAGGATCTGCTTCTCGAGCCGGTCCGCGAAGTCCGTCGCGTAGAAGAGGTTGTAAGCGTTCGCTCCGAGCGTGTTGCCCTGCTTGGCGCGCCGGATGCCGCGGCTCGCGAGGTCGGACCGCGTGAAGCCGGTCTCCGCGACCGCGTATCCGAGCCTCTCGAGGTGCGTCCGAACGCGGTTCACGTGCGTGGTCCGACCGACGCCGTCCGGCCCCTCGATCACGATGAGCCAGCCCGAGAGGTCGTCGAGCTTCGTGCCGGGGAGCGGCTGGCCGTAGGACTCGAACCGCCTCATGCCCGCCGCCCCGCTTCCACGACGCGCGCGCTCGGATCCCGCGTGACGCCCTTGAGGTGGGGCCGGACCAGCTCGCGGAGCATGCGCTGCTGCACCTCCACCGGCTGCGTGGCGTCCATCACCGCCAGCCCGTACTCGGGCACGATCCGCTCGTACTCGTCCTGGATGCGCTGCTGGAATCGCCGATAGCTCTCCGCCGGGTCGGGGTGGAGCCCCAGATCCATCCCGGCCTCGTACCACTTGAGCTTCGGCCGGCCGGAGAGGATCCGGTAGAGCGCCACGTCGAGCGGCACCCGATAGTAGACGGCGAGCGTGGGGGTGACCGCGAAGCGGTAGAGCGAGCGCACCCACTGCGGGTCCACGCCGCGGGCCACGTCGCGTGCGAACGCCGTGTAGACGTAGCGATCGGCGAGCACGACCGCGCCGGCCTTCAGGGCCGGCACGATGTCGCGCTCGACCCGATCCGAGAAGTCGGTGGCATGGATGAGCGAGAACGTGAGCGGCGTCAGGAGCTGGCGCTTCTTCCCTCGAGCCGTGGTCGCGCGCACGATCGGCGAGGAATTCCATTCGCTGAAGATCGCGAGATGTCCCTCGCTCCGGAGCCACTGGGCGAGGAGCGTCAGCTGCGTGCTCTTCCCCGAGCCGTCGATGCCCTCGACGATGATGAGCCGGCCGGGATACGGGTTGGGGACCCGGCCGAAGCTGGGGCCCGGGCTCACGCGACCTTGCCCCGGCCGCGCTGCCTGACCGCCCGGAGCGCGGCGGGCGGGAGCCACCAGCGGAGCTTCGCCGCGAGCGGCCCGTCCGCCGCGAGCTCGAGCGCGCAGGCGCCGGCCTTCTTGAAGGAGATCGAGCCCGGGCGCACGCCGAGCAGCGCCGACGCGAACTCGGACAGCTCCGGCTCGTGGCCTACGAGCGCCACCGCCGACGCGGCATGCTCGCGCGCGAGCTGGCGGACGGACTCCAGCGGTGCGGCGCCGGGCAGCAGCGCGTCCAGCCGCGCCGGCTCGTCGCGCAGCCCGAGCGCCAGGGCCAGGAGTCGTGCCGATTCGACGCAACGCACGGCGGGACTCGAATAGACGCGCTCGATCCCGCGCTCGAGGCGCGCGAGCCCGGCCGCCGCGCGCCGCATGCGGCTCACGCCACGCGGCGTCAGGGGCCGGGCAAGATCGTCCGGCCAGTGGACCGGGTCGCGGGGCTCGGCCGGAGCGTGTCGCAAGAGCACGAGTCGCATGGGTTCCATCTCGCGGGGGTCATCGGCGGTCGGCGCGCGGGACGATAGCACGGAGTGAGTAGAACTCACTTGCGCACAACGACTTGCGTTGCCGGAAATACCTCGCGACCTCGCTTCCGGGCGCGCCGGATCGCGGTGGAGGCGGGGTCGAGGCGCGGGGCGGCCGCCCTTCGTCAGCCGGCGCTGACCTTCGCCGCCAGCCCCGCCAGCCCGCCCTCGACCGGCTCCACTTCGCCCGCCGGCAGGGCGGCGATGAGGCGCCGCATGCGCTCGGTCGTGTAGGCGTGCACGAGCCAGAACAGGCGCAGGTGCTTCCACGCCGCCTCGGCGCGCTTGAGCGCCAGCGGCAGCGCGAGGTCGAGCGAGAACACGTCGCCGACGATGGCGTCGGGCCGCTCCTCGCGCAGCACCTTCTCGTAGTCGGGCCGCGCCACGTCCACGGCGAGGCCGCCCACCGTGATCCGCTCCCCCGCACCGGGCGCCAGCAAGAACTTGCGCGCCGAGCCGCGCAGCCGGAGTGCGCGGTCGGCCCGCGCCGGGTGGACGGCGGACGGCAGGCCCGCGTGCGCGAACCAGCGCGCGAGCTTCCCGGTGTCGGAGTTCGAGACCACGACGATGTCCACGCCGCGAGCGAGCAGCTCGCGTCCGGCCGCGGCGGCCCGGTCCACGATGCCCGGCCCGCGGCGCGCCTCCACCGCCCGCACGCCCGCCACGTGGCACTGGCCGCCGAAGGCGTCGAGTGTGACCCCCCTCGCCTCGATGGCGGCGGCGAGCCGGGCGGCGAGCGGGTCCTCGCCGCGACGGTCGCTCAGGTGGTGGAGCAGGGCGCCATGTTCGGTGAACGGGTCTTCGTCGGCGAACGCGGAGATCCGGCCGGCCGACGCCCATCCCCAGCGCGTCGGCTCGGCCCGCACCGCGGCGCGGGCCCGCGCCACCCAGGCGCGGACCGCGGCACGCTCGCCGTCTCCGACCAGTTCCTCCAGCGCGGTGTCGAGCGCGACGCCGTGCGCCACGCCCTCCTCGCTTGGATAGGTCCAGACGCCGTCGAAGTCGCTGAGCAGCTTCACGGCGTGGCTTGTCTCACGGGACGCTCGCGGCACGCAACCGCCACGGCGGCGAAGCCGAAGGCGCCGCCCGGACGGCATGCGTGCGCCTCCGGGGCGCGGCGGTCCATGGGATCGCCCGACATGGCCGCCACACGCTCCCTTCCGTGCTTGACCGCCGCCCGGTCAGCGGGCAGCTTGGAAGCACGCGACCCCGTTCAGGACGAACGCCCCGCCCCACATGGAAGAAGGGAGAACGCCGTGAAGCGCTCCATCCTCCTGCTCGCCGCCGGACTGCTGGCCGCGGTCGCCTGCGGCGGGTTCCCGGCGCCCGCGCGCGCCCAGGTCCACGGCGCGCTGTCCAATGCCCGCGTCGTGCCGGTCAACTCGCGCCTCGGCGGCGGGTACCTCCAGTTCGACAAGAGCAGCGCCACGCTCATGGGTCAGCTGCGCCTGTCGTTCTACCCGAACCTCGACTTCGGCTTCCTCGGCGGGCTGTCGCGCATCGACGTGAACGACAACACCCGCACGTCGGTACGGCTCGGCGGGGATTTCCGGGGGCAGCTCGCCACGCAGAACGCCAGCTTCCCGGTGGACGTGCTCCTCGGCGGCGCGCTGGGCGTGGAGACGGCGGACGAGCTCACCATCCTGTCGGTCGGCCCGCAGCTCACGGTGTCGCGCGCGCTCGACCTCTCGGGCCGGTGGATCGGCTACGGCGGCGCGGCCCTGCTGCTCTCGCGCATCGAGCTCTCGAGCCAGAGCGACAACGACATCTCCTTCCCCGTGCGCTTCGGGATCGAATACGACCCGAATCCCTACCTGCGCATGCTCGCCGAGGTGCAGCTCGCGGTGAGCGACGAGGTGAAGGACGACTTCGCGGCCACCTTGGGGGTGCTCTTCCCCTTCTGACCGGCCGGCGGCGAACGGGTAACTGGCTGCGGCGCCGCGCGATGTGCGAGCCGCACTCGTGCCTTGTGACGCCCGTTGGTGGATGCTAGCCTCACGACCCTGCCGCGGGGACCGGTTTCGACGGCCCGCGGACCCCATCCTCGGCCGACACGACAAACCATTGTCCCCGCAAGCCTTGTGCGCCGCCTGCTTCGAACGCCGGCGGCCAGGGGAACCCCCGTCCCCGGATCGGGCGAGGCCGTTGTGGGCATTCTGTGGAGGGCCCCTACTACTGTAGCCACAAGATATTGTGGCGCAACACGATGTTGTGGTGTCCACGAGTGTGGACAACCTCGTCCCCGAAGTCAGCCGCCGACACCGTCCCGCGGCCAGGAGCACTGGACGCATTCGCTTGCGAAGGCCCCTCGCCCTGTGGACGACGGCACGAACCATCTCTGCAAGGATGTCGGAAATGGCCGTCCTGCACGCTGCCCCCGATCAGGTCGCCGTTCTCTGGGAACAGGTCCTCCACCGGCTCAAGGTCCGGCTCACGAGTGAGCAGACGTTCGAGACCTGGTTCCGCCCCGTCGTGGCCCGCGAGCTTGGGCCCGCCCGGGTCGAACTCGAGGTCCCGAACGCGTTCTTCGTGGACTGGATCCACGAGCACCACCTCTCGCTCCTCCGCGATGTCCTGAGCGAGGCGCTCGGTCACTGTCCGGACGTGTGCTTCGTGGCGCGCGAGCCGGTGCCGCCGCCCATGGCGGCCGTGTCCGCCGCGCCGGCGCCGGCCGCGCGGCCTGCGCCGGCTTCGGGCCCGGACAGCCGCGCCGAAGCGGACGTGCGGGCGCGCGAGTGGATCGACAGCCAGCTTCATCCGCGGCTCACGTTCGATTCGTTCGTCGTCGGCTCCAGCAATCGTTTCACGCACGCCGCTGCGCGCGCCGTCTCCGAACGTCCGGGCGACGTCTACAATCCGCTCTTCATCCACGGTGCGTCCGGCCTCGGCAAGACGCACATCCTGCACGCCGTCGGTCACGAGGTGAAGCGGCTCCATCCCGGCAAGCGCGTCTATTACGTTTCGGCCGAACGATTCACGAACGAGATGATCTGGGCCATCCAACACGGCGAGACGCACGCGTTCCGCGAGAAATATCGGAACGTGGACGTGCTGCTCGTGGACGACGTGCAGTTTCTCGCGGGCAAGCTGAGCACGCAGGAGGAGTTCTTCCATACGTTCAACGCCCTCCGCGACGCGCACAAGCAGATCGTGGTGATCGCGGACGTGCCGCCCAAGGACATCGCGGGGCTCGAGGAACGGCTCATCTCGCGCTTCAATCAGGGCCTGGTCGCCGACATCCAGCAGCCGGATCTCGAAACGCGCATCGCCATCCTGCGCGCACGCTGCGAGCAGGAATCGGGCGGCCTGCGACTGGCCGACGACGTCGTGCTGCTCATCGCCGACCGCGTGCGCGGGAACGTGCGTGACCTGGAGGGCTGCCTGGTGCGGCTCATGGCCGTGGCCTCGCTCACGCACCGCGAGATCACGCCCGAGCTCGCCAAGGAGGTGCTCGCGCAGTACGTCAAGGCCGAGGCCGAGCACACCGCGCCCGAGCGCATCCTCGCTGCGGTCTCCGAGCGTTTCGGCGTGCGACCGGAGACGCTCGTCGGCAAGCGTCGCACCCAGGCCATCACGCTGCCGCGGCAGGTCGGCATGTACCTCATGCGCCACCTGACCGAGCTGTCGCTGGTGGAGATCGGCCGGGTGTTCGGCGGGCGCGACCACAGCACGGTCATCCACGCCTGCCGGCAGGTGACCGCGCGCATCCAGTCCGAGGAGTCGTTCCGCGACAAGGTGAACGGGTTGTTCTCCACAATCTCCTCGTGAATCGCGGTGGATCGGGCGTGGAGGAGCGCGGTCCCGGCGCGACCGCGCCCGCCCCTGCGGACTCAGTGTTGAAGACCGCGCACGTCGTCAACACCGGTGACTGAGAGCTAATGTGTTGCGGCGCAAGGCATTCGAAGGTCGGTCCCAGGTCTGTCCACGGCGTCCACGGCGCCTACGGTGACGGTGTTCTTATTGCTTGATAGAGAAAGACTTAGAAGCAGCTTCCAAGGCCACGAATCGCTTGCCTTCGGAGGGCACGCCGCCTAAGATGCGGTGAAGTCTCCTTCCGACCCCGGACCGGCCTGCCAGGGAGCGGCGGAACCCGAGGCCGGACATGAAGTTCCCAGCCGTCAGGGAGTGACTTATGGACCTCTCCATCCAGCAGGGCGATCTGGTGTTCGCCGTGGCCCGCGCTCTCGGATCGGTTCCACAGAAGAGCGCTCAGCCGCTCCTGAATTGCCTGTTGCTCGAGGCCGACCGCACCAGCTTGCGCGTGACCGGCAGCGACCTCGACCTGACCACCAGCGCGAGCGTGCCGTGCCTCGGTAAGGCCCCGGGGCGCGCCGCGGTGAACGCGAAGCACTTCCAGGAGGTCGTGCGCAAGATGCCGCGCGGCGCCGTGTCGCTGCGCATCGAGAAGAACCAGCTCGAGGTGGGTTACGGCGACGGCAAGGGCTGGTCCCGCTTCCCCGTGCAGAAGCCGGACGAGTACCCGGTCCCGCCCGAGGTCAAGGGCGGGATCAAGGTCTCACTCCCCGGCGAGACGATGGTACGGCTGGTCGAGCGCACGTCCTACGCGGTGAGCGAGGAGACCACGCGCGCGAGCCTCAACGGCGTGTTCCTGCACGGCACGAGCCAGCAGATCGCTCTCGTGGCGACCGACGGTCACCGCCTGGCGCGCGCCACCTGCAAGGGCGGCTTCGGCGAGCTGACGCGCGAGGGCGTGATCGTCCCGGTGCGCGCGATCGCCACCATGAGCCGTGCCGCGGCCGAGGCCACGAGCCCGGTCGAGCTGCGGATCGCGGAGGGCAGGAGCCACGCGGGCTTCACGGCCCAGGTCGGCGAATTCCGCGTGCAGGTGACGGCGCGGCTGCTGGAGGGGCCGTACCCGAACTACGAACAGGTCATCCCCAAGGACAACCCGCGCTCTCTCACCGTGACGCGCTCGGACCTGATCGAGGCCGTGGACATCGTCGCCTCGCACGCCGACGCGAACACGCAGCAAGTGCGGTTCTCTCTCAAACCCAACCAGCTCGCGGTCTCGTCCGCGACGGCCGACTTCGGCGCGGGCGAGCAGAAGGTCGCGGCGCAGTACCAGGGCGAGGAGATGGACATCGGCTACAACGCCCGCTACCTGCTGCAGACGCTGCGCAGCATCCCCAGCGAGCAGGTCGTGTTCCGGCTCAAGACCGCGCTGTCCGCGGGGATCGTGGAGCCGGTCGGCGCGCTGGCGCAGGCGGACGAGGAGCTGCTCTGCCTGGTCATGCCGCTGCGGCTCGCGGAAGCGGTCGAATCCGAGCCCCGGCCCGTGGGCGCGAGCGGGAGGAAGTAGCCCGGCATGACGGGGCCACGGTCGCTCGCGACCATCCTGCCGGGCCTGCTGACGCAGCTCGGCCTCGCGGAGACCGCTGCCGGGTGGCGGGCGGTGTCGGAGTGGCCGGCGGTGGCCGGGGCGCGCATCGCGCGGCGAACGCGCGCGGTGTCGTTCCATGAAGGCACGCTGAGCGTGGAGGTCGAGGGATCGGCCTGGATGCACGAGCTCGGGTTCCTGCGACGCGAGCTGGTGCGCAACCTGAACCGGCACCTGGACGCGGAGGTGGTCCGCGACGTGCGCTTCGTGCCGGCGGGGACCCGTCCACGAGGAACGGGTGCCCGTCCGTCAGGATGGGCGGGAGGGAGCCTGCGGTGAGCGAGAAGGAAGGAGAAGCCACTTTGACGGCGGAGCCGAAGGGACACCATTACGACGCCACCAGCATCACGGTGCTCGAGGGCCTCGAGGCGGTGCGCAAGCGCCCAGCCATGTACATCGGCGACACGGGCGTGCGCGGCCTGCACCACCTGATCTGGGAGGTCGTGGACAACTCGGTGGACGAGGCGCTCGCGGGCCACTGCGACGAGATCTCGGTCACGATCGAGAAGGACGGCGGCATCGTCGTGCGCGACAACGGCCGCGGCATCCCGGTGGACATGCACGCGACCATGAAGAAGCCGGCGCTCGAGGTCGTGATGACCACGCTCCATGCCGGCGGCAAGTTCGACAACGCGTCCTACAAGGTCTCCGGCGGTCTGCACGGCGTGGGCGTGTCGTGCGTGAACGCGCTGTCGAGCCGCTGCGCGGTCGAGGTGTTGCGCGACGGCAAGCTGCACACCCAGTCCTACGAGCGCGGCGTGCCGACCGGACCCATGGTGTCGCGCGCCGCCGACCGCAAGGAGAAGGGCAGCGGCACGACGGTGCGCTTCCAGCCCGACCCGGACATCTTCGAGACCACCGACTTCCACTGGGACACCGTGGCTTCGCGCCTGCGCGAGCTGGCGTTCCTGAACAGCGGGCTCACCATCCGGCTGCACGACGAGCGCACCGGCCGGAGCGCGGAGTACATGGCCAAGGGCGGCATCGCCGAGTTCGTGAAGTTTCTCAACACGAACAAGGACGTGCTCCACGCCAAGCCCGTGGTGTTCGCGCGCGAGCGCGACAACGTCTCGGTCGAGATCGCGATCCAGTACAACGACAGCTACACCGAGTCGCTGTTGTCGTTCGTGAACAACATCAACACCGTCGAAGGCGGCACGCACGTCGGGGGTTTTCGCTCGGCGCTCACACGCACGCTGGTGAACTACGCGAACCGCGAAGGCCTCACCAAGGGTCTCAAGGCGGACATCGGCGGCGAGGACGTGCGCGAGGGCCTGGTCGCGGTGGTCTCGGTGAAGATGCAGAACCCGCAGTTCGAAGGCCAGACGAAGACCAAGCTCGGGAACAGCGAGATCAAGGGCGCGGTCGAGACCGTGGTCGGCGAGGGCCTCCGCGAGTTCTTCGAGGAGACGCCGAGCGTCGCGCGGAAGATCGTCGAGAAGATGATCGCCGCGGCGCGCGCCCGAGAGGCGGCGCGCAAGGCGCGCGACCTGGCCCGGCGCAAGACCATCCTCGACGGCGGCTCGCTGCCCGGGAAGCTCGCGGACTGCGCGTTCGACGATCCCAAGGACTGCGAGATCTTCGTGGTCGAGGGCGATTCGGCCGGCGGCTCGGCGAAGCAGGGCCGCGACCGGCGTTTCCAGGCCATCCTGCCGATCCGCGGCAAGATCCTGAACGTCGAGAAGGCCCGCATCGACAAGATCCTCGCCAACGAGGAGATCCGCAGCATCATCACCGCGCTGGGCGCGGGCGTGAAGGAGGAGTTCGACCTCACGAAGCTGCGCTACCACAAGATCATCCTCATGGCCGACGCGGACGTGGACGGCGCGCACATCCGCACGCTGTTGCTCACGTTCCTGTTCCGCGAGCTGAAGCCGCTGGTGGAGAACAACCACGTCTACATCGCGCAACCGCCGCTGTTCCTGGTGAAGTCGGGCAAGGACGAGATCTACTGCTACGACGAGAAGGAGCGCGACGAGGCCATCAGGCGCATCGACCGGAAGAACGTGCAGGTGCAGCGCTACAAGGGCCTCGGCGAGATGAACCCGGAGCAGTTGTGGCGCACGACCATGAACCCCGAGACCCGCACGCTCGTGCGCGTGACCCTGGAGGACGCGGTCGAGGCGGACCGCATCTTCACGATCCTCATGGGCGAACAGGTCGAGCCCCGGCGCCAGTTCATCGAGGAGAACGCGCTGGCGGTGAAGAACCTGGACATCTGATGCGGATGACCCGCGCGCGAGCGGCCGCGGCCGGACCGGCCTGCGCGGTGGCGCTCGTGCTGGCCACGGTCACGGCCGCGTATGCCGCGCCCGAGCTCTCGCTCGCGGCCGGGACCACGCTCGGCGTGAACGGATCGCCGGGCGACGGCGGCGCGGGGGGCAGCGTGGCGGTGCTGTGGCCGTTCGAGGACCGCTTCGCGTTCGGGCTCGTGGCGTACGCCGACGATCTGGGGACGGCGCTCACCGACCTCCACGACGTGAACACCGGCGCCCCGCTCGGGACGGTCGCGGGCCGGCACCGCTGGGGCTTCGGCGCCGGCTGGCGGACCGAGGCGCGCCTGGTGGAGAGGCGGCGCTGGCGCGTGCTGTGGGGCGCCGAGTTCGGCTATGGCCGGCAGGAGCGCGACGTGCGCGGCGAGGTGGACGACGCGGTGAGCGGCGTGCTCGCCGCCACCGGCCCCTCTCTGCTCTGGGACCCGAAGGCGGGGCACTCGTTCGGGATCACGGCGGCGTGGAAGCACGCATTCGTGAGCCGCGAGGCCGACGCCGGCCGCACCACGGACTGGACCACGCTCGCGTTCGCATGGCGCTGGCGGCTCTCACGACAACCATGACGATTCCGCGCGCCGGCCGCCGGGCAGGAGGCCCGGGCGGCGCGGCGCGACGACCAAAAGGACCCAAGACATGGCGCTGAACGACCGCTCGAAGATCGTCGATCTCCACATCGAAGAGGAGATGAAGACGAGCTACATCAACTATTCGATGTCGGTGATCGTGTCCCGCGCGCTCCCGGACGTGCGCGACGGGCTCAAGCCCTCGCAGCGCCGCATCCTGGTCGCGATGAACGACCTGAACCTGGCGCCGGGCCGCGGCTACCGCAAGTGCGCGAAGATCGCCGGCGACACGTCGGGCAACTACCACCCGCACGGCGAGGGCGTGGTCTACCCGACGCTCGTGCGCCTGGCCCAGGACTGGGTCATGCGCTACCCGCTCGTGGACGGGCAGGGGAACTTCGGCTCCATCGACGGCGACGCGCCGGCCGCCATGCGCTACACCGAGGCGCGGCTCACCCCGCTCGCCATGGAGATGCTGGCCGACCTCGAGAAGGACACGGTCGATTTCCGCCCGAACTACGATGAGACGCGCGAGGAGCCCGTCGTGCTGCCGGGCGTGCTGCCGAACCTGCTGGTGAACGGCTGCTCGGGCATCGCGGTGGGCATGGCCACCGAGGTCCCGCCGCACAACCTGCGCGAGGTCTGCGACGCGATCATCGCGCTCATCGACAGACCGGAGACGGCGCCCGAGGACCTGCTCAGGATCGTCAAGGGCCCGGACTTCCCGACCGGCGGGATCATCTACGGCACGCAGGGCATCCGCGATTGCTACCTGAACGGCCGCGGCAGCATGAAGATGCGCGCCAAGGTGCAGGTCGAAGAGGGCAAGGCCGGCCGCATGAGCCTGGTCGTCACGGAGATCCCGTTCCAGGTCAACAAGACGTCGCTGCTCGAGAAGATCGCGGAGATGGTGCGCGAGGGGAAGATCGCCGGCATCTCCGACCTGCGCGACGAGTCCGACCGCGACGGCATGCGCATCGTCGTCGAGCTCAAGAAGGACGCGAACCCGAAGGTGGTGCTGAACCAGTTGTTTGTGCACACCCCGCTCCAGACCACGTTCGGCGCGATCATGCTGGCGCTGGTGGACAATCGGCCGCAGGTGCTCACGCTGCGCGGGCTGCTCGACCAGTACATCCGCCACCGCCGCGAGGTCGTGCGCCGGCGCACGGCGTTCGACCTGGCCGAGGCGGAGAAGCGGGCGCACGTCCTGGAAGGGCTCAAGATCGCGCTCGACCACCTGGACGAGGTCATCGCGTTGATCCGCAAGGCCAAGGACACCGACACGGCGCGCGCCGGGCTCATGAAGACCTTTGGCCTCACCGACATCCAGGCCAACGCCATCCTCGAGATGCGCCTCGCCCGGCTCACGGGGCTCGAGCGCGAGAAGATCCAGGCCGAGTACCTCGAGGTCATCCAGCTCATCGAGAAGCTCCGCTCCATCCTGGCGAGCGACCCGAAGATGCTGGCGATCATCCAGGACGAGGTCCGGCGCCTGCGCGACAGGTACGGCGACGACCGGCGCACGCAGATCGTGGCCGAGGAGGGCGAGATCGACTACGAGGACACCATCGAGCAGAAGGACATGGTGATCACGATCTCGCACGCCGGCTACATCAAGCGCCAGGAGATCTCCTCGTACCGCGCCCAGCGCCGCGGAGGCAAGGGCGTGATCGGCGCGCGCACGAAGGAGGACGACTTCATCGAGCACCTGTTCATCGCCAACACGCACGCCTACCTGCTGTTCCTGACCGACAAGGGGCGCTGCTACTGGCTCAAGGTGCACGAGATCGAGCAGGCCGGGCGCACGGCGAAGGGCCGTCCGCTGGTGAACCACCTCGAGGGGATGTCGCGCGACGAGCGCGTGCAGGCGGTCGTCGCGGTGAAGGCGTTCGATGAGCAGCACTACCTGGTGTGCGCGACCAAGAAGGGGCTGATCAAGAAGAGCAAGCTGTCGCTGTACGGCAACGTGCGGAAGGCCGGGATCAACGCCATCCTGCTCGAGGAGGGTGACGCGCTCATCGAGGCCATCATCACGGACGGCACGCAGGACCTGATCCTCGCCAAGAAGAAGGGGCTCGCCATCCGTTTCCACGAGTCCGAGGTGCGCCCGATGGGCCGCACGGCCTACGGCGTGAAGGCGGTGACGCTCGACGACGCCGAGGACGAGGTCGTGAGCATGGTGGGGGTGAAGCGGCAGGCCACGCTGCTCGCGGTCACGGAGAACGGCTACGGCAAGCGCAGCGAGATCGCGGAGTACCGCGTCTCGCACCGCGGCGGCAAGGGCATCATCACCATCAAGACCACGGAGCGGAACGGCAACGTCGTCGCGGTGAAGGAGGTCGTGGACGGCGACGAGCTGATGATCATCACCAAGCAGGGCCAGCTGATCCGCATGCCGGTGAAGGGCATCAGCGTGATCGGCCGCAACACGCAGGGCGTGCGGCTCGTGAATCTGACGGCCTCGCCCGAGGAGAGCGGGAACCTGCTTCCGGACACGGTCGGCGGCGTCACGCGCGTGGTGTCGGAGGACGACGCGGCGCCGGAAGCCGGCGAGGCCGCCGGCGAGCCGGAGGGCTCGGGGACCGCAGGGCCCGCCGGGGACGAGTCCGGGGCCTGACCGGACGCGAAGGCCGCGGGCCCTCGCGGGTCCGCGGCCTTCGCTCCGGCCCCGATTGTGAAAAGATTCACGAGCGAGCCGCCCCGCGCGGCCCGCCAGCGGGAGTGACCCCCATGTCCCATGTCTCGGAACCCACCGTCCGGCGCCTCTCGCACTACTACCGGGTGCTCGAGGAGGTCGCGGCCGAAGGCAGGCGGATGATCTCGTCGCACCTGCTCGCCGAGCGCGAAGGGATCACCTCGGCGCAGGTGCGGAAGGACCTGTCGTCGTTCGGCTCGTTCGGGCGGCGTGGCCTGGGCTACCACGTCGAGCACCTGCGCCAGGAGATCCGCTCCCTGCTCGGACTCGACCGGCGCTGGCGCGTGTGCGTGGTCGGCGCGGGCCACATCGGCAGCGCGCTCGCCGGCTATCCCGGCTTCCCGGAACAGGGTTTCGACATCGCGGCCGTGTTCGACGCCGACCCGGAGCGCGTCGGGCGAACGGTGGAGGGGATCGCGGTACGCCCCATGGCGCAGCTCGCGGCACGCGAGGGCTTCGAGATCGGGGTCATCGCCACGCCGGCGGCCGCGGCGCAGGGGGTGGCCGACGCGCTCGTGGCGGCGGGCGTGCAGGGTATCCTCAACTTCGCGCCGCGCAAGCTGCGCGTACCCGACACGGTGACGCTCCGGACCGTGGACATGACCATGGAGTTCGAGAGCCTGTCGTACGCCCTCACCCGCGCGCGCGTGCCGGGAGCGAAGCGGGCGGGCGCCCGGCGGACCCGGGTCCGCCCGCGCGGCTGAGCGCCCGCGTGAACGAGAGGCCCGCGACGTCTCCAGCGCCCTCGCCGCCCGGCGCGTCCCCGGCTCCGCACGCCGCGCGGGGCGGCGAGCGCGGCGCCGTGCTCGAGGTGGTGCTCGCCTGCCTGCTCTGGGGCGGCACGTTCGTGGCGATCCGCGACGCCGTCGCCGGCATCCCGCCCTCGCTGCTCGTGGCGGCGCGCTTCCTCGTGGCCGGGGCGGCGTTCGCGTTCGTGCTCGCGCTGCGGCGGCGCGCGCCGGCCCGCCCGGACGTGGCCGGTGGCGTGCTGTCGGGGCTGCTCATGGCGGGGGGCTTCACGCTTCAGGCCGAGGGCCTTCGCTGGACGAGCGCGGGCAGCTCGGCGTTCCTCACCTGCGCCGGCTCGCTCCTCACCGCGTTCTGGGCGTGGCTGCTGCTGCGCCAGCGCCCGGGAGGCCGGCTGGTGGCGGGCATCGCCATCGCACTCGCGGGCTCGGCGCTGCTGTCGCTCCGCCAGGGGCTCGCGCTCGGCCGCGGGGAGGCGCTCACGCTGGTCGGCGCGGCGCTGTTCGCGCTCCAGATCGTGTCGGTGGCGCGCTTCGCGCGCGTCGCCGACCCGGTCGCGCTCGTGTGCGTCCACTCGCTCGTCGCGGCCGCGGTGCTGGCGCCGTTCGCGGGCCCGCCGCGCGCGCTGTCCGACACGCTCCACGGTGACGGCCTGTGGCGCTTCCTCTACCTGGCGGTGGCGGGCAGCACGCTGGCGCCGCTCCTCCAGGTGCACGCGCAGCGGACGCTGTCCGCGGGGCGCATGGGACTGCTGTTCGCGCTCGAGCCGGTGTTCGCGCTGATGTTCGCGGTGACGATCGGCGCCGAGAGCTTCGCGCTCCGCTGGTGGCTGGGCGCCGCGCTCATCCTGGGCGCGGTGCTGCTGGTGGAGTGGCGACCGCCGCGGGAGACGGGCGCGGGTCCGGGGCGGGTTCCGTCCGGGGGCTCCGCGCGGGTCTGAAGCGTTCCCGGGCCTATCGCGCCGGCTTCTCCGAGAGCCACGCCAGCAGGCGGCGGCCGACCCTGGGATCGCCGCGGAACAGCGCGGCCCCACGGCCGGCGACGCCGGAGTCGGCCACGCGCACCTGGCCCGGCTGCGTGTGCCGGGCGAGCAGGTCGCCGAGTTCCATCGCGCGTGGCTCCTCGGGGCCGACCTGCACGAACGTGCGCGTTCCGGCGGCGCGGAGCCGCGCGCGGAACTCCGCGACCTCGACGAGCGGGAGCTGCGGGGCCGTGAGCAGGAGCGCCTCGGCGGGCGCGCGCGAGCCCGCGAGCGCGAGCGCGACCGGCGCCATGCTCCCGCCCGCGCCCACGAGCCAGCCGCCGGAGGCGAAGCCGGTGCGCTCGAGATGGTCCATGACGCGCGCGGCATCGGCGGCCACGGACGCGTGCCACTCGTGCTCGCGGCCGGCCCAGGACTCGGGCCCCGACACGCCCGGGCCCACGGCGCCGTGGCAGCCGCGCGGCACGAGCAGGACGATGGGGTGCCCCGCGCCCCGGAGGAGCCGGGTGAGCGCGTCGGGCGCGGTGAGCGTGTCGGCGGGGGAGAGCACGAACAGAAGCGGCGAGCGTCGGGCGACCGAATCGACCGCGGGCGCCTGGAACCAGCGCACCACGGTGCCGTCCGGCGCCGTGAGCTCGCCGGGCGTGCCGCCGATCGCGTCGAGCAGCGCGCGCTCGCCCGCTTCGATCGGCTCGCGCACGAGTCCGGCCGTGAACGTGCGGCGCTCGTCCGTGTAGCGGAGTGCGCGCTGCACTCGCACGAGCAGCGACTCGGTGTCCGGGTCGCGCCCGCGGGTGCGGCCGGAGAGCGCCGCGAGCGTGCGCCAGGCGCCGACCGTGTCGCGAGCGGCGAGCCGGACCTGCGCGAACCGGCGAGTCCAGAACGGGCGCGGCTCCACGTTCGCCGCATGCTCGCGCAGGACCAGGTTCGCGCTGTCGCTCCTCCCGCGCAGGTGGAGCGTCCATGCGAGGCGGGCGTAGGCCTCCGGCGCGCGCTGGGTGAGGCTCGTGCGTGCCTCCTCGGCGAGCGGGCCGGCCAGCCGCCAGGCCTCGAGCACGTCCTGACGCCCGCCGCGCCGGCACAGCGCGTCCACCAGCGCGAAGCCCTCGTCGAAGTGGCCGCGCAGGCGCATCGCGTCGCGCCAGTGGGCGAGCGCGCTGTCCGTCCGGCCCGCATTCGCGTCCTGCACCCCCAGCCACCACGCGGCCTCGCCCGCCTCGAGGCGCCTGGCGGCGTCGGCCCCGCGCGCGGACCCCTCGGCGACCACGGCGAGCAGGGCCTTCCGCACCGCCGCTCCGTCCTCGCCCTCCCACATCGCGGTGATCGCGGGCGGTATGGGGAGCGCGGCGGCGCGCGGCGCGGACGGCGGGAGCGCGAGGGTGCCGGCCGCGAGGACGCCGGCGAGGGCAGCCGCCCGGGCGATCCCCGACCGGCGGGACACATGCGCGCGCGACGCCACGCGCCCGGCCGCCCCCGCGAACCGGCCGGGCCTCACGGGGCCTCCGCGGCCACGGGCTGGCCGATGACGTCGAGGAACACGCGCTCGAGCGGCGAGTCCTCGTCGTCGCCCGCGCCCCATTCCTCGCGCGCCAGCACGCGCGCGATGCGGCCCTCGTGCAGCAGCACGACGCGACCGCACAGCCGCTCGACCGTCTCGGTGACGTGGCTCGAGAACAGGATCGCGGCGCCGCCGCCGGCGAGCCGGCGCAGCTCCGCCTTCGCGGCCAGCGCCGAGGGCGCGTCGAAGCCCTCGAGCGCCTCGTCGCACAGGAGCACGCGCGGCTCGTGCAGGACCGCGGCGAGGAACGAGAGCTTCTTCCGCATGCCGTGCGAATACGCCCGCACCGGCTCGTCCAGCCGCCGCGCCAGGTCCAGCCGGCCCGCGAGCGCCAGCGCGCGCTCGAGCGCGGCCGCGGGCGGCAGCGCGCGCACGGCGGCCACGAACGCGAGGTACTCGAGCGCCGAGAGCTCCTCGTGGAAGCCGGGCTCCTCCGCGGCGTATCCGAGCGCGCGCTTGGCCTCGAGCGGCCGCCCCCACACGTCGTGCCCGGCGACCCGCACCTGGCCCGAATCGGGCGGCTGGAGCCCGGCCGCGGTGCGGAGCAGCGTGCTCTTGCCGGCGCCGTTCGCGCCGAGCAGCCCCACGATCTCGCCGGGCGCCACCACGAACGAGACCCCGGCGAGGGCGGCGCGCGGGCCGTAGGAGCGGGTGAGCGAGCGGACCTCGAGCATCAGGCGGGCTCCGGCGCGTGCCAGCGCGGCAGCCGGCGCGTGGCCTGCGCGAACGCGGCGGCGAGCACCGCCCAGCCGAGGAGCGGGATCGTGATGCTCGCGAGGACCGCCGTGACGAGCCACGCGTAGTAGAGGCTCTCCGCGGCGGCGGGCCGGCCGGCGAGCGACAGGCCGAGATGGAGCCCGAGGTGGGCGAGGAGCACGGCCGGCAGCGCCCAGGCGAGTGGGAGGCCGATCCGGGCGAGCACCGGGAGGGGCGCGGCGACGAGCGCGTGCACGACGAGCGCGACGATGAGCACGAGGAGAAGCGGCCACGCGCGCGCGCGCCACGAGTCGCCGAGCGAGAGCGGCAGCGGCCGCACCGCGGGGGCCGGATCGCCGGCCGCACGCCACGCGGCCCACGCGCCGAGTTCCGTGAACGCCAGCGCGAACGCGGCGAACGCGAGCGCACGGGCCTGGAACGGCTCGCTCGCCGCGAACCAGGCGGCGAAGCTCGTGGCGAGCGCGGCGGACGCGAACGCGAGCCGCAAGCGCGGCGAGCCGGCGCGCAGCGACACCGCGCGGTCCAGCCGCGCGAGCGCGCCCGGGCGGGACTCGACGCGGAAGCGCGCGGACGAGACGCTCGGCCCGGAAGCGGGCGAGCGGACCGAGACGAGCGCGCGCCACGCCGCCGGCAGCCGCGCCGCGGCGCCTTTCGCGCGCGAGGCGGCCAGGAGCGCGAGCGCGCAGGCGAGCCACGTCGCGAACGCCAGCGCCAGCGCGAAGCCGGGCGCGAGCAGCACGAGCGTGCCGGCGGGGAGCAGCCCCCAGCCCGCGAGCCAGGCCGCGCCGGCGGGAACCGCGGTGCCGAGCGCCGGCACGAGCGCCTCGGTGTCCAGGTGGCGTCCCACCTGCGCGGGCTCGACCGGCAGCGCGAGCCACTCGGGGCCGGGCGGATCCACGGCGAGCGTGGACCGGCGCCAGAAGGCGAGTGCGCCGCCGGCGAGCGCGATCGCGCCGAGCGTCAGCGCGAGCCGCTGCGTCGCGGCGGGCACGCCGCCGTGCCGCCGCGCGCCGTCCAGCGGCACGCGCACCTGCCAGTAGGTGAACGCCGCCACGCAGGCGGCGAGCGCGAGGGCGACCAGCCACAGGCGGGGCCCCATCTCCGAGGCGCGCCGGGCGAGCAGGCGGCGCTCGAGCGCGCGGAACGCGGGCGGCGGGGTGGCGCGGGACATGCGGACGACGATGATACCGGAATCCGCGCGCGCCACTTGTCCCTGCTTTGCCACGCCCGCGCGGCGGGTGGCACCCTGTGCCCCATGCCCAGCCCCCCGCCCGCGGTGTGGTCGCCGCGCTACGGCTGCGACATCGGCACGCACGTGTTCCCGACCGCCAAGTACGCGGCGGTGGCGCGCTCGCTCGTGGGCTCGGGGGACCTCGCGGACACCGCCGGCCTCGAGCCGCCGCCGGCGAGCCGGGCGCTGCTCGAGCAGGCGCACGAGCCCGAGTATCTCGACGACCTCGAGGCCCTGCGCTGGACGCCGCGCACGCAGTACAGCGAGCTGCCGCTCACCCGGGAGATCGTCGAGGCGTTCTCGCTCGCGGCCTCGGGCACCACGCAGGCGGCGCGGCTGGCGCTCCTGCACGGCGCGGCCGCGCACCTGGGCGGCGGGCTTCACCACGCGTACGCCGGCCACGCCGAGGGCTTCTGCTACGTCAACGACCTCGCGGTCGCGGCGCGGGTCGTGCTGCGAGAGGGTCTCGTCCGCCGCGTCGCGATCGTGGACCTGGACGTCCACCAGGGCAACGGCACCGCCGACATCTTTGCGGGCGACGACGCGGTGTTCACGCTCTCCGTGCACCAGGAGGCGAACTACCCCATTCCCAAGGCGCGCAGCGACCTGGACGTGGGGCTGGCCGACGGCACCGGCGACGACGCCTACCTCGCCGCGCTCGCGCCGGCGCTCGAGCGCGTGTGGGCGTTCCGGCCGGAGCTGGTGCTCTACCAGGCGGGCGCGGACCCCTATCGCGACGACCAGCTCGGCGGCCTGGCGCTCACGTTCGAAGGGCTCGAGGCGCGCGACCGCGCCGTGCTCGAGGGCTGCGCCGGGCGCGGCATCCCGGTCGCATCCACGCTCGGCGGCGGCTACGCGCGCCGGCTGGAGGACACGGTGCGCATCCACGCGGTCACGAGCCGGATGGCGCTCGCGGTGGCCCGCGCGCGGGTGCGGCGATGATCCACGCCTGGGTGGCGGACGAGGCGGGCGCACGCGCGATCACGCTCGGCGAGGCGCACCGCGTGGTGCGCGAGGGCGGCGGCAACGTCTGGATCGACTTCGAGGGCGTGGACGAGCCCACGGTGCGCGACGCGCTCGCGCCGTGCGGCGTGCACCCGCTCGTGGTCGAGGACCTGGTGATGCAGGTGAACCGGCCCAAGCTCGACGACTACCGCGACTACGCCTACGTGGTGGTGCATTCGGCTCGCTGGGACGACCCGCAGGACCGGCCGAGCCTGCGCGAGGTGGACATCGTCGTGGGCGAACGCTGGATCGTGACCTATCACGATGGGGCGACCCGCTCCGTCGCCGCCGCGGCCGAGATGCTGCTCAAGCGTCCGGCGCTGCTCGCCCGCAGCCCGGCGCAGCTCATGCACTTCCTGCTCGACGTGCTGGTGGACCACTACCTGCCGCTCGTGGACCAGCTCGCGGAGGAGGTGGACCGGCTGGAGGAGGAGGTGTTGCAGGACAGCTCGCGGGAGATGCTGGAGCGCATCCTGCGCGTGAAGCGCGCGACCAGCGCGCTGCGGCGCATCGTGGGGCCGCAGCGCGACACGCTGCTCGCGCTCACCCGCGACGAGCTCAAGACGATCCCGGCCGACCTGCGGCCCTACCTTCGCGACGTCTATGACCGGCTCGCGCGCGTGTCGGACATGCTGGATTCGTTCCGTGACGAGAGCGCTTCGGTGATGGAGCTCTACCTGACGGCGTCCTCGAACCGCATGAACGAGGTCATCAAGCGGCTGACCGTGATCGCGACGGTGTTCCTGCCGCTGACCGTGGTGACGAGCTACTACGGCATGAACTTCAAGCTGCCCGAGTACGAGTGGGCCTACAGCGAGTGGTACGCGCTGGGCCTGATGGTGGCGACGGGGCTCGCGACCTGGTGGTTCCTGCGATCGCGCAAGTGGGACTGAGCCGTCGGGCGGACGGGCGCCCGCGGGCCGCCGTCAGGCTCCGGGCATCGCCCTCTTGAGCGGCTTGAGGAGCAGGAGCAGGACCAGCGCCATGAACACGGCGCAGCCCGAGAGCAGCAGCCAGAAGCTCGAGTGCGGCATGTCGTCCCAGAGCTGGCCGATCTGGGTGAGCTTGTTGCCGATCGCGGTGGCCACGAACCAGCCGCCCATCATGATGCCGCGCAGGTGGCGCGGCGCGACCTTCGAGACGAGCGACAGACCCATGGGCGAGAGCATCAACTCGCCGGCGGTCAGGATCCCGTAGGCGCCGAGCAGCCACAGCGGCGAGACGCGGTAGGCGTACGGGTCGGCGCCGACCACGGTCGCCTCGCCCCGCCTGGCCGCGACGAACAGGACCAGGAACGCCAGGGCCGTGGCGAGCATGCCGAACAGCATCTTCATCGGCGTCGAGGGCTCGCGCCCGCGGCGGTCGAGCGCGCGCCACACCGCGACCAGCGGGAACGTGAGCAGGATGACCCAGGCCGGGTTGATGGCGTTCGAGATGATGCCGGTCACGTTCCAGGCCGTGTTCTCGTTGGCCCAGTAGGTGAGCGTGGAGCCGTTCTGGTGGAAGACCATCCAGAACACGATCACGATGAGGTAGATGACGATGAGCGCGCCCACCCGCCGCGACGTGGGCACGGCGTCGATCGGTTGCGGGGCGTGCGCGGGGGCGCCCGCCGGACCCGCCGTGCCCGCCGCGGCGGCGGGTCCGGCGTGGCGGCCGGCGTGGTCGGTGCCCAGCAGGTGTCGCTGGAAGCGCCACAGGATGAGCACCGAGATCAGCATCCCGCCCGCGGCCACCGCGAACGCGGGGTGGAACCCGAACCGGCCCTTCACGAACTCGGCCGCGACCGGGGCGAGGAACGCGCCGACGTTGATGCCCATGTAGAAGATGTTGTAGGCGCGGTCCTTGAGATGGCTTCCTTCGGGATAAAGGTTGCCGACCATGGCCGAGACGTTGGGCTTGAAGAACCCGTTCCCGATGACGAGGCAGGCGAGCGCCAGGTAGACGATCGGCTCGGAGCGGAACGAAAGCAGCAGGTGGCCGGCCATGAAGAACAGGCCGCCGATCATCACCGAGCGTCGGTAGCCGAGGCCGCGGTCGGCGATCCAGCCGCCGATGAGCGGGCTGGCGTACACGAACATCAGGTAGTTCGCGTACAGCCCGGTGGCGCGGTCCGAGGTCCACGCGAAGCCCTGGCCGGTCGTGTCGCGCAGGTACAGCGTGAACATCGCCAGCATGGTGTAGAAGCTGAAGCGCTCCCACATCTCGGTGGCGAACAGCACGAAGAGTCCCGGCGGGTGCTTCTCGGATGCCGCGGGGGCGGCGGGGGGAGCGCCCGCGCGAAACACGGGTCCGGCGGCGTGGCTGGCCATGCGGCAGGAGTCCTCGAGGTCGGGCTGCGCGGGCGGCGGCACACCTTCCGCGGGCTGCCGGCGCCGTCCGGGCCGGGCGCGCGAGCAGCCGAGGCGCGGGAGTGTGCCGCGGGCGCGAGGCGATGGCCAGCGCGATGCTTCTGCGCGAGGCGGGCGGGGTTCCGGGCGGCGCGGGGGGCCGCGGTCCCGGGCGGCGCGGATATCGCGGTCTTCAGAGTGGAGGGGGGGCCCCTACCGGTCTGCCGCGAGGGTTTCACCCAGGGCCGGTGAAGCGGAGACCCAGCAGCTCCTGTTCCGCACGGTCCCTCGGCCTGACGCGATTCACCTCGCTCGTGAAGCTCGCGTTTCGGTCTCGGAACGGGCCCCGTGCAGCGGACGGGGTCCCCGGTCCAGGTCGGAAAGCTCCCTGCCAAGGAGGTCTTTCTGCCCAGCTGCTGACGGAATTCTGTGCCGGGCCGCCGGGGGTGTCAAGACCGGCCTGCAAACGCATGCGAACGCGACGGGAGGCGAGGCGGGCCGCCCGTCCCGGAGGGCCCGGGAGGGCGGCCGGAATCAGCGTGATCCGCCTTTGGTCGAGGCCGCGGGCTTCGGCGCCATCGCCGGCTTCGCCTGCTTCGCCGTGCCCGGCGACGGTCCGACCACCTCGAACCTCGCGTCGTCGATCCACACGGTGCCCTCCGACGGCGCCAGCGCCATCACGTGCGCCCACACGGTCTCGGCGTCCTCGGGCACGTCGAGGAACGTGGACACCTCGCGCCAGTCGTCGTCGCGCGAGACCGGCGCCGACGACGGCGACTGGGTCACACGGGAACGGATCCCGTGGGCGTAGAGCTTCGCGAACGCGACGCCGCGCAGCGAATCCGCCTTGATCCACGCGGAGACGCGCACGCGCTGGCCGCGCAGCGCGCGGCCGGAGAACGGCTGGCCCACGCCGATGCGGGCCTCGACGACGCCGTCCCAGAAGTTGCTGAGCCGCACGCTGTACCGGCCGCCGTGCACGACCGAGCTGTCGAGGTCCATGCGCGCGCCCTCGTAGGGCGGGATCGAGGGGTCCCAGGCGAGCGCGCCCTCCTCGAATCCGGGATCGGCGAACAGGTTCGCGCCGGGCGCGGCCCGCGGCGCCGGCGCGGCCGGCGTGAACGTGAGCGACGCGTCGTCGAACAGCACCTGGCCCGTGCCGAACAGGCCGCAGCGCACGAACAGGACGTTCGTGCCGTAGGGCACGACGATGCTCGCCTCGCGCGGCACCCATTCGGTGAGCGGCTCGCCGAACTGGGTGCGCTTCCAGGCGAGGTCCATGAGCGGGTCGTCGATCTTGTTGATCCCGAGCCGCTTCAGGGCCTCGTCGTGATCCACGTTCCAGATCTTCCCCATGCGCGAGGCGGTGTCGTTGTAGGCCTGGATCAGGAGATAGGCGCGCCCCTCCACGCCGTTGTTGCGGGCCCAGGCCCTGAACGTCGCCCGCCTGCCCCAGGTCTCCGGGCCCACGAGCAGCGTCTGGTTCCAGTTGTGGCCCATCGGGAACGCGTTGCTCATGTTCGCGACGCTCACCGCGAACTTCCCGCTGTGCACGAGGAACGAGTCGCGCCCGAAGAACACCGTGGGCAGGTCGGCGCGCGACGTGTCCCAGCCCACCGGCATCCAGTGATGGCCGGAGGCGGCGCGCTCGAAGTCGGGGTTCTGGAGCGCGACACGCGCCGCGGGGCGCGTCGCGGTCTCGGCGGTGAGCGGGACCAGGGCGAGCGAGACGAGCATGGACAGCGCGACCGCGGTGGTCGTGCGGGCAGGAGCGCGCATGCGTGGGATCCGGGTTCGGGGTGAGGCCGGGCGGGGGGGCCGCCCGTGCGGGTCGAAGGCGCGACCGAACGCGCGCAAGAGTATCCGGAGGCCCGCGCGGCGTTGCAAGCGGAACACCGTCCCGGGCGCGAGCGGACGCCATCCCTGACCTCTCGCTGACGTCGCTCGCGCATGCGGACAGGGTTGAGCCCCCCGGAGGGCTTGGGTAGCCTGCGGCCGCGCTGCGTGGGCCACACCCGCAGGAGGCTCGGTGTCCCAATGGTTCTTCACGTCCGACCTGCACGGGTCGGGCGAACTCTACGAGCAGGTGGTCGCCGCCGCCGCCGAACGGAAGCCCCGCGCCGTGCTCGTGGGCGGGGACCTGGCCCCGCACGCCACCGGCGGCCCCGGGGTCGAGCGCCAGCGCGTGTTCCTGGAGGGCTTCCTGGTCGAGTTCGCGCGGCGGGTGCGCGAGGCCGCGCCCGGCGTCGAGTTGATGCTGCTCATGGGCAACGACGACTGGGCCGCGAACCACGACGTGCTCGAGCGCCACGACGGCGAGCTGTGGCGCTCGCTGCACGGGCGCGTCGTGCACGTGGACGGCTTGCCGGTGGCGGGCCTGTCGTGGGTGCCGATCACGCCGTTCGCGATCAAGGACTGGGAGCGCTGGGAGGACGGCGAGGCGGAGAGCCCGGCGCGGCTCCAGGGCTGGCTCTCGAGCCGCGAGGGCGTGCGCGAGTTCCGCTTCGAGCCCGAGCGGCGCTCGCCCACGATCGCCGAGGGGCTCGCGGAGCTGGCGGCGCTCTCGCCGCCCGCCGAGACCGTGTACGTGCTCCACTCGCCGCCGCGCGACACCGCCTGCGACGTGATCGCGTCGCGGCAGCACGTGGGGTCGCGCGCGATCCGCACGTTCGTCGAAACGCGGCAGCCGCGGCTCGTGCTCTCGGGCCACATCCACGAATCCCCGCGCGTCACCGGCGCCTGGCGCGACCAGCTCGGGCGCACGCCGGTCGTGAACCCGGGTCAGTTCGGCGGACCGCGGCTCGCGGGCGTATGGTTCGACCCGGAGCGCCCCGCCGAGACCCTGCGCCACACGGTGCACGGCTGAACCCGGCGCGGCACGCCCGCGGGAGCGGCATGAGCATCCTCACTGGACACACGGTCCTGGCGCTTGACACCGAGACCACCGGAATGAGCCCGGTGGACGGCCACCGGCTGGTCGAGGTGGCGCGCGTCGCGGTCGTGGACGGCGCGCTCGGCGAGGAGTGGAGCACGCTCGTGGACCCGGGCCGGCCGATCCCGCCGGACGCGACGCGCGTGCACGGCATCCGCGACGACATGGTCGCGGGCGCGCCGAAGGGGGCCGAGGTGGGGCGGCTGCTGCGCGAGGCGTGCGGCGACCTGCCGCTCGTGTTCCACAACGCACCGTTCGATCTGCCGTTCCTCCTGCACCTGTTCCGCGAGGCCGCCGCGCCGCCCCTCCTGAACCCGGTCGTGGACACGCTCGGCCTCGCGCGCGGGTTGTTCGGCACCGGCAGCAACTCGCTCGGGCCGCTGGCGCAGAAGCTGGGCGTGCCGGGCGAGACCGCGCACCGCGCGCTCGGCGACACGCGCATGACGGCGCGCGTGTTCGTGGACCTGGCCGGGCGCTGGGAACGGGACAGGGGCGTGCGCTCGCTGCTCGAGCTGGCCGCGATCTCCCAGGACGTGATGCGGGTGACCGCGCGGCGCTGACCGCTGGACGCCCGCCGCGCGGCGGGCCATGATGCCCGGCCCGAAGCCACGTACGCCACGCCCCCGCGCAGGAGTCCGCCGGATGCACTCGCAAGCCGTTCCCGAGCTCGGCCAGATGGCGCCGGACTTCCGGCTCAAGGGGCCCGGGGGCACCTGGTTCACGCTGTCCGAGCACCAGGGACAGAGCCCGGTCGTGCTCGTGTTCTTCCCGCTGGCGTTCACGAAGGTGTGCAGCCACCAGCTGCCCGACGTCCAGCGCCTGATGCCCGAGTTCGAGAATGCGGGCGCCGTGGTCTACGGCGTGAGCGTGGACAGCCACCATGCCAACGCCGCGTTCGCGAAGTCGCTCGGCCTCACGTTCCCGCTGCTCTCGGACTGGAAGCGCGAGGCGGCGGCCGCCTACGGCGTGCTCCTCCCGGGCGCGGGCTACAGCGGGCGCGCCACGTTCGTCGTCGGCCGCGACGGCCGGCTCGTGTACCGCGAGATCGCCGAGGACCTGGACGCCATGGACCAGGTGCCGAGCCCCGAGAGGGCGCTGGCGGCGATCACGGGCGCGTGAGCCGGAGCCCGCGCACGGCGCCATGGCCGAGGCGCGCCCCCGCGTCCTGATCGCGCTGCAAGGCGCGGAGGCCCCGCGGGCGCTGGCGGGTTTCCTCGGCGCCCACGGCTTCGACTGCGTCCCGGTGCGCGACACCGAGTCGGCGCTGAACGCCCTGGACGCCGGACCCGTGGATTGCGTGGTGTGCGCGGCGCGCGCGCCGAGGCTCGACGGCCTGGCCGTGCTCGACCGGGCGCGAGAGCGCGAGCGGGCGCTGTGCGCGGTCGTCGTCGCCACGCCCGAGACGCGCGCGCTCGCGCTCGAGGCGGTGCGACGGGGCGCCTACGACTACCAGCTCGAGCCGCTCGACCGTGACAAGCTCCTGGCGACGCTCCGGCTGGGAATCGGACACCAGCGGCTGGCGCAACGCGTCGTCGAGATGGAGGACCGCCTCGAGCGCCATGCAGGGCTTCGGGCCCTCACCGGACGCTCGCGCGCGATCCAGCGCGTGCGCGATCAGGCGGTCCGGCTCGCGGCGACTCGGGCGCCCGTGCTGCTCGAGGGCGAGCCGGGCTCGGGGAAGGGCGTCGTGGCGCGCGCGCTCCACCACCTCGGGCCGCGCCGAGAGCGGCGGCTCGAGCGCGTGCGCTGCGGCGCGATTTCCGAGGGCCTGCTCGAGACGGAGCTGTTCGGCTCGGATCCCGCGGGGGCGCCCGGCGCGGTCGAGCGCGCCGACGGCGGCACGTTGTTCCTGGACGAGGTGGACCGGGCGCCGCTCCCGGCGCAGGCGAGGCTGCTGCGCCTCGTCCAGGAGCGCACGTTCGAGCGCACCGGCGGCGCGGGCGCCCGCCGGGCCGACGTCCGGTTGGTGGCCGCGTGCGACGGCGATCTGGCACGGCGGGTGCGCGCGGGCCAGTTCCGCGACGATCTCTATCACCTGCTCGCGGCCACGCGCGTGCACCTGCCGCCGCTCCGCGAGCGGCGCGACGACCTGCCGCTGCTCGTGGAGGAGCTGGTGCGGGCCGCCAACCGCGCACACGGCCGGCGCGTGCCGGGAGTGACGATGGGCGTGCTCGACCGGCTGGCGCGACACGACTGGCCGGGCAACGTGAGCGAGCTCCGCAACGTGATCGACGGCATGGTGTCCACCGCGCGCGGCCGGAAGCCGCTCGACGTGGAGAGCCTGCCCGCCGCGCTGCGCGGCGGGCATGAGCCGCGCTCGACGGTCGCGCTGAGTGTCGGCATGACGCTGGAGGCGGCGGAGCGGAAGCTGGTCGAGGCGACGCTCGCCCACACGCGCGGCGACAAGCGCCGAGCCGCGGCCATGCTGGGCGTGAGCCTGCGGACGCTCTACCGGCGGCTGGAGGCGTGGGCGCGCCGGTAGGTGCGGCCCGGGGATCCCGGGCGGGCGGGCGGGGGAGGTCCGCGGCGAACGACCGGCGTCGGGGGGAGGTGGGAGCCGCTGCTTCGATCCCGCGCGGGGCCTCGCCGCCCGGTCAAGCAGCGCGCGCGGCGTGCCGATGACAACGGCACGGTCTCCAACCCTCCCGAGGACCCCGTGGGCGAACCCCTGCCGTACGATCCCGAGCAGCGACCCGAGCCGGCCCGGACGCCGCCGCCCATCTCGCGCGCCGATTGGCTCGTGGGCGCCGAGGAAGGGATGTCGGCGGAGACGGAGCGGGTCGAGAAGGGCACGCCTCTGCCGCTGGAGAGACCGAGACTCGTGCGCCCGGCGCCGGTCGAGGGCGAGCGGCCGCGTCCCGCCGGGAGCCATCCGGCCCTCGGGCGCGCGATCACGCCCGGCGCGTCCGCCGCCGGCGGCCCGGCGCCGGTCCGGCCCGCCGCGCCGGCGCCGGCCATGCCGCGCTGGGACGCGGGCCAGAGCAGCGTTCCGATGCTGCGCCGCGCCCACGAGGACACGTTCGCGCCGTCCTCGCCCATCCCCGAGCTGTCGCGCGACTTCCCCATGGACGACGCCGAAGAACGGGCGCGCGTCTCGGCCCAGGCCGCCGAGCAGCGCGCGCGTGACGAGGCGATCGCCGCCCGCCCGCACGCGGTGGTCCGACCCGAGGACTTCGACCTGCCCGCGGCCCGGCCCTCGCCCTGGGACGAGCTCCCCCGACTCCTCCTCACCGACCGGCGCGTCCAGGCCTGTGTGCTCGGACTGCTCGTGCTGATCGCGGGGATGACGTTCTGGCCGCGCGAGGAGAAGACCATCTCGGTGGCGCACCTCAAGCAGCACGCCGCGCGTTACGCCGACACGCAGGTGCGCGTGGGCGGCCGGGTGGCCGAGGTGTTCCCCGTGGGCGGCAGCTGGGCCTACACGCTCATCCAGGGCCGCGACACCATCGTGGTGTTCACGCGCACGCGCGAGCCCCGGCGCGACGAGCGGGTCGTGGTCGTGGGGACGCTCAGCAACGGCTTCCTCGACGGCGTCTCGCGCGCGGCGATCTTCGAGTCCACGCGCTGACCCTCCCCGCGCCCCGCGGGCACCGGACGCCGCAGACCGCGCACCAGTCTCTGCCAATCTGGCACGATGGTTCACGGTGAAACACACGCAATCGTGTTCAATCGATTGTGCCGCAGGCAGATGTCAGGCTTGGCAATTCGGGAACTTGCGCGGATTTCGGGCGCGAATAGATTGCCTCGTGGTCGCGCCGACCGCCCGGGCCATTCCCGCAGGATCCGGCGCCCCCTCCACCGAATCCCGTCACCCGAGGTCCGACCGCGCGGCTCGCAGGCCGAGCTCCGCGAAGCGCGCGCGGTCCCATCCCGAAGGAGATGCACCATGAACTTCCAGCCTCTCGCCGACCGGCTTCTGGTCCGCCGCATCGAGGAGCAGGAGACCATCCGGGGCGGCATCATCATCCCGGACACCGCGAAGGAGAAGCCGCAGGAGGGCGAGGTCGTGGCCGTGGGCCCGGGCCGCCTGACGGAGGACGGCAAGCGCGTCGCCATCGACGTCAAGAAGGGCGACCGCGTGCTGGTCGGCAAGTACAGCGGCACCGACGTGAAGATCGACGGCACGGAGTACGTGATCCTGCGCGAGGACGAGGTCCTCGGCGTCCTCAGCAAGACCAAGTGATCCCGCGCCGCCGCGGACCCGCCCTGGGCGGGTGACCCGGCGGCCGTTCCCCCTATCGGAGGCATCATGGCTGCCAAGATGCTGCTGTTCAGCGAGCAGGCTCGCGCCGAGATCATGAAGGGCGTCGAGATCCTCGCCAAGGCGGTGAAGGTCACGCTCGGCCCCCGCGGCCGCAACGTCGTGCTCGACAAGAAGTGGGGCTCGCCCACGGTCACCAAGGACGGCGTGAGCGTGGCCAAGGAGATCGAGCTCGACGATCCCTACCAGAACATGGGCGCGCAGATGGTGCGCGAGGTGGCGTCCAAGACCTCGGACGTCGCGGGCGACGGCACCACGACCGCCACGGTCCTCGCCGAGGCCATCTTCAAGGAGGGCCTCAAGAGCGTGACCGCCGGCTCGTCGCCGATGTACATCAAGCGCGGCATCGACAAGGCCGTCGAGACCGTCGTCGCGGAGCTCAAGAAGCTCTCCAAGGACGTCAAGGACAACAAGGAGATCGAGCAGGTCGCGACCATCTCCGCGAACGGCGACACCGAGATCGGCAAGATCATCGCCGAGTGCATGGAGAAGGTCGGCAAGGACGGCACGATCACGGTCGAGGAGGCGCGCTCCATCGAGACGACGAAGGAGATCGTCGAGGGCATGGAATTCGACAAGGGCTACATCTCGCCCTACTTCGTGACCGAGAAGGACACGATGGAGGCCGTGCTCGAGGACGCGTTCATCCTGCTCTACGACAAGAAGCTGTCGAGCATGAAGGACCTGCTCCCGGTGCTCGAGAAGATCGCGCAGCGCGGCAAGCCCATGCTGATCATCGCCGAGGAGGTCGAGGGCGAGGCGCTCGCGACGCTGGTCGTGAACAAGCTGCGCGGCACGCTCAACGTGTGCGCGGTGAAGGCGCCCGGGTTCGGTGACCGCCGCAAGGCCATGATGGAGGACATCGCCATCCTGACGGCCGGCAAGGTCATCACCGAGGACCTCGGCATCAAGCTCGAGAACGCGCGCATCGAGGACCTGGGCAAGGCGAAGCGCATCGTGATCACGAAGGAGTCCACCACGATCATCGAGGGCGCCGGCAAGAAGGCCGACCTCCAGGGCCGCATCGGCCAGCTCAAGAAGGAGATCGAGGAGACCACGTCGGACTACGACCGCGAGAAGCTGCAGGAGCGGCTCGCGAAGCTCGCCGGCGGCGTGGCCGTGATCAACGTGGGCGCGGCGACCGAGACCGAGATGAAGGAGAAGAAGGCCCGCGTCGAGGACGCGCTGCACGCGACCCGCGCGGCGGTCGAGGAGGGCATCGTGGCGGGCGGCGGCGTGGCCTACCTGCGCTGCCTGAAGGCGCTCGATACGCTGAGCGCCGAGCTGGATGGCGACGTGCGGATCGGCGTCAACATCGTCCGTCGCGCGCTCGAGCAGCCGCTGCGCACGCTGTGCGAGAACGCCGGGCTCGAGGGCTCGGTCATCGTCGAGAGCGTGAAGAAGGAGAAGAAGACCACCGGCTTCGACGTGGACAAGGAAGCCATCGTGGACATGTTCGAAGCCGGGATCATCGACCCGACCAAGGTCACGCGCACGGCGCTGCAGAACGCGGCGTCGGTGGCGAGCCTGCTGCTCACGACCGAGGCGTTGATCACGGAGATCCCGGAGAAGAAGAAGGCTCCGGCGCCCGGCGGCCAGGGCGGCTTCGACGGCGGGGACTACTGAGCCGACCGCATCCCGCCCACCCGCTGAACGCGACCGCCCCCGGGGGAGACCCCGGGGGCGGTTCGCCTGCTCGAACGCAGGGCTGCCCGTAGAAGGGCGCGGCGCCCCGCCGGCTCGCGGGCCCGGCCCCGGCTCAGTTCCTCTGTGGCGCGGTCGCGGCCCGGCGCTCGATCTCGGCGCGGACCTGTGTGAGCAGGTCGCGGGCGCTGTGGCTGAGCATGCTGCGGCCGAGCCAGCGCGGCGTACCCGCGCGCGGGGACGCGGCCAGCGCGTAGGACACGACGGTGCGGGTCGAGTCCCCGCCCAGGGACCACGAGCCGTCGTAGATGTGGAAGTTCTCCCTCAGCAGGTCGCGGAACTCGATGCGCGCGCGCGGATGCTCCCGCACCTCGAGCATCACCCGGGCGGTCCGGCGCAGCGGGAACACGCCGACCGAGGCCACCTGGCGGATCTGCACCCGGGCGCTGTCGCGCAGGATCACGTCGCTGCGCTTGACCGACTCCACGAAGCTCGGGATGTGCGCGTAGTCGGTGAGCACCTCCCAGACCGTGTCCAGCCGGGCCGCGGTCTCGAACCGGCCGCGCACTTCGTAGGCCCCGGCCCGGTTCGTCACCAGCACCTCGACGCCCTCGGCTCGGGCGGCGGGCGCCGCCGCGACGAGCGCGGCGAGGACGGCCGCAACGCGGAGGGGCCGCGCTCGCGCGCGGCCCCCGTCGCGGATGGTCCCGGCGTTCGATTCCGTCCCCACTCTCACGCCGGCCATCCCCATTCGTAGCGGATCAGAAGGCGACGACACCCTCGATCATCATGCCCTCGAACATGCCGTCGTGATGGATGTTCGTGAGCGGATAATCCTTGTGCTCCTGACGGACGTACTCGGCCTTCAGCAGGATGCCGGGCGTCATGAACCAGCCGCCGCCCACCTGCACGCGGTTCACCGTCACGTCCTCCGCAAAGCCGGCGAACCGGCCCTTTACGGTATTGTAGCGGGTGCCCACGTAGAGGTCGTCCCAGGCGAACCGGTAGAGGAGCTCGCCCGCGAACTGCGTCCACTTGCGCTCGGGGGCGTTCGCGGCGATCTCGGCCGCCGTCTTGCCCTTCGCCTGCTCAAGCGTGCCGAAGAACTCGAACCCGCCGACCTTGACGAACGGGTTCAGGCACATCGCGGTGACCTTGCTGCTCAGGCCGGGCTGGATGTCGCCGGTCCAGGCCTGCGCCGACACCGAGCCGGCCGTGTTCGTGAGCACCTCGTAGTAGCGCGACCCGGCGCGGCTGCCCGTGTAGAGCGTGTTGTTCGCCGACTTGGTCGTCGTGTAGAGCGAACCGGTCAGGCGAACGCGCACGTTTTCGTCCACCTGCTTGTCGAAGCCGGCCTTGCCGAGGTAGGTCGGCGCACGGTCCTGCGGGTTGGCGACCGAGCCGCGGATCTCGCCGCCCGTGGCCCCGACCATCGCCATGTAGCCGTCGTGGCGGAGGTAGACCTCGGCGCCGATCTCGGTGGTGAACGCGTTCAGGATCAGGTTGCCGACGAACGGATTGGCGATGGCGCTGCCGTTGTCCGTCGAGCGGAAGTGCGCGTCACCGTAGTTCACCTCGAAGTGCCCCACCCGCAGCGTCAGATACCTCATCAGCTTGTCCAGCGTCACGTTCTCCCACGGCGAGCCGTCGATGAGCAGGAAACCGTCCTTGACCCAGGTCTCGTTGTGGTGGCGCGAGGACAGGTAGGTGGTCATCTCGACCCGGATGCCCTGCGCGAGCTGCGCGTCCATGTACATGTTCGCGGTGGCGTTGTTGAAGCCGGCGCCGATCCGCTTGAGCTGGTTCTGGTTCACCGGCGGGGTCCCCGA
This sequence comes from uncultured bacterium, assembly GCA_964609125.1. Taxonomy (GTDB): domain Bacteria; phylum Eisenbacteria; class RBG-16-71-46; order RBG-16-71-46; family RBG-16-71-46; genus JAIOPA01. The sequence goes on from CAZSQX010000002.1 coordinate 195,959, forward strand.
CAACACCGGCGTGGCGTTGTTCGAGTGGTGCAGCGCCTGGAACTGCTGGGTGAACCCGCCGCCCCACGAAAGCGCGAACCCGTTGTAGGGGATGCCCTCCTCCTTCGGGGGCTCGAACTGGTTGACGCCGCGCGAATCGTGGGCTCGGTAGTACTGGATCACGTTCGGGGCGACCTTCGCGCGTTCGGTCTCGCCCGGCACGCGGTCCTCGGCCTGCGCCAGCGGCGCGGCGGCCAGCAGCAGCAGGAACGCGAACATGCGCGGAGCGGGCGTCCGCAGGACGATGGCCCGGTGGCGGTAGTCTGCTTCGGTCTGCACCGCGGGTCTCTCCTTGGCCGCGGATCGCGGCTTCTGCGACTCGGGCGTCGTGGGCAGCTTCTTCTCCTGGGTCTTCGGACCCTCATGTTCATGCCGGGTCTTGGGCTTCATGATCCGCTCCTGCGTCAAGGGTGAACGGCGGACTTCTGCGCTTCCGCGGCACGCGGCACGAGCAGCAGCTTGAACCGCACCACGACCGGGTCGCGCACCTTGAGGGTGCCGAGCATCATCGTCGGGGGCTTCACGCCGAACTCGCTCATCTTCATCGGGTGGTCGCCCACGAGCCACATGCCCTGCTCGGCGGGGACGAGATATCCCGCGACGGTCGCGGGCCGCTGCTGGCCGGCCACGGACAGCGTGCCTTCCGCGGTCACGGACAGCGTGTCACCCCGGGCGGTGCCGAAGCGGGAGCCCGACATGACGAAGCGGATGTCGGGGTGCTCGGTCGCCTTGAGCGCCTTGAGCATGTTCTTGTCGAGCGCGTCCTTGCCGGAGCGCATCGTCTTGAGCGGGACGGTGAGCTCGAGCCCCTGGAGACCGCCGCCCTGAAGCCACTGCCGCAGCGCCGCGGCATCCGCGGGGTCGGCCTGGGCCGCGTCGCGGAACAGGGCCAGGCCGGGCGTGGAGGTGCGGCTCCCGTAGTCGTGGATCGTCGAGGTCCCTTCGAGCCACAGCGTGCTGCCCGGCCCCAGCCCGACGGCGGCGGGGACGCCGGCCGCATACGCGGCGAGCGGGGCGAGGAGGAGCCACCCGGCCAGCCCGCCGAGGAGCCGGGTCAGGGCGCGACGGGCGGCATCAGGCGTGTTCATGAGAATCTTCCTTCACGACGAGGACGCTGCAATGGGCGTGCGTGACCACATGGCTCGACACGCTTCCGAGCAGCAACTTGCTGAATCCGGTCCGGCCGTGGGACCCGAGGACGATCAGGTCCACGCGCTCGTCCTGGACCAGCCGGATCAGGGCCTCGCGCGGGTCGCCGGTGGGGATGCGGTTCTCGGTCGCGATCCCCGCCTCCCGCAGCTCGGCTTCCGCCCGGGCGACCAGCTCCCGGGCCTGCTGGCGCTGGGGCTCGGTCACCTCGATGAGGAGCGGCACCCCCGATTCGACCCCCGCCACCGGGGGGGTGAGCGCGGGGACCAGCACGTTCGCCACGATCACCCGGCTGCCGGCGGGCCAGCGCATCCGGGTCACGAACCGCACGGCCCGTGCCGAGTGGGGGGATTCGTCCACCGCGATCAGGATCTTCATGGCTCCTCCCTATGGACGTTCACTGCTCGTAGCTTCGCCCGCGAGGGCGGCCCGAACCATGGGTCGGAGGGCGGGTGGGCGATGGTCCGAAGGGAGCATGCCCGAGGCTCGCGACCGTGCCACCGGACGGGTATCCTGTGTTCGTGGCCGCTTCCCGCAGGAGGGGTATCCCGGTGCCCGATCGCCCGAAAACCAGGCCCAAGCCCCAGCGCCGCAAGGCGCCCGAGGCGGCCGCGCCGCTCATCCGCATCGTGGTCGCCGACCACCACGCCATCGACCGGGGCGGTCTGGTGGGGCTGATCGAGAACGAGCCCGACCTGGTCGTCGTCGGCGAGGCCGCCACCGTGGACGAGGTCGTGGTCCAATTCCGGGCGCTCCGGCCGGATGTGCTGGTGCTGACCATGAACCTGCCCGACCAGGACGACGAGCCCGCGCTGCTCCGGCTCCGGCGCGAGGCGCCCGAGGTCAAGGTGCTGGCGATGTCCGACCGGGGCACGCACAACTGCCTGGTGCTGAACCCGCCCACCCGCCAGCGGAAGACCGACCAGCCGGTGCAATACTGCTCGGTGGGCACCGACTGCCTCGCGCTCGCCGTCGCACAGGGCGCGCGCGCCACGCTGCGGAGGAACGCGGACCCGGAGGACCTGTTCCGCGGCATCCGCGCCGTGGCGATGGGCCAGTCGTGGTTCGACCACCAGACGACATCGGGGCTGGTCGCCGTGGGCGAGTCCGGCGCGCCGGCCCCCCGCGGCTCGGGCGAACCGCTCTCCGAGCGCGAGCTGGACGTGGCGGCGCTCATCGCCGAGGGGCTCTCGAACAAGGAGATCTCCACCGCGCTCTCGATCAGCGAGCCCACGGTCAAGAAGCACGTCGGGCACATCCTCGAGAAGCTGGGATTGCAGGATCGTCTGCAAGCGGGGCTTCACATCGCCCGCAACCCGCTCCTCATCCGGCGCGCGTCGCAGGCGCCGGCCGCGGCGCCCCCCGATCCGCCGCCGGGCTCCCCGCGCGAGAAGCGCCGGGTCTGACCGCGCAGGAAGCGACGCGGCGGAGGCGTCGCGCCGAAGCAAGCCGAGGCGGGACCGACGGATCATCGGCGCGCGGAACGGTGGGCCTTGGTCGCAGGGATCGGATCCGCGCTCCGCGCGCCGCGGGCCCGCCAGGTAAGTGGCGCGCGGCCGCCGGCCGCTGCGCCCCATGGACCATCGCCGGTGCCACCTTCGTCCCGTGGCCGGGACGGCGCGGTTCGACGACGCTGCAAGTGCAGGTTTGGCAGCGTCGGACGATGGCGCCGAGGGAGGCGCCGGGATCTCCTGGCCCTCCTACCGGCCATCGCGAACGATCGCCGGGTCTCTCCGGCAGGAGGAAGCCCATGGGACGCGAATCGGCTCGTTGGAAACCCCAGGTCGCGCTGGCGCTCGTGACGATCCCGCTGTTGGCCGTGCTCGCCTCGCCGGCGAGCGCCACGAGCCAGTGGTCCAAGCGGACGGGGATGGACTGCGTGGACTGCCACAGCATCTTCCCGCGGCTGAACGCGACGGGAGCCAGGTTCCTCGAGGACGGCTATGTCATGCAGGCCGCTCACGGTGAGCAGACGAAGTCCGAAGCGGAGGGCGAGGCCGGCGAGCTGTATCTGCCCAACGTGAACCACCTGCTCGGGTTCCGGCTCAATCTCACGCCCGTGATGCTCGAGACCAACTCGCTCGCCGTGGACAGCCTCGGGGACAAGCGCTCGCAGCTCACGCTCGGGAATCCGGTCTGGATCCAGCTCTTCGTCGCCGGCCCGATCCAGAAGAACCTGTCGTTCTTCTCGGAGCTCGAGTACGCCCAGAGCGCGTTCAAGTTCAACTGGTTCTACTTCAATTTCACCCGGGTCGCGGGCACGTCGGGGGTCAACTTCCAGGTCGGCAACATCTCGCCGCTGGAGTTCGCGTCCATGCCGAACCGGTTGCCGCAACTCCCGGCCATCAAGGGCGAGGCGTTCCTCATCCGATCCGCGGGAGGCAAGGGCGAGGACGCGCTCGACATGTCGAGCGCACGTCCCGGCATCCAGTACTTCGGGCACGTGCCGGCCCTGCTGGTCTACGCCGGCGCATCGCCCGGAAAGTCGGCCCGCGACAACAACCAGTTCCTGCACGGGTGGGGCGGCCTCGTCGCGCGTGCGCCCGAGGGCGCGCTGGGCGCCTTCGAGGGCAGCACCGCGACGCTGCACTACTACACCGGCACGGACACCAAGGGCACGGGCAGTGCCGCCGGTCAACGGACGGACCGATTCTGGAGGCTTTCCCCGCAGGTGAACCTGCGTTGGAGCGAGCGCGTGGACATCCAGGCCGCCTACATCCAGGGACATGACGACAACTGGTCCCTGGTCGCGAATCCCACCGAGGAGTTCGACTTCAAGGGCGTGGCGGTGGAGGCGGGCTACATGCCGAAGCCGGAGTGGCACTTCGCGCTCCACTACGACCGGTACCGGTCGGACAACGAGGTCTCCGGCAAGCCGGTCCTGGACTTCAATCGGATCGTGCCCGCCGTCACCTACGTGTTCAACCAGAGCTTCCGCACGTCGCTCTACTACGAGCACGACCTGCTGGACAAGCCGGCGGGCCAGAAAGTGAACCGCGTCTACGTCAACTTCCGCACCATGTTCTGATCCGGAGGTGGCGGGCCGCGCGGTTCCGTGCCGCGCGGCTCGCCTCCGGCCGGCGCGACGACCCGGGAGGAGACATGCGATCGATCTTCTGCGCGACAGCCTCGGTGCTGGGAATCACCCTTCTCGCCGTCACCGCTGCGGCCTCTGGCTCCGCCAGTGGAACGGAGGGGAAGAACGCGTTCATCAAGAACCGCTGCCGTTCCTGCCATGCGGTGAAGGCGCAGGACATCGAACGCAAGAAGTCGGCGGAGGACGAAGAGCCGGCCGACGACCGCAAGCCACCGGATCTCTCGGGTGTCGGCAAGGAGCGGACCGCGGCATGGATCACGAGCTACCTGCTCAAGAAGGAGACGATCAAGGGCGAGAAGCACCCCAAGAAGTTCCGGGGCACCGAGGCGGACCTGAAGCTGATCGCGGCCTGGCTCGAGACGCTCAAGGCGGATGTCAAGACCGACGAGAAGTGACTCGTTCGCGGGCCATGGGAGACGGTTCGCGCCCGTGGCCCGCGGGCACCGAGTTCCCGCATGAACGAGACCATGATCATCGTCGCCCTGCTCACGTCGGCGAGCCTGCTGGCGCTGGCGTTCGCGCTCCGGCCCGAGGCGGCCCGGGGTCCCATGGGGCGAGCGCTCGCGTTCGTGGCCATCTGCGCGCTCCCGGTGGTCGCGACGTCCATCGCGTTCGGCCGGCACATGGAACGCGCCAAGACCACCCGGTTCTGCCTCTCCTGCCACGTGATGCAGCCCTACGGCAGGAGCCTCCACGTGGACGACAAGGAGTTCGTCCCGGCCGGGCACTACCAGAACAACCGCATCCCCCGGGACAAGGCGTGCTTCACATGCCACACCAGCTACGCGATGTTCGGCGACGTGCAGTCCAAGTTGCGGGGACTGCGCCACCTCGCCGTCCAGTACCTCGGGACGATTCCGGACACGCTGCGGCTCTACCAGCCCTACGAGAATCGTGAGTGCCTCCACTGCCACGAAGGCGCCCGTCGGTTCGCCTCGACGGACGGCCACCAGGAGGCGGACACGACGATGAGCGCGATGATGTCCGGGCGGCTCTCGTGCATGGCGTCCGGCTGCCACGACGTGAGCCATGCGGTGCGCGAACTGGACGAAGTCGACTTCTGGAAGGAGGGGCGGAGATGACCACACGCCCCGTGGGCATGGAGGCGGTGCTCCGCGGCTCCGGCTGGATCGTGGCCGTGGGGCTCGCGGTGGAGGCGCTCACGCTCGTCTGGGCGCACCCGCTTTCCTTCCTCGCGTTCCTGGCCGTGGGGGCGCTGGCCGTGGGTGGCGGCGTCGCGGGATTCCTGTGGGCTCTGGCCCGGACGAGGTCGACGCCGGGCTGAGCTCCCGGCCGGCCTGGGGTCGGGCACCCGGCCCGCGTGGAAGCGCCGAGCCGGCCCGGCTCCCAGAAATCCATTGACATCGGCGGGCCGGTGGCGCGAGGGTCGGAGATGGTGTCGGGAGCCTTGCCGGCCGCGGCGTGCGTGTGCCTTGCCCCGTCCGACGCGTGACCGCCTGGCCTCCGGCACGAAACCCCACGGGGTCGCGCGCCCGGTGCCGGGCCCGCCGCCCCAGGTCAAGGTCGCACCACCCGAGGAGGCGCGCATGCGTTCGTCCCGCATCGCGAAGTCGATCCTGGCCGCCGCCGCCATCCTGGTGATGGCCGCTCCGGCTCACGCCACGACCCTCATCCGCCAGAGCGTGGAGCGGCTCGCCCGCGAGAACTCCACCGCGCTCGTCGGCCGCGTCGTGTCCGCGCACAGCTACTGGAACGCCGACCACACGATGATCCTCACCGATGTGAAGCTGCGCACGAACGGGCTCCTCAAGGGCGGCCTCGGTCAGACCGAGACCATCACGCTCATGGGCGGCACCGTCGGCGAGATCACCACGCTCATCGTGGGCGGGCCCGAGCTGGAGCCGGGTTCGGACTACCTCCTGTTCGTGAACGACGAGGAGCTGCCGGGCGGCATCGTCCGCCCGACCGTGCGCGACCTCGCGCAGGGCGCGTTCCGGCTGCGCATGATCGGCGGCCGCCTGCGGGCGTGGAGCCAGGCCATCGGCCACCCGCTCCTGCCCGACGCGGACGGCCTCACCGAGCCCGCCGGCGGCTACGAAGGCATCGACCTCGACGAGCTGACCGCGCGGGTGCGCGCGGCCGTCGAGTGACCCTCCACGGACCCCGACAGGAGATCGCCATGAAGAACATGACGCTTCCGGTCCGTGCGGCGCTCGCGCTCGCGGCCCTCTCGTGCCTCGCCGCCGTCCCGCAGGACGCCGCGGCCTTCCGCATGATCCAGAACACGACGGTGGGCCGGGTCTCCGCCGGCTCCGCCGTGCCGTGCGACCACTCGGGCGGGTTCGCGCATTGGACGAACTCGGCCATCAGCTGGCGGCACAACCTCGGCAACCAGGGCTCGAACAAGGCCACGGCGCTCCAGAACGCCATGCAGTCGTGGACGGCCGTGGGCGGCGCGAGCCACTCGCTCAGCTATGCGGGCACGACGACCGCCGGCTTCACGACCGACGGCATCAACACCCTGCTGTGGGCGCGCGGGAACGGCTGCAACGGCTCGTGCCTCGCCATCACCGCGCTGGTGCTCGCCTCGGGCCAGGTCATCACCGAGTCCGACATCTCGTTCAACAACCGCTACACGTGGAACACGAACGGCAGCAACTACGACACGGAGGCGGTCGCGGCCCACGAGCTGGGCCACTCGCTCGGCATCCATCACACCGAGCTCACCAGCACGCCACGACCCACCATGTACGCGTCCTACTTCGGAACCGACGGGCGCACGCTGGAGAACGACGACGCGTCGGCGCTCCAGTGCTCGCAGAATCGGTACCCGCCGGCGCTGATGGAGTTCGCGAACTCGCCGGCGGGCACGCCGGACGAGACGCTCGCGCCGCGGGCGCAGCGCCTGGCGTCGCGCCCGCGCGACGGCGGGGCGCTCGTGCGCTTCGCGCTGGCGACCGAGGACCAGGTGACGCTCACCGTGTACGACGTGGCCGGCCGGTCGCTCGCGACGCTGGCGAGCGGCGTGCTCCCGGCGGGCGAGCACGAGATCGCGTGGGACGGCGAGTCGCGCGGCGGCAAGGCGCCCTCGGGCGTCTACTTCGCCCGGCTGGTCACCGCTCGCGGCGGCGTGTCCACCGCGACCGTGATCCTGGCCGAGTAGCGCGGTCGTTCCGACGACGGGGGCTGGGTCGCGCCTGCGACCCGGCCCCGCGTGGTATTGGGCCGCGGTCCGCACGGGCTCCGGAGCGCGCGGGTGTGCCGCCGATCGCCCCGACGCGCTCGCGTGGCGTTCTCGGCCTAGTGCGGCGAGTTCCGCAGCCAAGCCAGCGCGGCCGCCTCGTCCTCGAACACCTCGATGCTGATCTGGGGATTGTCGTTGAGCGTCCGGTACATGTTGGCCATCCCCAGCTGTGCGGGCGAGCTCACGAGCAGCGCGGACCGGAACGCGTTGGGGAACCGCGCCGCGGTGCGCGCGGCGGCGAGGCCGCTCACCTGGGCGAACGAGACCTGGAACTCGGTGACGCCCCGCAGGTCGGTGAGGCGGGGCGGGATCCGGTCGTGTCCCCGATCGATCGCGTCCGACGCCGCGAGCAGGTCGGTGAGGTCCTGGCGGGTGAGGATCCCGTACATCGAGACCCGCACGATGTCCGCCTCGATCCCGACCGCGAAACTCATCGTTCGCCTCCGTGGGAGGAAGGCCCGCCGCCCGCTGGCGCCCCAGCGTAGCGGGAGCGGCGGGGGGTCACCACACCGAAACGCGGTGCGGGCGGCGGCCGCGGCCGGCGCGGACCCGGCGGACGACCGCCGTCCCTGTGATAGCCTGCCGCCCTCGCAGGAACCCGGGAGGATCCGTCATGAGCGCCGAGACCCGCACCGCCCCGACCCCCGACGCCCTCGACGCCTTCAAGGCCGCCCAGCGCGCAGGCTGGGCCCACTTCGGCCCGCTGGCGGCCGTCACCACGCCGACCGCGGCGCGACTCGTCCGCTTCGCGCGCGTGCAGGCGGGTCAGGCCGTGCTCGACGTGGGTTGCGGCACGGGCGTGGTCGCCATCACCGCCGCCCGGGCCGGGGCGAAGGTGACCGGCTCCGACCTCACCCCCGAGCTGCTCGAGCTGGCGCGCGAGAACGCCGCCGTCGCCGGCGTCGGCGTGGAGTGGCGGGAGGCGGATGCCGAGGCGCTGCCGTTCGCGGACCGGAGCTTCGACGTTGTGCTGAGCCAGTTCGGGCACATGTTCGCGCCGCGTCCGGACGTGGCCACCGCCGAGATGCTGCGCGTACTGAAGCCCGGCGGCACGATCGCGTTCTCGACCTGGCCCCCGGACCACTACGTGGGCCGGATGTTCGCGCTGGTGGCGCGTTACGCTCCGCCGCCGCCCCCCGGCGTGTCGCCGCCGGTCCAGTGGGGCGATCCCTCCATCGTGCGCGAGCGGCTGGGTACTGCGGTCCGCGATCTCACGTTCGACCGCGATCTCATGCGGGTCCCGGCGCTTTCGCCGGCGCACGTGCGCGCGCTGGGCGAGAAGTCGGCCGGTCCGGTGATCCGGCTGGTGCAGGCGCTCGAGACCGCGGACCCCGCGAAGCTGGCGGAGTTCCGGCGCGAGTACGACGCGCTGTCGCAGGAGTACTTCGACCAGAACACGGTGCGGCAGTCGTTCCTGATGAGCCGGGCGGTCAAGGCCTGAGCGCCGACCCGGCGTCGGGCGACCTGGCGACCGCGGCGGCCGCCGCGGGCACCGCGGGGCCCGGCGGCCCGCCCGCCGCCGAGCCGCCCGTGCTCGTGCGCATCCTGCGGCTGCCGCACGCCGGCGAGCTGCCCCTGCCCGCGTACGAGACCCCCGGCGCCGCCGGCATGGACGTGCGCGCCGCGGTGGAGCGGCCGCTCACGCTCGCGCCGGGCGCCATCGCGCTCGTGCCCACCGGGCTCGCGATCGAGGTGCCCGCGGGCTACGAGATGCAGGTGCGCCCGCGCTCGGGCCTCGCCGCGCGGCACGGCCTCACGCTGCCCAACAGCCCGGCCACGATTGACTCCGACTACCGGGGCGAGGTGCGGGTGATCCTCCAGAACCTGGGCCCGGCGCCGTTCGTGGTGGAGCGCGGAGAGCGCATCGCCCAACTCGTGCTGCAGCGCGTGCCGCGCGTGGCGTGGGTCGAAGCCGGGTCGCTCTCCGCCACCGCGCGCGGCGCGGGAGGGTTCGGGCACACCGGCCGGGGCTGAGGCCCGGTCCGCGGTCCCGCCCGGGAGAGGGCGCGTTCGCGCGCACGGCCCGGGCCGGCGGAAGGCCAGGCGCGAGCGCCGGCCGCCCGCGCGGGTCAGCGCCGGACGTGGATCAGCGCGAAGCCGTCGTGGCCCTTGCCGCCCACGGTCTGGATCGCGGTGGCGTGCACGCGCGGCTCGGCCGCGACGCGCTCGTACATCCGGCGCACGCCCTGCACGGCCGGGTCCGGGCTCGCCGGGTCGGCGACCTCGCCCTCGCGCACCACGTTGTCCACCACGATGAGCCCGCCCGGGCGGGCGAGCCGCAGCGACCACGTGAAGTAGTCCGGCAGGCTCGGCTTGTCGGCGTCCACGAACACCAGGTCAAACGGGCCCGCCCCCTCGGCCGCGAGGCGCGGCAGCACTTCGAGCGCCGCCCCCTCGATCAGTGTGACCGCGCGATCGAGCCCGGCGCGGGCCAGGTTCGCACGCGCGACCTCGGCGTGGTGCGGGTCGCTCTCCAGCGTGACCACGCGCCCGCCGGGCGCGAGCCCGCGCGCGAGCCACAGCGTGCTGTAGGCGCCGAGCGTGCCGATCTCGAGGATCGCCTGCGCGCCGATCGCGAGGGCGAGCAGCTGCAGCATGCGTCCCTGGTTCGGCGCCACCTGGATCGCGGGCAGGCCGGCGGCGCGGCTCGCCTCGAGTGCGTCGCGGAGCGCGGCGTCCTCGGGGACGAGCGTCTCGCACAGGTAGCGGTCCACGCGCTCCCAACGCTCGAGCGACATGCGCGCATCGTACCCGCCGGATGGCGCACCGGGAAGACCCGAGCCGCGGACGCACGGAGCCACGGCCGGTGCGACCCGGCCGGGGCCCGTGTCGATGCAGGCGGAGCGCCGGTGCAGACGGGCTCCCCAGTCCGCCTCACGCGTTCGCGTGCGGTCGCTCCGCCTTCTCCTTGCGCAGGGCGCGGCGCGCGAGCTCGCGGATCTCGGCGCGCACCGCGCGCGACACCCTCTGGTGCCGTTCGGACAGGTCCGACATGCGCCGCGACAGCTCGCGCTGCCGAGAGGCGTGCGAGGACTGCCGGCGCGACAGGTCGTCCTGGAGCCGCGACAGCTCGGCGCGGAGCTGGTCGGCCCGGGCACGGATCGTGGCGACGGGGCGGGCGCCGGAGCTGCGCGCGAGCCGGGCCTCCTCGACGAGCGCCGGGTCGCGTACCGCGTACCACTCGCCGTCCTCGCGGAACTCGAAGCGCGGTTCGCGGCGCGCGCCACCGTCGCGAAGGCGACGGCTCGCCCGGCCGTCCAGGATCACGTCCTCGTCGTCGTCCGAGACGTTCCGCGAGAACGCGGTCTCGTCCTCGCTCGTCCCGTACGAGTAGCATGCCGCCGTGGAGTTGGCGAGCTCGATGGCCGCGCCCGCAGGGTGCTCGTGGCCGCCCGTGCGGGTTAGGACGTTCGCGGCCGCGGCCGAGAGGCCCAGGCCGAGGGCGTCCCGCGCCGGCGCCCACGCCAGGAACGTGGCGGCGATGAGCGTCCACGAGGCGAGCGTGAACATCGCGATCGCGGAGCAGGCCCGGTTCGCGAACGGGGACAGGGTCCGGTGCGACATGACAGCCTCCTGGGTGAAGCGCCTGGGGCGGGTGACGTCGCATGGGACAGGTCGTCGGGCGGAGGGGTTGGAACGTCGCGCCGGGGCCCGGCCCGGCCGCCGCGCCGGCGGCGCGCCTGGTGGCGCCGGTCGCGGGCGCGTAGGCTTGGAGCGCCATGGCCCTCCACCTCTCCACCACGCTCAACGGCGAGACCCGCACCTGGCCGCTCGAGGGGAGCGCCGTGCGCATCGGGCGCGGCTCCGGCAACCACGTCCAGCTCCTCGACGCCACCGTCTCCAAGGAGCACGCCGAGCTCGCCGAGCAGGCCGGCCGGTGGAGCATCCGCGACCTGGGCAGCCGCAACGGCACCCGCGTGAACGGCCGCGACGCGAGTTCGCCTCTGCCGGTGGTGCGCGGCGACCGCATCGAGATCGGGCACGTCGTGCTCCAGGTCGAGGAGGCCGGGCGCGCGGGCGGCTCGCGCGTCGTGACCTCCGAGCACGTGGGGTCGTCGCTCCGGCTCAACGTGAAGGAGCTGCTCGAGCGCCCCACCGCGAGCGAGGCCAGCGCCTCGCGCGTGCTGCACCTGCTGGCCGAGGCGGGCCAGCTGCTCGTGCTGCCGCGCCCGCTCGCGGAGACGTGCGAGGCCATCCTCGGGTTCATCGAGAAGGCGGTGCGTGCGAACCGGCTGGTGGTGCTGCTGCGCGACCCCCAGACCGGCGAGCTGACGCAGGTGGCGGCGCGCTACCGCGGCGGGCGGGCCTCGGAGCCACTCGCGCTGTCGCAGAGCATCACCCGCGCGGTGCTGGCCGAGAACACCGCCGTGATCACCGCGGACGCGGCGAACGATCCGCGCTTCCTCGCCCAGCACAGCATCATCGCGCAGGCGATCCATTCCGCCATGGCGGTGCCGCTGTTCGACAACGAGCAGGTGCTCGGCATCCTGTACGTGGACACCTCCGACCCGGTGATGACGTACGGACAACCCGAGCTCGAGCTGCTGACGCTGCTCGGCAACATGGCCGCGGTCAAGATCACGAACGCCCGCCTGCTCGAGCAGGAACAGGTCCGGCAGCGCATGGCCCAGGAGCTGGCCACCGCCACGCGCATCCAGCGCAACCTGCTGCCGCAGCCGCCGGCGATCCCGGGCTGGTGCTTCCACGCCCGCATCGAGACCTGCCACGAGGTGGGCGGCGACCTGTTCGACTTCCACGTGCGCGACGACGGCCACATCATCGTGTTGGTGGGCGACGTCTCGGGCAAGGGCATGGGCGCGGCGCTGCTCATGTCGAGCACGCTGTCCAGCGCGCGGGTGCTCTACGACGAGTGCGAGGGCCCGCTCGAGCTGGTCCGGCGGCTGAACTCGATCCTGTGCCGCGGCAGCGACGGCCGGAGCTTCGTGACGCTGTTCGCGGGCTGCCTGGACCCGGCGAGCGGACGGCTGCGATACGTGAACGCCGGCCACCCCGAGCCGCACGTGGCCCGCGCCGGGAGATCCCGGACGCTGGAGGCCACCGGCATTCCCGTCGGCATGCTGTCGAGCTTCACCTGGCAGGAGATGGAGACGACGCTGGAGCCGGGCGACCTGCTCGTGCTGTTCAGCGACGGCATCCCCGAGGCGCAGCGGGAGGGCGAGTTCTTCGACACCGAGCGCGTCACCGCGGCGGTGCTGGCCGCCGAGGCGGAGCCCAGCGTCGAGCGCGCGGCGGACGCGATCATCGCCCGCATCGACGAGTTCGCCGCCGGCGAGCATCGCGCGGACGACGTGACGCTGGTGCTGCTGCGGCGTGAGTGAGGTGCGGGCGCGCACCGGGGCCGGGCGCGCGCCGCCCGGCGGCCGGCGCCACGGCGCCGGGATCCTCGCGGCCGCGCTGGCGGGCCTGCTCGCGTCGGACCTGGGAGCCGGAGCGGGTCCCGCCGCGGCCGACACCGCCTCCGACCTCGCCGACGCGCGCCGGCTGTTCGAGAAGAACCTGGACGCCATCCGCCGCCGCGACCGGGACGCGTACCTTGCCTGCTACCTCCGCTCGCCCGGGCTCGCGCGCACCGGCTCGCAGGGGTTCACGCTCGGCTACGAGTCGCTCGCGGCCTCCACGGGGAGCGGCTGGCCGGATCACTTCGAGGCGCTCGACCTGCGGCTGACGCCGGTGCGCGACGGGCTCGTCTACGGCACCTACCGCTACCGGGTGCGCTACGGCGCCACCGAGCAGGCCGGGCTCTCGGAGCGGCTGTTCGCGCGGACGCCCGAGGGCTGGCGGATCGCCGTCTCCACCGCGTTCGCCGACGTGCCCGGGGTGCCCGCGCCGCCGCGGGCGATCGTGGGCGGGACGCTGTGGGATGGCCGTGGCGGCCCTGCGGTGCGCGACGCGGTGGTGCTCACGCGCGACGGGCGCATCGAGGCCGCGGGCCCGCGCTCGCGCGTGCCGGTGCCCGCCGGCGTGGACACGCTGGACGCGCGCGGACGCTGGATCGTGCCCGGGCTCGTGGACGCGCACGTCCACTACTCGCAGACCGGCTGGCCGGACGGGCGGCCGGACGCGCTCGACCTGCGCGACCGCCACCCCTACGAGGACGTGCAGCGGCGGCTGCGCGGGCACCCGGAGGTCTTCCACCGCGCCTGGCTCGCGTGCGGCGTGACGGCGGTCTTCGACGTGGGTGGCTACCCGTGGACGGTGGCCATGGCGCGGGCGGCCGGCACGAGCGCCGAGGCCCCGCACGTCATGGCCGCCGGACCGCTCCTCTCCACGATCGACAACTGGCTGAACCTCCCCGGCGAGCGGCAGTTCATCCATCTCAGGGACAGCGCCAGCGCGGTGCAGGGCGTGCGCTACCTCGCGAGCCTCGGGGCGGACGCGGTGAAGGTGTGGTTCATCGTGCGGTCGGGGGACGACTTCGACGCGCTGGCCGGCGCCGTGCGCGTGGCCGGCGCGGAGGCCGCGCGCGCGAAGCTGCCGCTGCTCGTGCACGCGACCGGGTTGCGCGAGGCGAAGGCCGCGCTGCGCGCCGGCGCGCGGCTGCTCGTGCACAGCGTGTACGAGGAGCCCGTGGACGCGGAGTTCCTGCGTCTCGCCAGGGCCGCGGGCGCCTTCTACTGCCCGACGCTCACCGTGCTGGATGGCTACGCGAAGCTCGGGGAGGCCGCGCGCACCGGGCGCCCGCCCGAGCCCGACGACCCGCTCGGGGCGGTGGACTCGCTCACGCTCGCGCACGTGGCCGCGACCGCGGAAGAGGCGCGCCGGAAGCTGGGCGATTCGCCGCCCCGCCGCGATTCTGTGTTCGCGGCGCGCCGCCGGACGATGGCGGCGAACCTGCTCGCCGTGCGCCGCGCCGGGATCGCGGTGGTGACGGGCACCGACGCGGGCAACCCGCTCACGCTGCACGGCCCCGCCATCTTCACCGAGATGGAGGCGATGCAGCGGGCGGGCATGCCGGCGCGCGACGTGCTGCTCGCCAGCACGCGCGAGGCGGCGCGCGCCCTCGGGCGGCTCGACGCGTTCGGCACGATCGAGAAGGGGCGCTCCGCCGACCTGCTCGTGGTGGACGGCGACCCGACCCGCGACGTCGCCGCCCTGCGGCGGCTGCGCTGGGTGATGCGCGCGGGGGTGGCGCGCTCCACCGGGGAGCTGCGCGCGGCGGTGGCGCGGACGCGCTGGTGAGCGCCCGGGCGGCGGGCCCGGCTCGCGGACATCCGCGGCGCGGGCCTGCGAAGTCCGCGGCCGGCTCCTAGAACCCTACCGCGACCGCGCGCAGCCTCGCTCCCCCCGGGACGGGCTCGACCGCCGCGAGCGGCGCCGGCCCCGGGGCCAGCCGTCCGTCCTCGAACTCGAGCAGTCCCGCCGGCTGCGGCCGGCGGCTCACGAAGTAGATGCCGGCGGCGAGGCCGCCGAACGCCCCGATGACGAATCCCCAGCGGAGCGGCTCGCCGCTGTCGTTCTTGTCGGCGAGCATGATCGCCAGTCCCAGCACGCTGCCGGCGGCCGCGCCCCAGTAGACCGACTTGGAGATCTCCATGACCGGGTTTTCGTGGCCGCCGCGCTGGATCGTGACGCCACCGGAGGACTCCGCGAGCAGGAGCGCCGGCTCGGCGGCCGCGACGACGGACTGGAACAGCATGACGGCGGCGAGCGCGAGGCAGAGGCCCCTGTGGAACATCCGAACCTCCTGACGGGGGAGCGCGGCGGGCGGGAGCGGTGGATCAGGGCCGCACGGCCGAAGTTGTGCACCCGGCGGGCGCCGAACGCAAGTCGGCGACGGCGCGCGCGTTGCGCGGAGGCCGCGTCTCGGGCATGATTCCCGGCCGCATTCGCTATGGGGAGGCCGTGCGCAGGCCGGACCCACCGGACCCGCCGATTCCGCGGCGGGTGCCCGCGGTGGGTGCATCCCGCGCGCCACGCCCTCCGCCCAACTCGCAGGAGTCCGCCGTGATCACGTCCACCCAACTCCGGGTCGGTATGCTCGTCCTCTACAACGGCAAGCCGCACCGCGTCGCGACGGTCATGCACCGCACCCCGGGCAACCTGCGCGGCTTCGTGCAGGCCAAGCTCGTGAACATCGAGACCGGCAGCAACCAGGAGGTGCGGTTCTCGACCGACGACAAGCTCGAGCGCGCCATGCTCGAGGAGCACAGCCTCCAGTTCAGCTACAAGGCCGGCGACGCGTACCACTTCATGAACACCGAGTCGTACGAGATGATCGAACTCTCGGCCGAGGTGCTCGGCGAGAGCGCCGGCTACCTCACCGAGGGCATGACGATCACCGCCGAGTACTTCGACGGCCGCGTCGTCGGCATCCAGCCGCCGATGTTCGTGGAGCTGGAGGTGAAGGAGACGACGCCCAACATCAGGGGCGCCGCGGTCCAGAACACGTCCAAGCCGGCGATCCTCGAGACGGGCCTCGAGATCAAGGTGCCGCCCTACATCGAGGAGGGTGACCGCGTGCGCGTGGACACGCGCACCGGGGAATTCGTCGAGCGGCTGTAGGCGCCATTTGACCGGCGCGGCGCTCCCGGCCCACGCTCCCGCTCTCATGAGCCTCCTTCGCGCCCTGCTCGGCCCCGGCCGGCTGCTCGCCGGGCTCCTGCTCCTCGCCGCGTTCGTGACGGGGGGCGTGGCGGACATGCGCCACCACCTCACGGAGCACGGCTGCGCCGCGGACGCGGGCACCGGGGCGCGCGACGAGCACTGCACCTGCGCCGGGCTCCACGCCGCCCCGCTCGCCGGCCACGCGCCGGTGACGCTCGCGGCGGTTCTCGCGGCGCGCGAACCCGCTCCGCTCGCCGCGCACGAGGCGCCGCACCGCCACGGCGACGCGCACGCGGCCCCGAGAGCGCCGCCGCGGAGCTGACGCAGCGCCGCGCGAGGCCTCGCGCGGCCCGTGCCCGCGTGCGCGCCCGCGCGCCCGCGCTCCTGAGGATCCCTTCCGGGAGGCTCTCATGCGCAGAGGACTTCTCTGCGCGCTCGTGTCGCTGGCCTGCATGCCGGCCATGACCGCGCGCGCCGTCACCAACCCCGACATCTCGGTCATCGGCCAGCCCGCGATTCGATGGACCGACGAGCCGGGCAGCACGTCCCGCAGGCGGCCCGTGTTCGACGCCGGCGAGACCGAGTTCGTGTTCGACGCCGCCTTGAACCCGTACGCGCGCGGCTGGTTCACTGCCGCGTTCGCCGACGGCGAGGCCTCCATCGAGGAGGGCTGGTTCTCCCTCCAGCGCGGGCTGCCGGGAGGCATGGCGCTCAAGGGCGGGAAGTTCCGCGCCGGGTTCGGGAAGACGAACGCGATCCACCCGCACCAGCTGCCGTTCGCCGAACGCCCCGGCGTGCTCGCCGCGTTCCTGCCCGGCGAGGAGTCGTTCAACGAGACGGGCGTGGAGCTGTCGTGGCGGCTCCCGCTGCCCGGCACGTGGTCGGTGACCGCGAGCGCGGACGTGCTGCAGGGCGACTCGTTCCGCATCGCACGCGAGCCGGGGGCCTCGCCCGTCGACCCGCTCGCGCTGGACCCGGAGAACGGTGACGCGAAGGCGGAGCCGCGCGCGGCGTGGCTCGGACGGCTCGCCGCGTTCGCGCCGGTGGGCGACCGCTCGGGCGTGGAGCTGGGCATCACGGCCACCGAGGGCACCAACAACGTGGCGGCGCGCGCGCGCACCCGGGTGGTGGGCGGCGACGCGACGGCCAAGCTGTGGACCGGACCGAACACGTACCTGCTGCTCCAGGGCGAGTTGCTGGCACTCGACCGCGACGACGCGGGCTGGGACGACGCGGCGAGGAGCTACGCACGCGCCGGCGTGACGGCCACCGGCGGATTCCTGTTCGCCGACTTCAACTGGGACCGGCGCTACAACATCGGCGCGTCCGTCGGGAGCTTCGAGGACCCGGAGGCCGGCGGAGGCCGGCAGTCCGCGTTCGGGGTCCACGCCGGGCTCTCGCTCATGGAGGAGACGACCGCGTTCCGGCTCGACTGGCGGCGCATCCAGCCCGTGCGCCCCGCCGGTGCCAGCTCCGACCCCGCCGCCATCCAGCGGCTCACGCTGCGCGCCATCTTCTCCATGGGCCCGCACAAGGCCCATCAATTCTGAGGAGGCGACCATGAACCGAATCGCATGGCGGGTCCTCCTCGCGGGGCTCGCCGCGGCGGCCCCGGCCGCGGCGAAGCTGCGCGTGGCCGCGAGCACGCAGGATCTGGCCTCCATCGCCGCCAGCGTGGGCGGCGCCGACGTGGAGGTGTTCGCCATCGCGCGCCCGACCAGCGACCCGCACCGGGTGGAGGCGCTGCCGAGCTACATGGTGAAGGTGTCCCGCGCGCGGTTGTTCCTCCGGGTGGGGCTGGGGCTCGACCAGTGGGTCGACGCCATCGTGGACGGCTCGCGGAACCCGCGGCTCGA
This sequence comes from uncultured bacterium, assembly GCA_964609125.1. Lineage (GTDB taxonomy): Bacteria > Eisenbacteria > RBG-16-71-46 > RBG-16-71-46 > RBG-16-71-46 > JAIOPA01. The sequence continues at coordinate 213,870 of CAZSQX010000002.1, forward strand.
ACGGGTGGACTGCTCGGCGGGGGTGCGCGTGCTCGAGAAGCCCGAGGGCCGCGTGGATGCCTCGATGGGCGACGTGCACCCGTTTGGGAACCCGCACTACTGGCTCGATCCGCGGAATGGCGCGCTCGTGGCTCGGACCGTGGCCGAGGCGTTCGCCCGCGCCGATCCGCCGAACGCCACGGCCTACCGCGCGCGCGCCGGGGCGTTCGCGATCGAGGCGACCGCCGCGTGGGAGAGGCTCGCCGCGCGCGCGAACGCGTTCCCCTCGCGCGTACTGTTCACCTACCATCGCTCCTGGAGCTACTTCGCCGACGCGTTCGGGTTCGAGGTCGTGGACACGGTCGAGCCCGTGCCCGGGATCCCGCCCACGGCCCGGCACCTGGCGCGCCTCGTCGAGCAGGCGAAGGCGCGCGGCGTGAAGCTGCTGCTCCAGGAGCCCTACTTCGCTAGCGACGGCGGGCGCTTCCTCGAGCGGCAGGCGGACGTGCGCCCCGTGGTCCAGACCACGTCCTGCGCCGAGCCCGTGGCGGGCAGCTACCTGCGCCACTTCGACGAGATCCTGAACGCGCTCGAGGGTGGGCGGTGACGGGCCGGCCACGGGGCCCCGGACGAGCGGTGGCGGCCACGCGCCGGGGAGGCCGCTGATGCTGGACGTCATCCGGCTCCCGTTCTTCCAGTGGGCGGTGCTCGCCTCGCTCGTGCTGGCGGGCATCCACGCCTACCTCGGCTTCCACGTCGTCCGGCGCGGCGTGCTGTTCGTGGACCTAGCGCTGGCTCAGATGGCGGCGCTGGGCGTGGCGTTGTCGGTGGCGCTCGGCCACGAGCACGACGAGGATTCGGCCTACGTGCTCGCCCTGGGGATGACCCTGCTCGGCGCGGCGCTGTTCGCCTGGTTGCGCGGCCGCGCCCGCCGCGCGCCGCTCGAGGCGTTCATCGGCATCGTGTTCGCCACCGCGCAGGCGCTGGCGTTCCTCGTGCTGGAGAAGACCCCGAACGGCCCCGAGCACATCCGCGAGGCGCTCGTGGGCTCGCTGTTCACGGTGCCGCCGCGGGAGATCGCGGTCGTGGCCGCGCTCTACGCCGTGGTGGGAGCGCTGCACGTGGCGCTGCGCCGGCCGTTCTTCGAGATCACGAACGACCCCGAGGGCGCCCGCAGCCGCGGCCGGCGCGTGTTCCTGTGGGACTTCCTGTTCTACGCCACGTTCGGCGTCGTGGTGACGTCCGCGGTGCACATCGCCGGCGTGCTGCTGGTGTTCGGCTTCCTCGTCATCCCGGCCGTGGCAGGCGTGCTCGCCTCGGCGCGCACCGGCGTGGCGCTCGCGGTGGGCTGGGCGTTCGCGCTCGTGGGCAGCGTCGTGGGGCTCGTGCTGTCCGTGTCGCTCGACCTGCCGGCGGCGCCCAGCATCCTGGTCGCGCTCGCCGGGCTGCTCGTGGTGCAGGGGGCGGTGCGGGCGGCGTGGCCGAAGCGGGGCGGCTGACGCCGCCCCGCCTCCATCTCAGCGTGACGCGCTGGCCGCGCCGGGCACGACCCCGGCGCCGGGCACGTTCAGCCTCACCTTGTACAGGCTCGTGCGGGCCGTGAAGTAGAGCGCTTTCCGGTCGGGGTCTCCCCAGGCCAGATTCGCGGGCAGCTCCGGCAGCCGCAGCGTGCCCAGGTGCCGGCCCGCCGGCGAGATCACCCACACGCCGCCTGGGCCGGAGCAGTAGACGTTGCCGCGCGCGTCCACCTTCAGGCCGTCCAGCGCTTCCGCCCCGGGCGCGGGCGTCATGTCGAAGAACACCTTCCCATCCCGCAGCGAGCCGTCGGGCTGCACCGCGTAGCGCATGATGATCTTCGCCTTCTCGTCCCAGTTGGCGACGTACAGCCAGCGCTCGTCGGGCGAGAACGCGAGGCCGTTGGGGCCGCGCAGGTCCCTGCTCACCACGGCGAGCTTCCCGTTGCGGAGGCAGAACACTCCGAAGAAGTCGAGCTCGCGTGCGGGGTCGTCGTGCGCCTGCGGAAGTCCGAACGGCGGGTCGGTGAAGTAGAGCGTGCCGTCCGAGCGGAAGACGAGGTCGTTCGGGCTGTTCAGGCGCCTGCCTTCGAAGCGGTCGGCGAGCACCGTGACCGTGCCGTCGGGCCCCGTGCGCGTGACGCGGCGGTTCCCGTGCTCGGCCGCGACAAGCCGGCCATGCGGGTCGAACGCGAGCCCGTTGCTGCCGGGCTGGTGGAGCCGGCCCGGGTCCGGGCCGTCGTAGCCGCTCCGCTCACGGAAGACGCTCACGCCGCGCGCGGCGTCCCAGCGGTAGATGACGTTCGTGTTGGGGTCGCTGAACAGGAGCGAGCCGGCCGCGTCCCAGGCCGGACCCTCCGCGAACTGGAACCCGTCCGCGAGCTTCTCGTACGCCGCGCCCGTCGGCACCAGCGCGTTCAGCGCCGCGTCCTTCCGCAGCACGTCCACGCGGCCGCCCGGGAACGCGAGCGCCGCCGCGTCGTCGCGATGGAACTCGAGCTTCGCCGAGCGGATCCAGATGTAGTTCTCCGGTGACGCCGAGACCGGACCATTGATGCCGAACACCGCGAGCTGGACGCGCTGGCCCGGCTTCACGCCGCGGCCCACGACCAGGCGGTTCGGGGCGTTCCAGCCGGCCACGACGCTCCCGCCGTTCTGCCCGAGCGTGCGTTCGAGACGGCCGTCCACCCACACCTCGGCGTAGTCGTCCACGGTCACGTCCAGCACGAGCGTGGCGCCGTCCGTCGGGAAGGACCCGACCCGCTCCGGCACGGTGAGGTTCAGGCGATACCAGTTGAAGCAGAGCTTCCCGGTCGAGCGCCGGGCCGCGAGCGTGCCCGGCTCCAGCACCTCCCAGGCGGAATCGTCGAAGTCGGCGCCGCCCGCCTTGGGCGTGAAGTCGTAGGTGCGGTTGGGCACCCCGGAGGGCTTGAGGTCGTGGCCCACGCTCCGGAACCCCACCTCCTCGATGCGCGTGTCGCTGTAGCGCCAGCGCCCGCCGAGCAGCGCCAGGTCCGCCGCCCGGTCCAAGTCGAGCGTGACCTGGGGCGCGCCCACCGGGAGCTCGCCGGCGCGGACGGGTACTGCGAGGATCGCGAACAGCGTGGCCGCGAGCAGCAGCAGGCCGAAGAAGCTCACGCGGACGAGCGCGCGCTCGCCTGCCCGGCGCGTCACGACGAGGGCCGAGCGGGGGCGGCTCATGACCGGCCTCCCGGGCGCACCTTCACCGTGTAGTAGAGCACCGGGCCGCGGACGTCCTTGAACCAGTGCGGCGTGCCCGCGGGCACGATGATGACGTCGCCCGGGGCGATCACGCGCGTCTCGCCGCCGGCGATGGACGCGCCGCGGATCTCGTCCGCGGCGGTGGCCTTCGGGTCCACCACACTCCCGCCGGTCACGAACACCGCCGAGCCTTCGAGCACGTGGATCAGGTCGGTGTCCTGCGTGTGCACCTCGGCCATGCCGGGCGCCGTGCGGCGGCTGGTGTGGATCATGTAGTTGGCGCCGGCCTGCGCGTCCAGCACCGCGCCCTCGGCGAACGACTTGGCCACGTTCTCGGCGCGGAAGTAGCGCACCGGGCGCGCCGCGTCCGCACCCGCCTCGGCGGCGAGCGAACGGACTGCGGCGAGCGCGAGCGCCAGCGCGACCACCAGCAGCGCGGCGCCCACCAGCGGCAGACGGAGCAACATGCGGTTCGTCATGACGTCCTCCTCGTGGGCCGGGCGGCTCAGCGCGCCGCGGCCAGCTTGTCCCAGGCCGCCACCGCGGCCTTCGCGATGTCGTCGTCCTGCTGCGCGCTCGCCGCGCCGCTCACGCCGATGGCGCCCACGACGCGGCCGTTCACCAGCACCGGCACGCCCCCCTGGAGCGGCGTCATCACGCCCACCGCCACCAGCGACGTGCGACCGTTCCTGATGGCCTCCTCGAACACGCTCGTGGGCCGGCGGAACTGCGCCGCGGTGCGCGCCTTCTCGATGGCCACCACGGACGCCGCGGGGAACGTCCGGTCGAGGCGCTCGAGGTAGAGCAGGTGTCCGCCGTCGTCCACCACCGCGAGCGCGCCACCGGGGGCGCTCAGCCTTCTCGCCTCCTCGAGGGCGGCCAGCGCCACGCGCTTGGCGCCCTCCAGCGTGAGCGTGGGGTGAGACTCGGTGACCTGCGAGCGGGCGGTGCCGGCCAGCAGCACGGTCGCGCTCAGGACGAAGGCGGCGAGGGAGCGGGGATTCCTCATGGCGGTCTCCGGGAAGGGGTGGGTCGCGCGCGTACGTCGCGCTCACCTGCTCCAATCCGGCTCGGCCGGGGAAGGTTCCCGGCCGGGCGCCGGGCTAGAGCTCGTTCCGCCGGATGATCTGGGACAGCTTCCGCGCGCTCTCGCGGACGGTGCGCTCCTGCGTGGCGTAGTCCACGCCGATCAGGCCGAAGCGCGCCCTGAAGCCGTCGGCCCACTCGTAGTTGTCGAGGAGCGACCAGTGCAGGTAGCCGACGATGGGCGCGCCGTCGTTGATGGCGCGCGCCACCTGCCACAGGTGCAGGAACAGGAACGTCCAACGGTCGTCGTCGCGGTCGGTGGGCAGGCCGTTCTCGGTGATGAGGATGGGCTTCCGGTAGCGGCGGTAGCTGCGGAGGAAGTGGGCAAGGCCCTCGGGGTAGATCTCCCAGCCCAGCTCGTTCCGCTTGCCGATGGCTCCATGGTGCTCGAGCGTGCAGATGTCGCCCACGAGCCCGGGCAGCGAGAGCCCGGTGTTCCGCACGAAGTCGCGCGTGTAGTAGTTGAGTCCGATGAAGTCCAGCGTCTGCGACTGGGGCAGCCGCTCCCAGAACAGGCCCGGCACGCGCAGCGCCCCGGAGTGGAGCGCATCCAGAAACAGGTTGTTGAACAAGTACTCGCGCGCCCAGACCGAGAGCCGGTCGAGCCGCCGCTTCGGGTTGCAGGGCGTGAGCGCGAGCGCGTGCTTGGCCACGCTCACCATGGCATCGGGTCGCGCCGCGTGGATCGCGTGGTAAGCGAGCACGTGCGAGCGGAGCAGCGTGCGCATGACCTTGAGCGCTGTGGGGAAGTCGCGCTCCTTCCCGGGCGGCCACTGGCCCAGGATCCAGCCCTTGAACACCTGCACCACGGGTTCGTTCAACGTGATCCACCAGCGCACGCGCGAGCCGTACTCGCGCGCGACGCGTGCGACGAACCGCTGGAAGTACTTCTCGAAGTCGGGGTGCTCGAGTCCGCCCTTCTCGGCCAGCCAGCGCGGCAGCGTGTAGTGGAACACGGTGACCACGGGCTCCATGCCGCGCTCGCGGAGCGCGTCGATGACGTCGCCGTAGTGCGCGAGCCCTTCCCGGCTCCACTCGCCTTCGGCGGTCTCGATGCGGCTCCACTCCAGCGAGAACCGCTGGGCGGTGTGGCCCAGCTCGTGCGCCAGGTCGAAGTCCTCGCGGAACCGGCGGTAGTGGTCCGCGGCGCGGCCCGAGGGCTGGGCCACCCGCCCCGACTGCTCCCACGCCCACCAGTCGGAGTTCGTGTTGTCGCCCTCCACCTGGTGCGACGACGTCGCGCCGCCCCAGAGGAAGCCAGCGGGGAACTTGAAGTTGGCGGAGTGGATGCCGGGCCCCTCGGCGGCGTGCGCCGCGGCGGTCGCTTCCTCGGGCGTGGGTGCGGAGGCCGGGGCGTCGGCACCGTTCGCGTGCGGCCCGGCCGTGCGGATGGACTCGCTCGTGGTCATGGGCGGCTCTCCTCGGCGTGCGATACGCCCTCGGAACGGAACGTCATGAATTGCACCAGGTCCTTGGCGAACACCAGGTCCAGCGACCAGTCGAGCATCACGCGCAGTTTCTTCTCGAAGCGCGGGAGCTTGGCGAGGTAGATGGTCCGCCACAGCCACCACGCCACGAACCCCGAGAAGTTGACGCCGAAGATGCGCGCCACGCCGGTACGGCGGCCGATGGCCGCGAGCGCGCCCGGCGAGCGGAACCGGAACGGCTTCGGCTTCCCGCCGCGCACCGCGGCCTCGAGGTTCTGCGCCAGCACCTTTCCCTGCCGGAGCGCGTGCTGGGCCGTGGGCGGGAAGGGTCGACCCGTGGCGGGATCCGTCACCGACGAAGCGTCGCCCAGAGCCCACACACCCGGAACGCCGGGCACCGCGAGCGTGGCGTCGGCGGCCAGACGCCCGCTCGCGTCGCGCCCGGGGAGCCCGGCGAGCAGCGGGTTCGGCGCCGTGCCCGCCGTCCACACCAGCGTGTCGGATTCGAGCACCGAGCCGTCGGAGAGCGTGATGCGGCAGCCGTCGCAGGCGGCCACGCGCGCGCCGGTGACGATCTCCACCCGGCGCGCGGCCAGCTTCCGCTGCGCGTAAGCGCCCAACTCGGGCCCCAGTTCTGGAAGGATGAGATCGCCCGCGTGCACGAGCACGAGCCGCAGCTCGTCGGCGTGCAGGTTCCGGTACCAGCGCACGGCGCCGCGCAGGAAGTCGTTGACGCCGGCCACCGTCTCGACGCCGGCGAAGCCGCCGCCGGCGACGACGAACGTGAGCAGCCGGCGGCGCGCCTCGCGCGAGGGCTCGGCGTCGGCCTGCTCGAGATGGGCGATCAGCCGGTTGCGGAGCGTGATCGCGTCGCCCAGCGACTTCATCGCGAGCGCCCGAGTCTGCACGCCGGTGATGCCGTAGTAGTTCGTCACGGAGCCGAGCGCCACCACCAGGTGGTCGTAGGCGAGCTCGTGGTCGTGGTGCTCGCCGCCGTGCGCCACACGCACGACGCGGCGGGCGGTGTCGACGGCTTCGATCTCGCCGTTCCAGAATCGCACGTGGCGCAGCAGCTTCCGCACCGGGTTCACGATGTGGGTCACGTCCAGGTCACTGGCCGCGACCTCGTGCAGCATGGGCGTGAACAGGAAGAAGTTGTCGCGGTTGACGAGCGTGACCTCGGCGAGCCCCTTGCGGGCGAGCCGCTTCTCCAGCTCGAGCGCGCAGTAGAGCCCGCCGAAGCCGCCTCCGAGGATGACGATGCGCGGGACGCGAGCGCTCACGGAGCCTCCGGCACGGGACTGACCACCACGGGACGGGATGCCCCGTGCCCGCCGGAATGCCCGGGACCCCGCGCGGGTTCCCGGCCTCGGCGCCACCGGAACGGCGCGGGGGAGGCGGCCCGGGCCGCCGGCCCGCGACGCGGGCGGCCATTGACGCCGCGCGAGCGAGCGGCCTAACGTCCTGCCTTTCCACCCTGGAGCGCCGCATGTCCGAAGCCCCCGCCAGCGCGGGCCGCACGCGCGAGTTCGAGCGCCTGCTCGGAGAGGTCCTGGAGCGCGCCTACGGCACCGCCTACCACCTCACCCGCAACGCGCACGACGCGGAGGACCTGGTGCAGGAGGCGGCGCTCTCGGCGTACCGGCACTTCGACCAGTTCGAGCCGGGCACCAACTTCAAGGCCTGGTTCATGCGCATCCTCACCAATGCGTTCTTCGCCGGTTACCGGAAGAAGAAGCGGCGCCCGCAGACCACGAGCCTCGAGGACGCCCAGCCCCTCCATCTGCTGTTCGCCTCGCAGGCCGCGGGGCTCCTCGAGCACCACAAGGACCCGGCGGCGCGCATCGTCGAGAAGCTGGGCGAGGAACGGGTGAGCGAGGCGATCGCCGCGCTCCCGGAGGAGTTCCGCGTGGTGTGCACGCTCTACTTCATGAACGACGCGCCCTACCAGGAGATCGCCGAGATGCTCGACTGTCCCGTCGGCACGGTGCGGTCGCGGCTGCACCGCGGCCGGCGCATGCTGCAGAAGTCGCTGTGGAGCCTCGCGCAGGAGTGCGGCATCGTGGCCGAACTGGCCCGCGAGGGGGACGCATGAGCCTCCCGGACCGGCTCACCTGCGAGGAGATGTTCCGGCGCCTCGACGACTACATGGACCGGGAGCTGACGCCGGACGAGGCGAAGCTCGTGCGCGAGCATCTGGAGACGTGCGCGGTGTGCGCGGCGGAGTACCGGTTCGAGTCGAGCATGCTTGCGAACGTGCGCGAGAAGCTGCGCCACATCTCGGCGCCGCCCGACCTGCTCCGGAAGATCTCGGCGCGGCTGGCCGAGGGGGAGGGCGGCTCCACGTAGCCCGCGCCGCGGGCGGGGCGCGGCGGCGATCGCCGCTCCGGCCGCACCGCCGGGATCCCGCCCGTCCACACATCGATCGGAGGCATGGATGGACCCTCGCGCGCTGCGCCGCCTCGCCGGCACGACCCTGACGCTGATGCTCGCGTCCGCGCCCGCGCGCGCACAGGCACCCGCCGACACCGTCCGCCGCTCGCCGCTCACCGGAAACTCCGCGACGCTGCTCCGCGGAGGGCCGATGGGCGAGCTGCTGGCGGTCTACGTGCCGCGGCTCGAGACCGAGGTGCAGCGCCTGCTCGAGGACGCGCGCGAGCTGGAGCGCTGGGCGATGGACGAGGTGGAATCCACGCGCCGGCTGGCGCTGGACGCCGACGGCCGCGCTCGCATCATGCGCGAGGAGATCCAGACCACGCGCGTCCGCTGGGACGTGGCCCGGGCCGCGAAGGACGCCGCCGCGCTCGCGGCGCTGGATGCCGCGCACAAGCGGCAGGTGCGGGAGCGGACCTACCTGGAGCAGCTCCGCGACGCGCTGCGCGCGGACGCCGACCGGATCGAGGCCGACCGCGCGGCCGCCACGGCGCGGGTGAAGGCGCTGGAGCTGGAGCTGCTCGTGGCGCGCAAGAACCTCGACCTCTCGGGCCCGGTGGCGTCCCCGGCGGCGGTCGCCCAGTACCGCGCGCTGCTCCGGCAGATGCTCGACGCCCAGCAGGCCGCGGCTATCCGCGCGCGGGACGCGGCCGACCGGCACCGGCTGGTGGCGGAGCGGAAGCTCCGCCAGCTCGAGACGCTCAACCGGCTGTCCGTCCCCGAGACCCCGAGGAGGTGAAGACCCCATGGCCGAGAAGAAGAGGCTCCTGGACCTGCTGGACCGCGCCCACCGCGCGAAGGCCTGGCACGGGCCCGCGCTGCTCGAGACGCTGGCCGGGGTCTCGCCCGGGATGGCCGCGAAACGGCCGGTGAAGGGCGCGCACACGATCTGGGAGCTGGTGGAGCACGTCGCCACCTGGAACGAGGTCGTGGCGCTGCGCCTCGAGGGCGGCACGCCGCAGGTGACGCCCGAAGCGAACTTCCCGAAGATGCCGCGCCCGACGCCGGCGGCGTGGAAGAAGGCGCGGCGACGGCTCGCGGCGAGCCAGCGGCGGTTCCGGAACGCGGTCGCGACGTTCCCCGAGAACAGGCTCGGGCGCGTGCGGCCGCGCGTGAAGACCACCTGGTACGTGCTCATCCACGGGCAGATCCAGCACCAGCTCTACCACGCCGGCCAGATCGCGCTGCTGCGACGGGGTATGGGGAAGCCGGTCGCGGGCTGAGCGTCGCGCCCGGAGCATCGCGCTCCCATGCGCGGCGCGCCGGCGCGACGCGAACCGGGCCGCGCGCCCGTCGGACGGCCGCGGGTGGTGTCGCGGCGCGGGCTATCCGAAGAACAGATACGTCACGAAGATCGCCGCGATCACGCCGGCCACCTCCGCCGCCAGAGCGCAGCCCACCGCGTGACGGGTCTTCTTCACCCCGACCGAGCCGAAGTAGACGGCGAGCACGTAGAACGTGGTCTCCGTGCTGCCCTGGATGACGCAGGCGAGGCGGCCGCCGAACGAGTCGGCGCCCAGCGTCTTCATGGTCTCCACCATCATGCCCCGCGCGCCGCTCCCCGAGAGCGGCTTGATGATGGCGGTGGGCAGGCCGTCCACCCAGCGGGTGTCCATCGCGAGCTGGCCCACGCCGGCGCGGATGGCGTCGAGCAGCGCCTCGAGCGCGCCGCTCGCGCGCAGCACTCCCACGGCCACCAGCATCGCCACCAGGAACGGCACGATGCCGATCGCGACCTGGAAGCCCTCCTTGGCGCCCTCCACGAACACCTCGTAGACGGGGACCTTGCGCCGGGCGCCCGCGATCAGGAACAGCGCGACGAGTCCGATGAGGATGGTGTTCGCGAGCATCGCCGACTGCTGCGCCACCGCGTCGGGACCGAGCCGCGAGAAGTGCCACACGAGCCCGGCGACCGCGAGCGTCAATCCGCCGATCCAGCCCAGCACCACGCGGTTCCACAGGTTCAGCTTCTGGATCGAGGCCACGAGCAGCAGGCCGAACACGTCCGCGACGTAGGTGGCGATGAGGATCGGCACGAACACGTCGGCCGGGTTCGCGGCGCCCATCTGGGCGCGGAACGTCATGATCGTGATCGGCACGAGCGTGACGGACGAGGCGTTCATCACCGTGAACAGCACCATCTCGTCCGTGGCCCGGTCCGGCTCGGGATTGAGGGCCTGCAGCTCCTTCATCGCCTTCAGGCCCAGCGGCGTGGCGGCGTTGTCCAGCCCCAGCATGTTGGCGGATCGGTTCATGACGATCGCGCCGCTCGCGGGGTGGCCGTCGGGGATGCCCGGGAACAGCCGCCGGAACAGCGGGCCCACGACGCGGGCGATGGTCTCGGTGATGCCGCCCTTCTCGGCCACGCGCATCAGGCCCAGCCACAGGCCCATCACGCCGGTGAGGCCGAGCGCGATCTCGAAGCCGGTCTTCGAGGAATCGAACAGCGCCGCCACGACGTCCTTCATGGCGTCGGGCTTGGCGCCGGTCGCGGCCTGCATCAGTGCGGCGGCGAAGGCGATGAAGAAGAACGCGGCCCAGATCCAGTTGAGCACGGCGGCAGGATGGGCGCGCGGGCGACGGAGCGTCAAGCCGCCTGTCGCGTCCGCCGGCCGGACACGGGGCCGCGCGCATCGGCGGCGTCGCGAGCGCGCGGCCGCTTGTCGCGCCCGTGCCGCCCGTCCCCCGGCCGCGGCGTGCGAAGAGCCCGCTCAGCGCCTAGAGTCACGGTCCCCGCCGGAAGTGCGCGGCGCGCATGGGACGGCGCGCCGCGTGCCCGGCGGCGCCGGCAAGGAACCGAGTCCGCCGCCCCGCAATGGAATGCCGATGCCGCCGCGTCTCCTGACCATCCGCGCTCCGCGACTGTTCGACACGTTGCGCGGCTACGACGCCGCCACGTTCGGCCGCGATCTCGCCGCCGGCGTCACCGTGGGCCTCGTCGCGCTGCCGCTGGCGATGGCGTTCGCCATCGCTTCGGGAGCGCCGCCGCAGTCGGGCATCTACACCGCGATCGTCGCGGGCTTCCTCATCTCCGCGCTCGGCGGCTCGCGGGTGCAGATCGGCGGGCCGACCGGCGCGTTCGTGGTGGTGGTCTCGGGCATCATCGCCCACCACGGGCTCGACGGGCTCTTCATGTGCACGCTGCTCGCCGGAATCCTGCTCGTGCTCATGGGCGTGACCGGCATGGGTGGCGCGGTCCGGTACCTGCCGCGCCCGGTGGTCGTGGGCTTCACCAACGGCATCGCCCTGCTCATCGCCAGCACCCAGTTCAAGGACCTGCTCGGGCTCGACATCGCGAACCCCTCGGGCGTGTTCATGCCGCGGATGATCGAGGTCTGGAACGCGCTGGGCACGATCTCGCCGCCGGCCATGGCGCTCGGGCTCGGCGCGCTGGCGCTGCTGCTGGTCCTGCAGCGCTCGGTCCGCGCGGTCCCCGGCGCGATCGTCGTGCTCGTGCTGGGGACGCTCGCGGTGCGGTTCCTGCACCTCGACGTGGAGACCATCGGCTCGCGCTTCGGCGGCATCCCGGCGGGGCTGCCGGAGCTCCGGGTGCCGACGTTTCGGCCGGAGCTCATCCGCCCGCTGCTGCCGTCGGTGCTCACCGTGGCCATGCTCGGGGCCATCGAGTCGCTCATGTCGGCGACGGTCGCGGACCGGATGTCGGGCGACCGGCACGACCCGAACGTCGAGTTGACCGCGCAGGGCATCGCGAACATCGCCTCTCCGCTGGTGGGCGGGCTCCCGGCCACGGGCGCGATCGCGCGCACCGCGACGAGCATCCGCTCGGGGGCGAGGACCCCGGTCGCCGGTGTCGTGCACGCGCTCACGCTGCTGCTGGTCGTGCTCGTGGCGGCGCCGCTCGCGCGCGACGTCCCGCTCGCGGTGCTGGCGGGCATCCTCATGGTGGTGGCGTGGAACATGGGGGAGTGGGGCGAGATCCCGGACATCCTCAAGCTTTCCAAGAACGACATCAGCGTCTGGCTCGCCACGTTCGCGCTCACGGTGTTCGCAGACCTCACCGTGGCGGTCGAGGTGGGCATGATCCTCGCCGCGCTGCTCATGATCCGGAAGATCGCCATGACCACCACGGTCACCGAGGAGACGGAGGACGAGGTGGAGGCCGCGCGCGTCCACCTTATGCAGGACAAGGCCGTCCCCGACTACGTGACGGTGTTCCGCATCCAGGGGCCGTTCCTGTTCGGCGGGCTCGACAAGCTCTCGGCCATCACGGCCAAGCTCGCGAGCCTGCCGCCGATCGTCGTCCTGCGGCTGCGCAACATGACCGCGCTCGACGGCAGCGGCCTGGGCGCGCTGGAGGAGCTCGCCGACGAGCTGCAAGCCTCCGGCCGCACGCTGATCCTGTGCGGCGCCCGCGAGCAGCCGGCGAGGCTCATGGAGAAGGCCGAGTTCCACGAGCACGTCGGCGACGCGAACATCTGCGCCGACCTGGACGCCGCGCTGGTGCGCGCGCGCCAGGTGCACGCGCAGACCGTGACGGGCTGACGCCGGCGGGCCGTCCCCGCTACGCCTCCGCCGCCTCCAGCCAGGCGCGCGGAAGCTTCTCGCGGCAGGCGGCGAGCGTGGCCGCGTCCAGCGCGACGGGGCCGTTGAAGACGACTTGGTCCAGGCCCTTGGCCTCGGCCAGCGTCGGGCACCACGCGAACACGGTGTGCGAGAGCAGGGACCCCGCCAGGTTCGTTCCGGCGAGCCGCGTCCCGTGGAACAGCGCGCGGCCGAGATCCGCGCCGGAGAGGTTGCTTCCCGAGAAGTCGGTGCCCATGAGGCTCGCGCCCGCGAGCGTCGCGCCGCGCAGGTCCGCTTCTGCGGCGTTCGAGTCACGCAGGTTCGCCTGGCCGAGGTCCACGCCCGCCGCCTTCGCGCCCGTGAGCATCGCGCCGGTCAGGTCCGCCTTCTCGCAGCGGGCGTCGCGGAGGTCTGCTGCCGAGAGATCGGCCCAGATGAGGCTCGCGCGCTCGAGGTTCGCGCCGCGCAGCGAGGCCGCGTGCAGCCGGGTCGCTAGGGTGCGCGCGAACGACGCGTCCACCCGGTCGAGAATCCCGCCCGAGATATCCGCCACGTTGAGCGTGGCGTTGACGAGGCGGGCGTCCTCGAATCGCGCCTTCTCGAGGTTGGCGTCGCTCAGGTCAGTCCCGCGAAGGTCCGCGCCGCGGAGGTCCGCGGCGGGGAGCGCCGCGCCGAGCAGGACGCGTCCGCGCAACGAGGCCTGCGCCAAGGACTTGGAAGGTTCGCTCAGCAGCACGGCGCCGGTCTGGCGATGGCGGATCTCGGTCATGGCGTGGAGCCTCCTCCGTTCGGGGAACCTCTCCGGCGGTCGCCGCATTCTAGACCGCGAGGCCGGGCGAGCGGGAGGCACGGACCACGCCCGCCGCCGGCACGCAACCCCGAACCGAGGAAACCCCTGTCCTTGAGCGAGATCGACTACCGGTCCTGCGCGCAGGTCTTCGCCAGGCTCGACGACTACGTGGACCGCGAGCTCTCCGCCGCCGACTTGGCCGAGATCGAGCGCCACCTGGAGATCTGCGCCGTGTGCGCGTCCGAGTTCCGGCTGGAGGGCGAGCTCCTCCGCACGCTTCGGGACAAGGTGCGGCGGATCGCGGTGCCACGGGGCTTCGAGTCGCGCGTCTGGCGGCGCGTGGCCGACGCGGCCCGGGAGCGGGGCCCGGGCGGCTGACACCGCCGGCGCCGCAGGGCCTCGGCCGCGAGCGCTCGAGCCGTCGCGGCGGCGCGCGCCACCGGGTTCACCGCACGCGCAGGCGCTTCTCGTCCGGGTCGTACGTGACGAGCCGCGCCCGGCCCGCCGTCACGTCCAGCTCCTCCTCGAGCCGGAGCGCGAGCCCCGCGCCGTGCGGGTCGTTCAGCGGCGTGAACTCGACGCGCAGCTCGCGCTCGCCGGGCGCCACGCGCAGGTCCTGCTCCACGTAGAGCGGCCGGTCGCCGCGGGCGCCGAGCGGCGCCACCTCGCGGTCCACGCGCAGCTCGCCATCCACCCACGCGCGCAGCCGGTAGTGGAGGTACACGGTGCGGCAGTCCTCGGTCCGCCGCATGTGGGCGGGGAGCTTCGCGATCTCCTCGGGCGGGAGCGGCCGGCAGTCGAGCCACGACTGCCCCGGGAGCCGCCACGCGAGCCGCACCGCACCGCCGACCGGCGCGCTCCCCGCCGGCACCTGCGAGAGCCAGCCGGTGGCGGCCAGGAGCAGCGCGGTCACGAGCGTCGCGACGGCCCAGCCCAGTGGCCCGCGGCGGCGGCCCGCCTCGAAACCCGCGGGCTCGGCGCGCGCACCCGCCTCGCGGGAGAAGCGCAGGAGCCCGGCCTCGAGCTCGGAGAGGTCGGCGGTGCCACCGCTCGCGAACCGGACCCGGCTCGCGTCCAACGGCCGCTTGAGGAACGGCTCGCGCCCCTGGAGCAGCCGGCCGAGCGCCAGCGGGACGCCCTCGCGCGAGCGGCAGCGTCCGGACGGGCAGCCCAGCACGAACACGCCGCGATGCCGCTCCGCGAGCTGCTGGACGGGGAGCGCGTGGAGCGAGCCGACGCAATCCACCGCCTGCACGATCAGCCTCACGCCGGCGGCCCGGCCGCGCTCCGCCAGCGCCCCGCCCGCGCCGTCGTGCGCGCAGTGCATCAGCACGAACGCCTCCGGGTCGGCGGCCGCCACCAGAGGGCGCACCGCCACCGCCTGCGCGCGCCCGTCGCGGCCGGGCGGGCCGATCGCGAGCTGGTCGCAGGAGCCCGAGCAGAGCCCGCAGCTCACGCAGCGGGCGGCGTGGACGAACGCGATCTCGGCGTGGGTGCCGCGGCCGGTCGTGTTCGGGACCATGCGGATCGCCTCGAACGGACAGTCCTGGGCGCACTGGCTGCAGCCGTTGCAGGCGAGCGGGTTGTGGCGCGCGGGCTCCGCGCGGCGCTCGCGCCGCGGCCGCCACACGAGCGGCAGCGCGAGCGGGAGCGCGACGAGCGCGATCGTCGTCGCCCACGCCACCGCCGCGGGCAGCCGTTGCGCGAGCGGGATCCAGGCCGTGTAGAACACGTCGTACGCGGCGCGGTCCCCGAGCGTGAGGCCGTCGGCCGCGGGGCCGAGCGTGGCCGGCCACAGCACCGAGAGCACGGTGGCGGCGGCAGTGGCACCGAGCCACAGCCGGCGGTCCGGGAGCCAGCGGCTGCGGGCGAGCCGCAGCGTGTGGACCCAGAGCAGCAGCACCATCGCCAGCGGCAGCGCCATGTGCACGAACAGGTTGAGGAAGAAGAACGAGGCCGGCGCCGGCGTCGCGCCGCTGAAGATGCGACCGATGGGCGTGGCCAGCACGCGCAGCGAATCCATGAGCCGCGCGCCCGCCGCGCCGAGCAGGCGGCCGTGCTCGTCCCACACCAGCACGTAGCCGGTCCAGCCCACCACGAGCATGGATCCCGTGAGCACGAGGCCCGTGACCCAGGCCAGCACGCGCGGCCCCCACGAGCGGCCCTCGGCCAGCATGCGGAGGGCGTGGAACGCCACCGCCGCCACCGCGAGGTCCGACGTGTAGCGATGCAGCGCGCGCAGCCAGCGCCCGCCCCAGACCTGTGCCTGGATCGCCTGCATGGACTCGTACGGCGACCCGATCCGGTAGGCGAACAGCAGGTAGACGCCGGTGGCGACGGCGACCAGCATGAACGCCACCGCGAGCGCGCCGCTCTGCTGCGCCGGGCTCCAGCGGGAGCCGTAAGCGCGGTCGAACGCCGCGTCGAGGAACGCGACCACGCGCTCGAACGGTCGCGCCGCGACCGGCGCGGTCTCGTGCACCGGCAGGACGGGCGGTTCGTGCCCCCCGGAGGCCGAACGCCCGGCGCGCGCGGGGCGGCCGGGCGGGGCGGGCGTCGGCGTGACGGGCGCGGTCACGGTGCGCGCTCGAGTCGCCGAACGGCCTCGACGATCCACGACGGCGGCGGGTTGTTGAAGCGGTGCGCGACGCGTCCCTGCGCGTCGAGCACCATGACCAGCGGGACGTGCGTGACGTCGCCGTTCCGGAGGTCGCGCTCGCGCGCGACTCCGAGCCCGTCGAGCAGCCGGCACACGGCGTCGGGTTCGCCCGTGAGGAACCTCGAGTCCGCCGGGAGCGGCCAGCCGGCGGCCACCGAGGCGAGCGAGGCCGGCGTGTCGCGCCACGGGTCGAGCGTCACGAGCACCATCCCCGCCCCGGGGCCCAGCTCGCGCGAGGCCGAGCCCATGGTCCGGAGCAACGCCGGGCAGACGGTGCGGCAGTGCGCGAACACGAAGCTCATCACGACCGGCCGGCCCGGCAGCATGGCGTCGGTGAACGCCCGGCCGTGCTGGTCCAGCAGCGTGAACGCCGGCACGGGGTCCGCCGTCCGCGGGTAGTCCGCGGGCAGCGGCTCCCGGATCGCCGGCGCGAACGAGGTCGCGGCGACCCGCGCGGCCCGCTCCACCCGCACCGCGGCGAAGCCCACCTCGACCGCGCCGAGCCCGGCGAGCGCGAGCGCCGTCGCGCGCCAGCCGCGCGAGCGCCGCAGGTCGGGGAGCGAGCCGCGCAGCTCGCCGCGGAACGCGGCGAGCAGCGTGGCGAGCAGCATGAGCGGCGCCAGCGTCAGCATGATCCAGCCGTGCGCCGCGGGGAGCCCGCCGGGGAGCGACCCGAAGCAGGCGGCCTGCGCGGCCGCGAGCCACGAGTCGTCCCCGGGCGGGGCCGGGAAGAAGGCGAACCCCCACCACACGAGCACCGCCACGGCCCACAGCAGGAGCAGCCGCGCGCCGGTGCGCGCGGGCGGACCCGCCGTGAGCGTGGCGGACATCGTCAGCCCACCTTCCACAGGAACGACAGCATCTTCCAGTTCGTGAAGTAGTAGAGGATGAAGCACACGAAGAACACGGCCACCAGCACGACCGTGCCGCGCACGCCGTCGCGGTGGAGCGCCTCGGCCGCGGGGCCCTCGTGCGTCTGGGCGGGGAGCTTGAGCACGCCCTGCGGGATCCCCGACGCTCCGCTCGCCAGCGCCTCGGCCGTCACGGGCTTGCCGAAGAACACCGTGGCCACGGCGATGGCGATGTACAGGAGCGCCCCGGTGGCGGCGAGGATCCCGCCCACGCCGAACACCACCTGGACCACCTCCGCGGCGGGGTGGATCTCGACCGGGAACGGCGCGCCCGCGAAAGACGAGTCCCAGTGCCGCCGCGGGATGCCGAGGATGCCCATGAGGATCATGCCGATCGCCATGGTCGAGATGCCGCCGCCGAAGATGAACGGCTGCACCTTCGCGAGCCCCCAGAACGCCACGCGGCGCCGGAAGATGAGCGGGAGCACGTAGTAGGTGACCGCCATGAACGCGAGCGTGGTGCCGCCGACCACCGTGGCGTGGAAGTGCCCCGGCACGCGCAGCGTGTTGTGGGCGAGGATGTTGATCTGCTCGGTGCCGATCGTCACGCCGGTGATGCCGCCGAGGAAGCCGAAGATGACCAGCGACAGCCACAGGCCCGAGAAGCCCGGGTCCGTCCACGGCGCCTTGCGCAGCCACTCGAACAGCCCGTTCGTGTAGCCGCGCAGCCGCTGGCCGGCCTCGATGCCGGCCGGCACCGTGAAGCCGTGGATCATGCTGGCGAGCACGGCCAGGTACATGGCGTAGCTCGTGTTCCAGATCTTCCACGCCGGCCCCATGCCCGGGTCCACGAGCAGGTGGTGCGCCGACGCCATGGAGATGAACAGGATGTAGAGCACGAACGCCCAGCGGCTCACCTTCTCGTTCACGACCACGCCGCCGACCGTGAGCCCGCCCATGAGATACCAGACCGACACCATGGCGGCGACGTTGATCTGCTGCGAGGAGTGGCCGAGCGCCCACCACACCATGCGGTAGACCTGCGGGTCGATGCCGCCGATGTCCATGGACCACAGCCAGGTGGGGATGTAGACCGCGGCCCCGTGCAGCAGCGTGATCACCGCGATCACCGCCGCCGTGAGCGCCCCGAACGTGACCAGCGGCATCGAGCCCGTGTACGTGCGCTCGCGCTTCGCGACCACGAGAGCCGCGAAGAACAGCGCCGTCGCCACGAGCGCCCCCACCGCGAACAGGATGACGCCGAGGTAGTAGTGGGGGTGTGCCCGGAGCGGCGGGTAGGACGTGAACAGCACGTCGGCGCGCCCGCTGAACACCATCACGTCCACGAGCGCGGCGCCCACGACCATGAGCGCGAACGCCACCCACGCCAGCCGTGGCGCGGGTTGTCGGCAGTTGAGCACGACCGGCCCGGCGAAGTAGAGGATCGCCATCTCGAAGAAGATGATCCAGAAGATCAGCATGTTGAGGCCGTGCGCGGTGAGGAACCGGTAGTACCACTCGGCCGGCAGCAGGTGGACGGCCTGCCAGCGCGTGAGCACGAGCAGCAGCGCGGCGATCGCGCCCACGAGCATCGCCACCACGGCGACGACGGCGTTGGCCCGGATGAGCCACTCCGAGTCGCGGTTCACCCTGAGCCCGGTGACGGGGCAGGTTCGAAAGCGCTCCGCGAGCGAGGCGAGTGCGGTGCTCATGGCCGGCCTCCAAGGGCGACGGGGCGGTCCTCGACCACGACCTTCCCCACCATGAGGTGGTGCCCGATGCCGCAGAACTCGTTGCACAGGATGCGGAAGTCGCCGGCGCGGTTGGGCACGACGCGCAGCCCGTAGTCGTAGCCCGGCACCACCTGGAAGTTGAGGTTGACGGGATAGAGGCTGAAGCCGTGGTTCACGTCGGCGGCCGAGAGGTGGAGCGTGTACTCGACCCCCTTCTGAAGCTTCAGGGCCGGGTACCACTGCCACATGCGGCCCAGCAGGTAGACGTCGGCGCCCGGCGGCGGGGCGACGATCGGGATGCCGTTCTCCTCGCCGACCTGGTACTCGGCCACGAACCGGTCCACGCGCGCGACGTAGTCCTCGGGCTTCACCTTGTGGCGGATGCCGGCCGGGTTCTGGCCGCCGCGGAAGTGCCACAGCGGCATCATCGCGAACAGCACCAGGCACCATCCGAACGCGATGGCGATCCAGGTCTTCTCCTGGCGGTGGGCGGGCCGCCACCAGTTGCCCTGCGGCGCGACCAGCGCGGAATGGAAGTCCTTCGCGGACATGACGTGCCTCCTCGCCGTCAGGGCAGCGGCGCGGGCTTGAGCGAGAGGATCTCGAACAGCCCCCACAGCGTGTAGAACACGGCCATCACCACGATGCCGGCGATGAGCAGCAGGAACGGGCTCTCGAAGAGCCGCTGGCCGAGCGGGACCTTCTCCGGCGGCCGGGGTTCGCGATCGTCTGGCGCCATGGCGACCTCCACGAGCGCGGACCGCCCCACCACGGGGTGGTCCCGCGGGCTCGGGGAAAGGCTCGGCCGGGACCCCGGGCGGGGGTATGACGGCCGTCATACCGCCGGGAACCCGCCCGGGGGCGGCGGCATTGAGGGCCGTGAAGGCGGCAGGAAGGGCTCTCGAACGCAAGACCCGCCAAGGGAATGGAGCCCCGGCGCCGCCCGAACGGCGGGCCCCGGGCATCGCGGCGGTCAGCGGCCGGCTGCGGTGCACCGGAGGCTCCGCGGACCACCCGACGGAGGAACGCCATGAGCGACGGGTCCGCGCCGCGGCGACCTTTCGCGCACGTCACCGAGTACTTGCTCGACGGCCTCGGCCTCGGACTGTTCCTCGTCTCCGCCTGCGCGTTCGCGCTGCTGCTCGAGCACCCGGGCTCACCGGTGCGGCAGGCGCTCGCGGACGGCTTCACGCGGCGCGCGTTCATGGGACTCGCGATGGGGGCCACGCTCGTCGCGCTCGTGCACGCGCCGTGGGGTCGGCGCTCCGGAGCGCACCTGAGCCCCGCCGTGACGCTGGCGTTCTGGCGGCTCGGCCACGTGCGCCCCGACGACCTCCTCGGTTACGCCCTCGGCCAGTTCGCCGGCGCGGCCGCGGGCGTGGCGCTCGTGGCCCGGCTCGCCGGGCCGGCGCTCGCCGACCCGCACGTGCGGTTCGTGGTGACGCAACCGGGGCCGGCGGGCGCCGCGGTGGCGTTCGCGGCCGAGTTCGCGATCACGTTCGCGCTCTTCTCCGCGGTGCTGCGGCTCATGGCGGACGAGCGCCGCGCGGCGCTCACCCCGTGGGCGGCGGGCGCGCTGCTGGCGCTCTTCATCACGTTCGAGTCGCCGTTCTCCGGCACCAGCATGAATCCCGCGCGCACCTTCGGCTCGGCGCTCCTGGCCGGCGACTGGACCGGGTTCGCGCTCTACCTGGTCGCGCCCCCGCTCGCCACGCTCGCCGCGGCCGAGTGGTGGGCGGCGGCGGAGCGGCGCCGGCGCCCGTCGCCGCGGGGCTGCGCCAAGCTCCTCCACCTCGAGCGCGACCCCTGCCACTTCTGCGGGCAGCCGGGAACGCCGGCGTCGGGAACCCGGGCCGGGGCGGCGGCATTCACGCCGGTCAGACGGTCAGCCTGACCGGTCCACCCTTCACCCCAGCGAGGTTCCCATGAAGAAGACCATCGTCGTGTTGGTCGCTCTCGTCGTCGTCGCCACCGGCTGGTACCTGTTCCGGCCCGAGCGGCTGCTCGTGAACCAGACCGTGAACGAGTCGCTCGAGGGTTCCACCCCGGCGGCCGCGACGGCCGGTGCGAACGAGTCGGCCATGTCGGCCGCGAACGAGATGGCGATGGCCGCCGAGGCGCCCCCGATGAAGGCCGTGAGCGAGCCGATGACGAGCGGCGCGCCGAAGGAGGTCGCGAGCGGGATGTTCCATGACGGCTCGCACGAGACGCGCGGCAAGGCCTCGATCTACCGCTACGCGGACGGCCGTCGCGTGCTGCGCCTCACCGGCTTCCACACCTCCAACGGCCCGGACGTTCAGGTGCTGCTCGTCGCCGCCATGGACGCGAAGGACAACGAGACCGTCACGAAGGCCGGCTACGTCCACGTCGGCGCGCTCAAGGGCAACATCGGCGACCAGAACTACGAGCTGCCGGCGGGAGTGGACCTCTCGAAGCACCAGGCGGTGACCATCTGGTGCCGCCGCTTCGGCGTGAACTTCGGCACGGCCCCGCTCGCCGTCCGTTCCTGATCCCGGACTCCACGAGGAGGACTCCTTCATGAAGACCGTGTCCAGCTTCCTGCTGCTCGCGCTGGCGCCCGCCGCGGCGCTCGCGGCGCACGGCAAGGGCGAGATGCAGTTCACCGTCCGCGTCGAGAACGTCTCCACCGCCAACACGATCGCCCTGTCGAACGGCCTGACCGCCCCGGCGCCCAACTCCCCCGGCGCGTGGGTCGTGCAGGCGAAGCCGGGTCGGCTGTTCGAAGCCGGCCGCCCCCAGCGCGGCTGGGGGCTCGAGGCCCAGGCCGAGGACGGCGACCCCACGAAGCTCGCCGAGCACTGCATGCACCACGACGGCGTGCTTTCGGCCGGCGTGTTCAACGTGCCGGTCGGCGACGCGAAGCCCGGCCCCGCGCTGCCCGGGAAGGCCTACGAGTTCACGGTCCTGGCGAAGCCGGGCGACCGCCTCGGCTTCACCACCATGTTCGCGCAGTCGAACGACGCCTTCTTCGCCACCGACGAGAAGGGTATCGCGCTCTTTTCGAACGGCCGCCCGGTGAGCGGCGACGTCACCTCGCAGGTGTTCCTGTGGGACGCCGGCACCGAGGTGAACGAAGAGCCGGGCCTGGGCCCGAACCAGGCGCCGCGTCAGGCCGCGCCGAACACCGGCCCGGCGGAGAGGAAGCCGGTGTCGCGAATGAACGATGCCTACCGCTGGCCGAAGGTCTCGGACGTGATCCGCGTCACGATCACGCCGTCGCAGGCGGCCGCGAACTGACCCCCACGGGGGCCGGGCCTCGCACCGCGAGCGCCCGGCCCGCCGTGATCCCCACTTCCAGCGGCCCGCCCGGCGACCCGGAGCACGGGCGGCACTGCCGAGGAACGCGAACATGTCCGACCACTGGGATGTGCTGATCATCGGGAGCGGCGCCGGTGGCGGCACGCTGGCCTGGGCGCTGGCGGGCAGCGGCAGGCGAGTGCTCCTCGTCGAGCGCGGCGATTACGTTCCGCGCGAGGCGCAGAACTGGAGCACGAAGGCCGCGGTCCTCGAGGGCCGCTACAACAACGCCGACGCCTGGCTGGACGCCGACGGCCGGGAGTTCACCGCCGGCACTCACTACTTCGTGGGCGGAAACACCAAGTTCTACGGCGCAGCGCTGCTGCGCATGCGCGAGCGCGACTTCGGCGAGGTGCGGCACGCCGGCGGCGTCTCGCCCGCATGGCCGATCGACTACGCGGCGATGGAGCCGTACTACGCGGCCGCCGAGCGGCTCTACCACGTTCACGGCACCCGGGGCGAGGATCCCACCGAGCCTTGGGCGAGCACGCCCTACCCGCACCCGGCGGTTAGCCACGAGCCGCGCATCCAGCGCTTGAACGACCAACTCGTGGCGCTCGGCCACCGCCCGTTCCATGTGCCGGTCGCGGTCATGCTCGACGAGAGGAACCCGAGGACGAGCCGCTGCATCCGCTGCGGCACATGCGACGGGCACCCCTGCCTCGTGAACGCGAAGGCGGACGCGCAGGTGTGCTGCGTCGACCCGGCGCTGGCGACGCGGAACGTCGAGTTGCTCACGAACACCACCGTGGAGCGCCTGCTCACCTCGCCGAGCGGGCGCGAGGTGACCGGTGTCGAGGTGGCGCGCGGGGGCGAGCGGATGACGCTGCGCGCCGACCTCGTGGTCTCGAGCGCGGGCGCCATCAACTCGGCGGCGCTGCTGCTCCGCTCGGCCAGCGATCGCCACCCGGACGGCCTCGCGAACGGCTCCGGCCAGCTCGGCCGCAACTACATGTGCCACCTGAACTCGGTGCTGCTCGCGATCTCGCTGTGCCCGAACCCCACCGTGTTCCAGAAGAGCTGGGCGCTGAACGACTTCTACTGGGGCGACGGCGACTGGCCGTACCCGATGGGTCACATCTCGTTCGTGGGCAAGACCGACGAGTACGTGCTGGCCGCGGGCGCGCCGAAGTTCACGCCGGGGTGGACGTTGGAGAGGATGGCGAGGCACTCGCTCGACTTCTGGCTCACCTCGGAGGACCTGCCGAGCCCGGACAACCGCGTGACCGTGACGCGCGAGGGTCGCACCCGGCTCGCGTACCGGGCCAACAACGAGGAAGGTCACCGGCGGCTCCTGGACCGGCTGAAGGGCCTGCTCGGGCGTCTGCCCTGCGCCGTGCACGGCACGAAGTGCGTGCAGAGCTTCGAGAACCTGAACGCCTACGTGGGCAAGCGCATCCCGCTCGCCGGCGTGGCGCACCAGAACGGCACGGCGCGCTTCGGGCACGACCCGAAGACGTCCGTGCTCGACGTGAACTGCCGCGCGCACGAGCTGGACAACCTGTACGTGGTGGACGGGAGCTTCTTCCCGTCAAGCTCGGCGGTGAACCCGGCGCTCACCATCATGGCGAACGCGCTGCGCGTGGCGGAGCACCTGAAGGCGCGGCTTGGCGTGCGGGAGACCGCGGCGGATCTGGCGGGCGGGCCGGTGGTGGGGGTGGTGCGATGAGGGGCCGGGCGGAGAGGCCCGCGCTCCGTGGGAGCACCCCCCGTCCCCGTCCCGTCACCGCGCGGGCGTGGCGGACGATCGCGCTGGCGGGCGCCCTGGCGTTCGCCGTCACGCTCCCGGTGCCGGCCGCGACTCCCGGCGGGTCCGCGCGATCCGCGGCCGCCGCACCGCGCGAGGAGGCGCGGGCCGCGGTCGTCGCGGTGGGCCCCGTCGGCATCACGGTGTCGGACCTCGATCGCGCGCTGGAGTTCTACACCGGCGTGCTCGAGTTTCGGAAGGTGTCCGAGGCCGAGCTGGCCGGCGAAGGGATCGAGCGCCTGCGCGGCGTGTTCGGCGCGCGGGCGCGGGTGGCGCTCCTCCAGCTGGGCGACGAGCAGCTCGAACTGACCGAGTACCTGGCGCCCGAGGGCCGCGCCTACCCCGAGCTCTCGCGCGGGAACGACCTGTGGTTCCAGCACGTGGCCATCATCGTGAGCGACATGGACCGCGCCTACGCGCGGCTGCGCGAGCATCGCGTGCGCCACGCCTCGACCGGGCCGCAACGCATCCCCGACTGGAATCGTGCCGCCGCCGGCATCCGCGCGTTCTACTTCCGCGACCCCGACGGACACTTCCTCGAGATCCTGTCGTTCCCGCCCGGCAAGGGCCCGGCCCGCTGGCAGGAGAAGAGCCGGCTGTTCCTCGGCATCGACCACACCGCGATCACCGTGAGCGACACCGAGCGGAGCCTCTCCTTCTACCGCGATCGGCTCGGCATGCAGGTGGCGGGGGAGAGCGAGAACCACGGCACGGAACAGGAGCACCTGAACAACGTGTTCGGCGCCCGGCTGCGGATCACCAGCGTGCGCGCCGCGCGCGGGCCGGCGATCGAGTTCCTCGAGTACCTGAGCCCCCGCGACGGTCGGCCCTACCCGGCCGACGCCCGGGCGAACGATCTCGTGCACTGGCAGACGCGGCTCGAGACGCGCGCGCTCGCCGGCGTCGAGCGCAACCTGCGTGCCGCGCGCGTCCGGTTCGTCTCGCCGGGAACGGTGTCGCTGCCGGACGGCGGGCCGGGGTTCCGAAGCGGACTTCTCGTGCGTGACCCGGACGGGCACGCGATGGAGGTGGTCGAGCGATGACAACGCGGACGATGAACGCGATGCCGTACGCCGGGAACCCCGGCGCCTCCAGCGTCACCCCGGACACCATGCTGGCGGTGGCCGTCTTCCCCGGCCGGCCGATGAGCGCGCACCTCGCGCGTGTGCCGCGGCCTCGGCTCGAGGACGTTCCCGGTGGCCGCGGGGTGCTGGTGCGCATGCTGGCCGTGGGCGTGGACGGCACGGACAAGGAGATCGACGCCGCCGAGTACGGCATGAGCCCGCCCGGTGACGACCACCTGGTGCTCGGCCACGAGAGCTTCGGCCGGGTCGAGGCCGTCGGGCCTGCGGTCGGCGAGCTCGCGCCGGGCGACTTCGTCGTCGCCACCGTGCGCCGGCCGGGCGGAAGCCTCTACGACCGCATCGGCACATACGACATGACCACGGACGACACCTACTACGAGCGCGGCATCAACCTGCGTCACGGCTTCCTCACCGAGTGGATCGTCGAGGACCCCGAGTATTTGGTGAAGGTGCCCGCGGGCCTGCGCCGGAGCGGCGTGCTGCTCGAGCCCACGTCCGTGGTCGAGAAGGGCATCGCCCAGGCGTACGAGATCCAGCGCCGCCTCCGCGTGTGGCGGCCGCGGCGCGCGGCCGTGACTGGGGCCGGCACGATCGGCCTGCTCGCGGCGATGGCGCTGAGGCTACGTGGTCTCGACGTCACGGTGTTCGGCAAGACGCCGCGACCCCACCTGAACTCCGACCTGGTCGAGGCGATCGGGGCGCGCTACCTCGCCACCGGCGAGGTGCCGCTGCTCGAGGGTGCGCGCCGGCATGGTCCGTTCGACCTGGTGTTCGAAGCCTCGGGCTTCTCGCCGCTCGTCTTCGAGGGAATGCAGGCGTTGGCGAAGAACGGCGTGCTCGTGCTGTCGAGCGTCACCGGCGGCGACCGCGCCGTGGAGGTGCCGGCGGACCGCATCAACCTCGACTTCGTGCTCGGCAACAAGGTCATGGTCGGCACGGTGAACGCGAATCGCGAGTACTTCGAGGCCGGCGTGCGCGACCACGCCCAGGCCGAGGCGCAGCACCCCGGCTGGCTGTCGCGTCTCATCACCCACCGCGTGGCGGGGCTCGAGAACTTCCGCGAGCTGTTCGCCACGCTCACGACGGGCACCGGCGTCATCAAGGTGGTCTGCGACGTCGCCGATCCGGCGGGGGAGTGACGCCATGACCATCGCCGAGCGCACGCGCCTCGCCGAGGACGGGCGGCGGGAGAAGAACTGGAAACGCTGGGGGCCGTACCTTTCCGAGCGGCAGTGGGGCACCGTGCGGGAGGATTACTCGGAGCACGGGACGGCGTGGGACCACTTCCCGCACGACCACGCGCGCAGCCGGGCCTACCGCTGGGGAGAAGACGGGCTGCTTGGGGTTTGCGACCGCGAGGGCCGCCTCTGCTTCGCCTTGGCGCTCTGGAACGGGAGGGACCCCATCCTCAAGGAGCGGCTGTTCGGCCTCACCGGTCCGGAGGGCAACCACGGCGAGGACGTGAAGGAGGAGTACTTCTACCTCGACTCGACGCCCACGCACTCCTACCTCAAGGCGCTCTACAAGTATCCGCAGACCGAGTACCCGTACACGCGGCTGGTCGAGGAGAGCCGCCGGCGCGGCCAGGGCGAACCGGAGTTCGAGCTGCGCGACACCGGCGCGTTCGACGACGGGCGCTACTGGGATGTGACCGCGGAGTACGCCAAGGCGTCGCCCGACGACCTACTCATCCGGATCACCGTGGCGAACCGAGGGCCCGACGAGGCGGAGCTCCACGTGCTGCCCACGCTGTGGTTCCGGAACACCTGGAGCTGGGGCCGCTCGGGCGAGGGCTACTGGCCGAAGCCGGTGATCCGCCGCGCAGCCTCGGGCACCGGGCTGGTCGCGTCGCACGAGTCGCTGGGCGAGTTCC